>JABHUE010000145.1 GCA_018672825.1 Pseudomonadota bacterium | reverse complement strand
TTAGTTATCGATGATTTCTTGGCGACGGGGGCAACTTTACGCGCGTTGTCATCGTTGGTCCATGAGAGCCAGGCATGTCTTTGCGGGATCGGGTGTGCGATTGAAAAACCTTCGGAGGGCGGTCGTGAGGCATTGGCAGACCTTAAGGTGCCGATAGTTACGCTCGCCAAGATATTGTTTGGTGATGGCGGACTGGAAGTAATCGCTTAGCCAGCTGATCCTGATACTTTAAGATGCTCGGGGTTTATCAACGAATCTATACGTTGGTGATGGGGGTGCCGCGGGGGAAGGTGGCGACTTACGGACAGATTGCAAAACTAGCGGGATGTTCGGCGAGGCAGGCGGGTTACGCGATGGCGGTCGCTCCTACTGACACAGTGCCGTGGCATCGGGTCATCAATAGTCGAGGCCAGATCAGTATCCGCTCCGATGGATTAATTGATGCTGAACAGCAGCGGTTGCTTGATAATGAAGGGATACAATTCGATTCCAAGGGCCGTGTTGATCTAATCCGTTTTCAGTGGCAAGGCCCCGATCAAAGTTGGTGGGCAGATCAAATGCTCGATCCCCCGTTAATCTGATAAGTCAGTTCAGATTGAAAATTAATAAAATGGAGTTACTGTCATGCGCAGCTCAAAAAATATTCAGGTTGTTAGTTGTCACGCAGAAGGGGAGCCTGGAGACGTCATAGTTGGTGGCGTGTCGCCTCCGAAGGGTGATACCTTGTGGACCCAATCTCGCGCACTGGAGCAGCAAAGTGATTTGCGGGATTTCTTACTCAACGAGCCCCGAGGCGGAATCTTTCGCCACGCGAATCTTTTAGTTCCTCCCGTGGATCCTCGAGCTGATGCCGCGTTTATTATCATGGAGGCGGCGTTTTTCCCGCCGATGTCTGGATCAAATGCGATTTGCGTCGCGACCGTGCTTCTGGAGACTGGAATTCTGCCGATGCAAGAGCCGGTAACTGAGGTTCTATTGGAAGCACCCGGCGGATTGGTAAAAGCTAAGGCATTTTGTTCGGATGGCGTTGTGTCGTCGGTTCAAATTACCAATGTGCCATCATTCGTCGACAAGCTCGATCAAGTGATTGAGGTGGAAGGCCTGGGATCAATTTCGGTCGATACCGCGTACGGAGGGGATAGTTTTTGTTTAGTTGATGCCGAGTCAATTGGCTTTTCAGTCTCGCCGGACGAGGCACGTGACATGGTTGCGTCTGGACAAAAAATCATAAGAGCGGCCAATGAGCAAATCGGTTTTTCGCACCCTGAGAATAAAAACTGGTCACACCTCTCTTTTTGTATGCTCACCTGCCCAATTAAGGAAGAAGGGGGGCAAATCAGGGGTCGGCATACTGTTGTGATCCAACCGGGTAAATTAGATCGATCCCCGTGCGGCACTGGCTGTAGTGCGAGGATGGCGGTGTTGCATGAGCGCGGTCTACTGATGCCGGGGGATAGATTTGTGGGTGAATCAGTGATTGATTCTGAATTTAATTGTCAAATCGAAGCGGTGACTCAATTAGCAAATGGAAAATCTGCGATCGTACCGTCTGTTGCAGGCCGCGCCTGGATTACGGGCACCCATCAACACATGATAGATCCGAAAGACCCCTGGCCCACTGGATATCGTCTTTCCGATACGTGGCCGACGCCGATCGATTAATTGTTAAACCGATCGTGACGCCAAATAGTCACCAAAAAATCAATCCGTGTTTTAGTAACGTTAGAGATCGCGAGAGAAATTGATCTGCGCGTAGGCTGAGTGATTATGGATGGATTCGAAGTTCTCAGCTTCTACCGTGTACTTTAAAATGCGATCGTCGCTATTGAGTCTTCCGGCAACGTCACGAACCATATCCTCAACGAATTTGGGATTCTCGTAAGCTTTTTCAGTGACATATTTTTCATCAGGACGTTTTAACAGTCCGTAGAGCTCACAGCTGGCTTCTTGCTCCACAATATCGATGATTTCCTCGATCCAGATGAACGCCTTAGATTTTACCGCGACGGTGACGTGAGACCGCTGGTTGTGAGCGCCGTATTGAGAAATTTTCTTTGAACATGGGCACAAGCTGGTGACCGGCACTACGACTCTAACCTCCGTCGAGACTTCATCATCAATCGCCTCGCCTACGAACGTCACCTGGTAGTCCATTAAACTTTTGACGCCGGTTATTGGCGCTGCTTTTTCGAGGAAGAATGGAAACGCCATTTCGATATGACTCGTGCCGGCATCCAAGTGATCACGAGTTTCCTGCAACATTGAGCGAAAAGATTGAACCGATATTTCCCTTTCATGACGACTCAATATCTCAACAAATCGTGACATGTGAGTGCCCTTGAAATTATGGGGCAGCTCAACAAACATACTGAAGTTAGCAACAGTGTGCTGATCATGACCACTCCTATCCTGAATACGGACCGGGTGACGGAGATCTTTAACGCCGACTTTGTCTATGGTGATATTTCGAGTGTCAGGACTCCCCTGGACGTCCTCGATTTCGTTCACGTTGTGAGATTCGGTTTCTATTTCGAGCATGTGAGGTTTCAGGAATAGTTTGATGGTATTGGAGTATTTTATCTGAAAAACAAACAGCTTAGCGTGAAGCCGTTGTCTTCAGCGCCATTCTTTTTCTAACAGAAGCAACGATCCCGGCCGCATCTAGGCCTAAATCAGTAAGGACTGGCCCCGTCTCACCTTGATCGACATGTTGATCAGGCAGTCCCAAGATAAGAATTGGAGTGGGACATCCGGCTGCGGATAACACCTCAGCGATCCCTGCACCTGCGCCACCCTTAATAGTATTTTCCTCTATCGAAACGACGATCTCATGAGACTCGGCCATTTCCAGAATGAGCTCGTTGTCCAAGGGTTTCACGCTCCTCATGTTGACCACAGTCGCATCCAGCTCGATGCCTGCTGCAAGAGCAGGATTGACCATTGTGCCAAACGCAAGCAAAGCGACACGGGTGCCCGATTGTTTTACAACACCTTTCCCGATGGGAATAGCCCTCATTTCTGTAGATTCAACTTCACCGGGCCCGGATCCACGGGGATACCTTACCGCTGCCGGACCGTTGTAAAGAAAGGCGGTGTAGAGCATATCGCGACATTCTGATTCGTTAGAGGGTGCGAGCAGAACCATGTTAGGCACGCAACGCAAGAAACTCAGATCAAAAGCACCTTGATGAGTGGGACCGTCTGCCCCAACAATTCCCGAGCGATCAATCCCAAAAGTGACATCAAGATTCTGAACGCTAATGTCGTGAATCAACTGATCGTAGGCGCGTTGTAGAAAAGTCGAGTAAATCGCAACGACGGGCTTGAGTCCGTCGCATGCGGCTCCTGCAGCAAATGTGAGGGCATGTTGCTCAGCAATTCCAACGTCAAAATATCGATCAGGATACTGCTCGGCAAATCGAACAAGCCCTGATCCCTCGCGCATCGCAGGCGTTATTCCGATGAGTCGGTTGTCTTCTGCTGCCATATCGCAGAGCCAGTCACCAAAAACCTGGGTATATGTTCTTTGGCTAGGCTTCTTTTCAACTTTTCCGGTGTCTGGATTAAAAGGTCCAATGCCATGATAGGCGATGGGCTCGCCCTCAGCAGGTTTAAAACCTTTACCTTTTTGAGTGGCGATGTGGAGAAAGCGTGGCCCGGTCATCGATTTCATGTTCGTAAGAGTCGCAACGAGCGTATGGATATCATGCCCATCGATTGGCCCGATATAGTTAAAACCAAGCTCTTCAAACAACGTGCTCGGCATGACCATGCCTTTCAGGTGTTCTTCCCATCGGCGAGCAAAAGCTTGCACCGGCGGCACGGTGCCGAGCACGGTTTTGCTTCCTTCGCGAGCCGATGTATAAGCTCGGCCTGAAAGGATTCGAGCGAGGTAATTGGATAGCGCGCCGACGTTTCTTGAGATCGACATTTCATTGTCATTCAGAACCACGAGTAAATTGGCGTCGAGATCACCAGCATTATTGAGCGCCTCCATGGCCTGACCCGCGGTAAGCGCACCGTCGCCAATAATCGCGACGACCTGGTTTGATTCCCCCTTTATTTTTGCGGCGATTGCCATTCCAAGAGCGGCACTAATCGACGTGCTCGAATGACCAGCACCGAAACTATCAAACTCGCTTTCGGTTCGTTTCAAAAAGCCGGATAGCCCGCCCGCTTTTCGAATGGTCTGCATTTGTTCCCGTCGACCCGTCAGAATTTTGTGGGGATAGGCTTGGTGACCAATATCCCATACCAATTTATCGACAGGTGTGTTGAATACATAGTGCAGTGCGATCGCAAGTTCGACAGTGCCGAGGCCAGGTGCGAGGTGTCCACCCGTCTCAGAAACGATATCGATTAGATATTCCCTGAGTTCATCAGCTAGAGGTTCTAGCGCCTTCGTCGGCAGCGCGCGCAGGTCAGCAGGTGTATCAATCTGATTTAGAAAAGAGCTGGATTGTTTGGAAGGCATAGGACTGAAAGTCGTCAGATAAAAGTATGAAGACGAAGATTATTTCCAGAACATTATCGCTAGAACGATCGTTCTAAAGTGAACTTAGCCAGAGCGGTCAGCAGTCTACCTTCAAGATTAGCCCCGTCAAGCGCCTGAATTGCACTATCAATAAGCTCTTTGGCATAGTCCCTCGCAGCTGTTTCTCCCATAACACTGAGATAGGTGGGTTTCATTTTCTCCTGATCGGCGCCAGCGGGCTTCCCCAGTGTTGCCGTATCCGCCGCGCCATCTAAAATATCATCAACAACCTGGAACGCGAGCCCGAGCGGTCTTGAAAAGTGGCGCAGTCTCTCAAGCTGTTTTGAGTCGGCAAATGCGCTTAGGCCGCCGAGTTGAACAGATGCTTCAATGAGCGCGCCTGTTTTCATTTGGTGCATTGTTTTCAACGTATCCGTCTTCGCGGATTGCGAAACTAGGCTCAAATCAATAACCTGCCCACCTGCGAGACCGAGTGATCCGGTAGCAATGGCCAAAGTTCGAATCATTTCCAGTTGATTTTCAGTAAAACTGGCACTGTCATTTTTTGCGCTTAGCACTTCGAAGGCTAGCGTCTGGAGTGCATCACCGGCAAGAATCGCAGTTGCTTCGTCGAAAGCGCGATGGCACGACGGTTTACCCCGCCTTAGATCATCGTCATCCATTGCGGGTAAATCGTCATGAACCAAAGAGAATGCATGAGTAAGCTCTACCGCACAGGCGGCGTTATCAAGTTGGGCATCCTCAGCTCCCAAGGCTTGTCCTGAGGCATAAACCAGAGCAGCACGGTAGCGTTTACCTGCTCCAATACTGGCATAACGCATCGCTTCGTGCAGGGTGACAGGAGAGATATGGGGCTGGGGGATCAGCGTGTTGAGCTGGTTATCTACGCGCTCCCGCCAACGTGACCAATTTACGCTGAGGTCATGATCCACGATTATGTTTTATCTGAATCAAGAGAGACCGATTCCAGTTTCCCATTTTTTTCGATCAGTTGCTGGACTTTGGCCTCAGCGCTTACGAGACTGTCTCGGCACTGTCGTACGAGCGTCATCCCGCGCTCAAAATCTTTGAGAGATATCTCCAGAGATTGTTCGCCGTCCTCCATGCGCTCGACGATCTTCTCGAGCTCCGATAAGGATTTTTCAAAATCACCAACCCGTGATGGGGTTTGTTTGGCCATGGCCAAGCCTCGTTTGTCGATGAACAGAGTGCTGCAACTCGTTTAAATCGGGTAGATTTTATCTCAGCACTGGCGCCGCGTTCCAGAGTTGCAAAAATCTGTGACGAATTCCAATGATACCCCTTTTAAATGCTCTAAAACAAAGATCGGTTCGTGTATGATTGCCCGCATCCTAAGACCTGCGTATTTGAATCATGGCGGCAAATTACGACGCTTCTGCGATTGAAGTCCTTACAGGGCTACAGCCGGTGCGCAAACGCCCCGGGATGTATACCCAGACCGATCGACCTAACCACCTTATTCAGGAGGTGGTGGACAACAGTGTCGATGAAGCCATTGGCGGTTACGCGCGGCGAATTTCAGTCACGTTACACAAAGACGATTCTGTCTCAGTTTCAGATGATGGTCGGGGTATGCCGGTCGATCAACATAAAGGGGAGAAGGTCAGTGCGGTTGAGGTCATTTTGACCAGACTCCATGCAGGTGGAAAGTTTTCGGATAAATCTTATACTTTCTCCGGCGGTCTTCACGGGGTCGGCGTATCGGTGGTGAATGCGCTTTCGAGCAGTCTCGAGGTTAAGGTAAAGCGAAATGGTAAAGAGTTCGCTATGCGTTTTCGAGATGGTGTGCCGACAGGGCCGTTAAAGCCTGTTGGCAAGGTAGGTGCCCGAAATACAGGCACCACGATTCAATTTTGGCCAGATCCGATCTTTTTTGATTCTCCGTCGATCTCAGTTTCGCGCCTTAAAAGACTGCTTCGCGCAAAAGCAGTCCTCTGTTCCGGCCTTCGAATCGACTTTTTTGATCAAGGGAACAAGAAAAATGATGAAAGCTGGGAATACGAGGATGGACTGCTCGATTATTTGGTGGCCCAACTGGGCAGTTCGGCGCTGGTGCCAGACCCGCCCCATGTCGGGCATGTCATGCAAAAAGAGCAACAGGTTGATTGGGCGCTAACTTGGTTTAGCGAGGGATCGGAGCGATTTGAGGAAAGCTATGTTAATTTGATCCCGACCACCCAAGGGGGAAGTCATGTCAGTGGATTTCGAACTGGACTGACCGAGGCTATTCGTGAATTTTGCGAGTTCCGTTCTTTGGTTCCTCGCGGCGTAAAGATTGCGCCTGAAGACGTCTGGCAGAAGTGTGCCTATGTACTATCGTTGCGAATGAAAGACCCCCAGTTTAGCGGCCAAACCAAAGACCGTCTTTCGTCTCGTGATGCCGCATCAGTCACAGCCGCCGTTGTTAAGGATCAATTTAGTCTTTGGCTTAATCAAAATTCCGAAAAAGGAGAACAGATTGCAAATCTTGCAATCGAAAGCGCGCAATTACGGATGCGATCTGCGAGACAGGTTGAGCGGAAGAAGGCGACGACGGGGCCAACACTACCCGGCAAACTCGCAGATTGCACGAGCGAAGATCTGGAGAGGACAGAAATTTTTCTGGTTGAGGGTGATTCTGCTGGTGGTTCAGCCAAGCAGGCGCGGGATAGGGAGTTTCAGGCGATCTTGCCCCTGAGGGGAAAAATTTTGAATACCTGGGAAGTTGATTCCGCAGAAGTGCTCGGATCACAGTCTGTTCATGATATCGCGGTTGCCTTAGGGGTTGATCCGGGCTCGACCGATACATCCGGTCTTCGTTACGGACGGGTTTGCATTCTCGCTGATGCCGATTCGGATGGGGCGCATATTGCGACTTTGTTGTGCGCACTTTTCGTCCGGCATTTCAGACCGCTTGTAGAGACGGGTCGAATATGCGTGTCAATGCCGCCTCTTTATCGAATTGACGTGGGCAAACATGTGGCTTACGCACTTGATGACGCTGAAAAAGAATTAGCGCTTGAGAGGATAAAAAATGAAAAAATTAGGGGTGCGGTAAATGTTCAGCGATTTAAGGGATTAGGCGAGATGAACCCTGCGCAATTGCGAGAAACGACGATGGATGCAAGTTCCCGGAGGCTCATTAAGCTCAGCCTGGATGCTGGAAAGAAGACCGACTCAATGCTTGATCTTCTGCTTGCACGCAAACGATCGCCAGACCGAAAGGAGTGGCTGAGCCGGAGAGGAGATCAGGCAGAGGTCTCCTGAAGAGAACACCGTTATCTGAATTTTCTAGTCGTGAACCGATCTCCAGGTTCATTGATTTCCCTTACTCGGGTGGTGTGTTCCATAACGGCGATTGACGTGGGTCTGATATCGTTTTCTCTTCTTGGTGGTAGGGCCTGAAGCCTGCTCGTTGGTAGACGATGATGGCTTTAGGATGATCCAGATTGCAGGTATTGACGATGATTCGTTTGGGACGGGTATGCCAAGCAGTTCGAACCGCCCAATCCAGAAACCAGGGCCCCAGCCGTTTTCCGATATGCGCTGGCAAAAGACCAAAATAGGCCAGCTCGGTTTCATTTTGATCCCGGTGATTCAGCTCCACGAAACCCGCTGGATCACCATCATGATGCAAGACGTAAACATGGTTCTTCTCGTGACTCAAAATTTCATTAAGCGTTTTATCCGACATCGCGCGTCGTTCGTACCACAGCCAGCGTGCACCGACTTGGTTGTAAAGGAAGCGATAAAAAGGAGCGGTAGGGCGCTTGATTCGAAGAATCGCAAGCCCGCTGCCTGGAGATTCAAGTGCGCGCCCCGATGGCGCCCGCTTCATTTCTAGATGCGTAATCGTCACTGATAGCGTGCCGTCGGCGTGCGGCTTCGGCCGGGTCGCGAAGTGAGGATAGGAGTCAGATACTGTCAAAATATTGCTCTCGTTTGGATTTATTGAGGCGTTTTAGGCGGGTTTTCAACTTCACGCTTTCTATCAAGTAATACGAAGAGCCCGCCCAGAAGTGACCATGCTACGACATGAACTCGGTGCAAAATTGAAAGCGCAACGCCCCGGGTTCTCATAATCTGTTCGGCGTCAACGGTTTCCGGAAGGCTGACAGCCCCAAATTTTCCGATGAGTGCGCCGTAGGCGGCTTCCCCGATACCCCAGCCTGCGGGCGCAATAGGAATTCCCTGAATAACTGATGCTACGGGCACAATAAAAAATAAATCTTTGAGCGAAATGCCGACCCCGAGACTCTCCGACATCAGGTAAAAACTACCAATAAACAATGTGTAGATCAGCGGGCTCGCGAGAATCCAAAGGCCGATTCCCTGTAGATGTTCACGATAATAAAGGATCGCCTGATCAAGCTCACTTATCAGTTTGCCAATTTTCTGCGGCAGCCATGAGACGATGGCATCAAATCGGATCAATTTTCGCAGGCTAGGACTCACTAATAAAAAGCAGAAAAATAAGACACCGATACCAGTAAGCCAGATTGTGCTCGCAAACACAGGAAAGCGATCCATCGCCATAAGACTGGCCATAAAGCCTACGAAAAGTAAAGACACAAGCCCAATAACTCGATCAACAAATATCGAGACAATAGCGCGCACTTTATCGCCGGAGCAGTGCCGGGCAATGTAAACCGCCTTAATAACATCTCCGCCTGTGGCGCCCGGTAGCGCGTTGCTAAAAAAAAGTCCGATCCACCCATATTTCTGCGCCTCGAGAAATCGCACGTTTAATCCGTTGGCGCGGAGTAAAAACCACCATCTTGAGTTAATAATCAAGAAAAAAAGAAAAAACAAAAAGGCGCCCGCGGCGAACAGTGGGCCATCTAGATTTCGGACATAAGTCGGCAGACCGGGCGAAACGGAGAGCATAGAGCCATTGGCCTGGACCCCCGTTTTGATCGAAACTTGTTGTTCAGTGTCCTTAAATTGAAACTGGATTTGATTTTGATCCCAGGGTCCAATGACGGCGCCTTCGCGCTTATTGGTATGCCCGTTTAAATCGGTATGCGTGACCGTATCAATCCAGTTGACGTTATAGAAAATAATCCCGAAGAGAGCCGCCACAATCAGCAGCTTCAGAGTCATTAAGATCATTTTCTTGGCGTCTGACATTTGCACCTATCCTGAAAGTGTTTAAGGTTCTAAAACGTTTATGGGTTGGCGTGAGTGATAAGCCAAAATAATCATGTAATCAATGTGGAATTTCGACTGATGATTTTGGGATCAGTATCGTCCCAGAAGCTGTTTCACTGAGCGCGTCTAATGTAATATAGTGGTGGTATTGGGGTCAGCGAAAGGAGATGTCGCAGACTTCTTAAACGTAATTTGAGTGTATTTTAAAGGAATTCGATATGCATAAAGCATTGGTCATGGAAGCAGATGCGTGTACCGGTTGTCACCAGTGCGAAATGATGTGCTCATACGGCAAGGTTGGCGCGTTTAATCCTTCAAAGTCGGTGATAGATATCACGATTTTCGACGGTGGAGCTGTAAACGTTCCCTCCACGTGCACACAGTGTGAAGGCGCTTGGTGCATGGTGGTTTGTCCTGTTGAGGCCATAACCGTCAATTCATCGACAGGTGCAAAGGAAGTTTCAGCCGAAGTTTGTGTGGGCTGCAAAGTGTGTACGATCGCCTGTCCCTTTGGGGCAATAAATTATGACGTTGACTCAGGCGTTGTGACTAAGTGCGACTTATGCGGCGGCGAACCGATGTGTGTTGAAGCATGCCCAACAACGGCCTTATCCTTTGTCGCGGAGGATAGTACCGGATACGACAAAATGCGGCGGAATGCGATTCTGGCCGCGGGTATCGAAGAAGGAATTGCTTAAACGGTGATGGTATCGGTAAAAGCAGGGAGTAGGTTGTTGGCAGGAGGGTTAGGGCACATCGCTCGCACCAGCACAATATTTTAATTAATAGACAAGTTAACAGACAAGATAGTAATTTTCGATCCAAGTTGGGTCGTCAAAAATCAATTGCGGTTTAAATCGTTTACTAAGGAAGGAGGATAGCAGTATGAGTTGGACAGGAAAAATCTTGAGAATCGATCTAAGTGCAGGCACGTGCACAAGCGAGCCTTTAAATATGCAGTGGGCAAATGATTACATGGGTCAGAGAGGTTTAGCCACTAAATATCTGGTTGAAGAAACCGATCCAACAGTCGACCCTTTTTCGCCTGATAATAAAATGATATTCGCGACGGGTCCATTAACAGGAACGATTGCGCCTACCTCAGGCCGCTGGTCAGTTGTCTGCAAAGGTCCTTTAACCGGCGCTATTGCTTGCTCTAATTCGGGCGGTTTTTTTGGCGCCGAACTGAAGAACGCGGGCTGGGACATGGTGATTTTTGAGGGCAAGTCTGCGTCTCCAGTCTACCTCGATATGACTAATGATCAGGCAGAACTGAAAGATGCTTCTGATTTATGGGGTAAATCAGTCTGGGAAACCGAGACTGCACTTCGCGAACGTCGGGGTGATCCGGATGTCCGAGTCGCATCGATTGGTTTAGCGGGTGAAAGCGGCGTCCTTTATGCCGCTGTTGTGAATGATATGGACCGGGCTGCCGGTCGATCAGGTGTCGGTGCCGTAATGGGCTCCAAAAATCTTAAGGCTGTGGTGGTCAGAGGCACTGTTGGCGTAAAGGTGAATGACCCTATGGCGATGATGAAAACCTCAAACGCGGCAAAAGAGATTCTTGCGGAGAATGCGGTGACGGGCGAAGGCTTGCCAACCCATGGCACGCAGATTTTAATGAATGTCATTAACGAAGTGGGAGCGCTGCCGACCCGCAATGGGCAAGATGTGCAGTTTGACGGCGCCCATGATATTGGCGCTGAAGCAATGGCGGAAGTGAGAGAGTCAGATGGTCAGTCGAATCTGGTATCCAATCACGCTTGCTTTGGTTGCCCGATTTCATGCGCTCGTCGATCCAAAATTGATCCCACCCATTTCACAGTCAAGGATAAACCGCAATATCAGGGTGTCAGTGGCGGTTTGGAATATGAAGCGGCCTGGGCACTGGGTGCGGCAAATGGTGTAAATGATCTTGAAGCGCTGACCTACGCAAACTTTGTATGTAATGAGCAGGGTATGGACCCGATTTCTCTCGGCGTCACGATTGGGGCGGCTATGGATCTTTATCACGCAGGGGCCATTAGCCAGGAGGATACGGGCGGCGTTGCGTTGGAGTTTGGCAGCACCGAGGCATTTGTGGCGATGGTCGAAGCGACCGCACGCGGGGAAGGCTTTGGTAAAGAGCTGGGTCAGGGTTCGAGACGACTGTGTGAAAAATATGGTCATCCTGATTTCTCCATGACGGTGAAGAGCCAAGAGATCGCAGCTTATGATCCTCGAGGCATTCAGGGGATGGGGCTTGCTTATGCGACTTCAAACCGGGGGGCCTGCCATCTTCGGGGCTATACCGTGGCATCTGAGGTGCTCGGTATTCCTGAAAAGACGGATCCTCTGGCAACAGAAGGAAAAGCCGGACTGGTTAAGGCATTCCAAGATGCAACCGCGGCGGTTGACTCCAGCGGCACCTGTGTATTCACCACATTTGCACTATCGGGAGAAGACATCGCGCCAATGGTTGATGCGGCCTGTGAGGGTGATTGGAGTGTCGAGCGATTTGTGGAAGTCGGCGAGCGAATCTGGAATATGGAAAGACAGTACAACATCGCTGCAGGATTTACCGGGGCGGACGATACGCTACCAGAGCGCTTACTCAAGGATGCGGCTAAAACCGGTCCGGCAGAAGGAAGTGTCAACCGGTTGAACGAAATGCTGCCTGAGTACTATGAAAGTCGCGGTTGGAGCGCTTCAGGAGAGCCGACTGCAGAAACATTAGGCCGACTGGGTCTTTAATTTTCAGTCTTACGGCGATTCCCCGGTGATTCATATGATCACCGGGGTTCACTGTTCTGATAGGCAAAAAAAATGCATTATGTAATAGCAGGCGCAGGGCCGGCGGCTGTTGCCGCTGCCGAGCACATTCGAGAACTAGATACTGACTCGAAAGTCACAATGATTGGCGCTCAGGCGCAACCGCCTTATTCGCGAATGGCGATACCTTATTTCTTGACTGGCAAGGTTGAGCAAAAAGGGACCTACCTCAGGCGATCGGATAATCACTATGCTGAAAAAGGAATTGATTATCTCCATGACGAGGTAGTGTCAGTTCAGCCGGAAGATCACAGTTTGAGCTTAGCCTCGGGCGAAAAAATTCAATACGACAAGTTGTTACTGGCAACAGGGGCGGAGCCCATTATTCCGCCCGTACCGGGGATGGATGATCCTCGTGTGCAGCAGTGTTGGCATCTGGAAGACGCCGAGCGAATTATTGATTTGGCAAAGCCAGGCGCTCGCGCGGTTCAAGTCGGTGCTGGTTTTATCGGCTGTATTATTCTTGAGTCTTGGGTGTTACGAGAGGTTGATCTGACCGTAGTCGAAATGGGTCCGCGAATGGTGCCGCGAATGCTCGGCGAAAAAGCGGGCGGCCTGCTCCAGACCTGGTGTGAGTCAAAAGGTGTGTCGGTGCATACGAATACACAGGTTAAGGCAATCGAATCGACCCCTGAAGAATTGCACGTAGTCCTCGAGAGTGGGGAGACTTGCCCTGCTGACGTCGTCATTGTGTCGACAGGTGTTAAGCCTCGTCTTGGTTATCTACAGGGCTGCGAGATAAAAATTGATCAAGGGATTGTGATTGATGAACACATGCGCACAACGGCGCCCGATATCTATGCCGCTGGGGATTGCGCGCAAGGCCTAGATTTCTCGACGGGCGAGACGGCGGTTCACGCGGTGCAACCTACGGCGACTGAGCATGGCCGGGTAGCGGCTGCCAATATGGTGAGCAATAATGATTTACCTTATAAGGGCAGCCTGAATATGAATATTCTGGATACCCTTGGCCTCGTAACGTGTTCATTCGGTGCATGGGAGGGTGTTGATGGAGGCGATAGCGCGGAAATGTTTAATCAGGATAACTTCCAATATATTAATCTTCAATTTAAAGAAGATATCCTGGTCGGCGCCAATTCGGTTGGGTACCATAAGCACCTGGGGATGTTGCGGGGACTCATTGAAACAAAAATACCGCTGGGCCCATGGAAAGATCGCCTCATTGCAAATCCGGTCCAGATTGCAGATGCATATTTGGGCGCAAATGAAGCGAGTCTGAAATCCTCGTGAGTGCTACAGGCGTTAATGCAGATTACCTTTAAATTATTTGCGGGCTTGAGTCAGTATCTTCCATCTGGATCAGTCAGAAACTCGGCATCGATTGATCTTGAGCCTGACGAGACCGTGCATCAATTTATTCATCGACAGAAGGTGCCTTCTACCGAGGTCCACCTTGTTCTTGTTAATGGCAAATATCTGAGCGATGCTGAACGAATGGATTATGTACTGGAAGCCGGGGATACCCTCGCAATCTGGCCACCCGTAGCGGGCGGTTGAAGCCAAGTTTGGGGTTTCCATATTGTGTCTGTAATCGAGATTAAACGAGAGTTGGGCGTCACCCACACAATGTTCTTCAGGTCCCTGGCGCAGTTACCTGATGGCTGGGTCACAGAGGTGTGGGCAGACGGCGCGACCCTAGCGTATAAAAGAGGCACAATCGACATTGAGTTAGAAGCGCAGTGTGAACGCCGTATCGCGTTGATGCGAATCCCATACACGCCCGCAAATTTTCAATATAAGGGGCTGACGGGTGTTGAGCAAGAGGAGTTTCAGGCTCGTTTTGATCTTACCTTTCAGCGCGGTGGCGGGTGATAGAGTTAACCACATGAAAAAATTGAATTCTGTTTCTGATCAGTTAAATAGGCCATTGAGAGATTTGCGAATCTCTGTTACCGATCGTTGTAATTTCCGCTGCGTTTACTGCATGCCTCGGGAAGTGTTTGGACCCGGTTACGCCTTTGTTCCTCGAAAGGACTTACTGACACTTGAGGAGATTGCTCGGATCGCACAGGCATTTGCAGCACTCGGAATGCGAAAAGTGCGTATTACGGGTGGCGAACCCTTGATTCGGCGAAATCTTGAGCATCTTATTGAGATGTTGAATGCTACCAATGGGATTGAAGATATTAGTCTGACAACAAACGGATCGATGTTAACAACAGGTCGAGCCCTCGCTTTGAAACAGGCAGGACTTAGACGGTTGACGGTGAGTCTGGATGCGCTTGATGATAAAACGTTCAAGCAGATCAATGACGTGGATTATCCTGCGTCACGCGTCCTCGACGGTATCGACAACGCACGATCAGCAGGTTTTTCAGAGATTAAAGTGAACGCCGTTGTCCGACGGGGTTTCAATGAGCACGCGGTTCTTGATCTTGTGGATCATTTTCGCGGGACAGGATGTATCGTCAGATTTATTGAATATATGGATGTTGGCGAGACGAATGGCTGGAATCTCGACGATGTGATCCCAGCGCGAGAGCTTATTTCTCAGATTGACGCCAAGTATCCGGTCGAGCCGATCTCGCCTAATTATCAGGGTGAGGTGGCTAAGCGGTGGCGCTTTCGCGATGATCAAGGCGAGATTGGTTTTATTACGTCCGTGACGGAATCTTTTTGTGGGGACTGCTCACGAGCTCGGCTTTCAGCCGTTGGGAAAATTTATACCTGTTTGTTTGCAACTGAAGGCCATGATCTTCGAATGCTTCTCCGTTCAGGCGCGAGTGATTCTGATTTACTCGAGTCCATCACGAACATTTGGCAAACGCGAAGTGATCGGTACTCAGAACTTCGGGGGATGAATGCCCCAATGCCAGACTCGGGTAAGGTAAAAGTAGAGATGTCCCACATTGGCGGGTAGTCATCTCGGCTTATTGTTTCAAATGAATTGAGTTCGACTGCTGCAAGTAGGACAGTCCTGATTTCGTTTTAACACGATTGATTGCCACTCCATCGCGATACCATCAAAAGCTAATACCCGACCTGAAAGTCCCTCTCCTGTTTGCAGGATTACGTTAAGGGCTTCTAGTGCCTGGAGCGTGCCAATAACGCCCACAATGGGCGCGATAACGCCTTCCATTGCACAGGTGGCACTTTCAACTCCTGTGTCGGGGTAGAGGCATCGATAGCAGGGAGACTCACTATCACGCGGATTGAAGGTCGCAATTTGACCTTCCCATCGTATGGCGGCACCTGAGACAAGCGGCGTTCCCGTTGCGAAGCACGCATCGTTGATTTGAAATCGTGACGGAAAATTATCCGTGCAGTCGAGCACGATGTCGACAGATTGAATGCACTCGATTAACTCTTTTCCATCGAGTTCATAGTCAATTACGGATACGTTACATCGGGGGTTAATCTGAGCAATTGACGCTCTCGCTGAGGTGGCTTTTAATTCGCCGATTGCGGCCTCGGTATGAATAATTTGGCGTTGTAGATTTGAGTCGTCAACACGATCGAAATCGGATATGGTCATGCTCCCAATGCCGGCACTTGCGAGATAAAGTGCGACAGGAGAGCCCAATCCTCCCATACCAATGATTAAAGCGTGACTTCGGAGCAGACGTTCCTGCCCCTGTTCGCCAACCTGAGGCAGCTTGATTTGGCGACTGTATCGATTTTGTTCAGACGAGTCCATTAATGATGTCGTGTACGTGAGTGAATTGAAAATTAGAGCATTCGCTCGTACATTTGATAGGGTGTTTTCTGCATCAATAATTTTTGGTATACAGACTGCGCGCTCAGATTTTCTTGTTCAACATAAAGGCGAATGCCGCGTACATTCTCGGTATCTCGAGCCCTCGAGATAACGGCCTCATAAAGCGTCTTAAAAACACCCGTTCGCCGATGTTCAGGTTTGACATAAACACTTTGAATCCACCAAAGGGTGCCGTTACGCCAATCACTCCATTCAAACGTAATCAGTAACGAGCCAACAGTTGCTTGACCTCGTTCTGCAATTAAATAAAAGCCACGGGCGTGATCTTGGATAACCCCGGCTACGCCGGATCGAATGATCTCTGAATCAAGTGGCCGTTCCTCAGTCTCTTGGGCCATCGCAATGTTAAACTGGGCGATCTCAGAAATATCGTCGGGACCGGCGCTTCTGATGATAGTGGATTTTAAATTCATCTCTGTATTGTATGCCGTAGTGAAAGACGCTTGAACCCTTCGGAGGATTTCGATTAATGACGCAAGTTAACCCTAAGGATCATATTACCAAAGCTGCATTTATTGGCTTAGGTGTAATGGGATATCCCATGGCCGGACATCTACTTAAACGAGGTTTTGATGTCACTGTTTATAACCGAACGGCGGAAAAGGCAGATCAGTGGATTACTGAATATGGGGGAAAGAGTGCGCCAACCCCGCAGCAGGCAGCACTAGGGGCACAGATTGTCTTTTCATGCGTAGGAAATGATGACGATGTCCGAGAAATCAGCGCTGGACCCGAAGGCGCCTTTTCCTCAATGGAGGAGGGTGCAATTTTTGTTGATCACACTACCGCTTCTGCTGAGATAGCTAGGGAATTATCGATTAAGGCTGAGGAGAAGGGGGTTTATTTTTTGGACGCACCGGTGTCGGGCGGTCAGGCAGGCGCTGAGAATGGCGTTCTTACCGTAATGGTGGGTGGTGACCCCGCGGTTTTTGAAATCGCCCAGCCTGTTATCAAAAGCTATGCGCGAGCGGTTGGATTAATGGGGCCGGTCGGTAGTGGCCAATTGACCAAAATGGTAAATCAAATTTGTATCGCAGGACTCGTACAAGGCTTGTCGGAGGGAATCAATTTCGGTCAGCGCTGCGGACTTGATATGGAACAGGTATTGGACGTGATTTCGAAAGGCGCCGCACAGTCTTGGCAAATGGAAAACCGGGGAATCACAATGAAAGATGATCAGTTTGATTTTGGTTTTGCGGTTGATTGGATGCGCAAAGATTTGGGTCTCTGTCTTGATGAGGCGCGCCGAAGAGGTTCGCGTTTACCGGTTACCGCTCTCGTTGATCAGTTTTATGGTCAAGTGCAGGCGAGAGGTGGGGGCCGTTGGGACACATCCAGCCTGATTTCCCTTTTAAAAGATTGACAGGACAGGGTTTCCACCGCTAAACCTTTATTACATTTAAAAATTTTCTTATTCGGACTGATATCTTATGAAATCGCGAGCGATACTTTATATTTCTTTTTTTGTGATGTTACTTGGATCATCTTACCGGGCGCTTGCGCAAGCGCCCGCAGAAACCGGATTCTTACCCTCCGCTGATTATCAGCGGTTGAAAAAAGTCGATGATCCCGACAAGGGAGTGACGTTATATCGCTATCTAAATCCTGAGTTCGACGCGAGCCAATATTCAAAGATCATGATTGATTCTGTCATGATTTATCAAACCGCATTTGATGATCCGAGTGGTGAGAGTCTTTCCGAGGAGCGCCTTTATCAAGCCCGACAATTTATCGACTCAGAGTTGAAAGCGCGAGCAAAGAAGCGCTTCCCCGTGGTCTATGAGGCGGGTCCGGGCACGCTTCGATTCAGTATCGCAATTACTGGCATGGAGGTTGAGGCTGAAGGCTTCAAACCCCGAAATATCCTGCCTGTTTCTGCTGTTTTATTTGCAGTAAAGAAGGCAACTGACCTTGATAACAAGTCAATGGTTCTCGTTGTCGAGGCAAAGGCGCGGGACAGTTTGACGGGCGCCATTATGGGAGAGGGCGTTTTTACCCTAACCGGAGATAAATTTCGCCAGATAAATGATACCGGAGAAGTATTAAAAAAAATGGCAGTCGAGTGGGCCGCTACTGCGGTTCGTCTGGCGACCGGTTACGCACATAACCCGTAACCTTGATCATATTGAAGGAGGCCAGGGTATCTTGCTGACCGCAGCCCGGTTACCCGAGCCACTCTTCGGTAATACGGCCATGTTGGCCTGACAGCCACTGCAATGCGATAAGGGTCATACTATTGCAGATCGCACCGTTTCGGAGGGCTGACAAGGCATCTTCTAGAGACCAGACTGTCGCGCATATATCCTCATTTTCTGTCTCCAGACCATGAATCCCGCCAAGACCGGTCGAATCTATTCGCCCGCAAAATAAGCTAACTAACTCTGTGCAGGCGCCCGGCGTCGAAAAATATTTAGCAATCGGCTCCAATTGCAATATTTCGCACCCCGCCTCTTCTTGCGCCTCACGACACACTACTTCTTCAGCGGTCTCACCCTCCTCAACAATCCCGGCGACACACTCAAGCAGCCAGGGTTGAGGCCAACCGGCGGCCCAGGCACCAATACGAAATTGTTCGATAAGAATCAACTCTTGCCGAATGGGATCAAAAGGAATGACGGCACCAACGGATCCTCGATCCATAACCTCTCGACAAAGAATGGGCGTTTGATTTCCATCGTACTTTTCGTGACTGATCCGGTAGCGATGAATCTCTAGATAACCATCGCTGATCTTTTTGTCGCTTTCAGTTGTGACGGCTTTCGGTGTTTTAATTTCTTGATAGTTTGAAGTCATCTTAAATGCTCGAGCTTAAGAATTCAGCCTAGAAGCGCCTGAGCCCAGAATTTTTTCCATACAGCGTGCAATCGCGAGTAATGACTCGTCATGATTATGTTTTGCCATAAGCTGTAGGCCGACGGGCATGCCGGCGTTGTCCAAGCCTATTGGAATTGTGATCGCACAAAGGTTTAAGTAGTTCGCGCCACATGTATTTTTGAGCATACCTAGATTTTTGGGTCGGTAAGTTTCTATCGTCTGAACATCTGAAACCTTCGGCGGGGTGATCGCTACGGTTGGGCTCACAATGACTTGACAAGTCTCAAATCGGGCGTTTGCCGCTCGACTGAGACTGCGAAGTTTTCGTCTGCGTCGAAGATACTCAGACGCACTTATCGATCCACCTTCTTTAATCCGTGAAGACACCAATGGGTCAAGGGTGTCCCGGGAATCAGGTGCTGTTGTTTCAAGCATTTCATCTATTTCAGCTGCAGCAACGCTGCCAATCTTTAGAAGCTCGATTGCTGGTGTGATCTCAGGCAGTGTTGCTTCGATAGCGCGAACACCGGCCTGAGATAACTCCTTAATGGCGTCATCAACAGTCTCACAAATACCAGGGTCACATCCCTCCCATAACGACCGCTCACCGATACCGATTACAAAATCAGATGGTTGGCATTGAGCGACTTGACGAGTCAGTCTTGGGCCAAAGCTTCGTTGATGAGGGTCTATAGCTGAGAAGGCGACGACAGCATCTTCGACTGTTCGGGTCAGAATTCCGGTTGTGTCTAGTGTTGGACTTAATGGAAAAACCCCAGTAACGGGCCAGCGTCCGTAACTTGTTTTTAAACCCACATTTCCGGTCACGCTCGCGGGAATTCTGACAGAGCCGGCAGTGTCAGAGCCGAGTGCAACGAGAGCTGAACCCTCGCACAGACTTACGCCTGCGCCACTACTCGACCCGCCAGGCGCGCGATGATTATGCTCATCCCAAGGATTCTGGGGTGTGCCCCAGTGACTGTTAATACCCACCCCGCCAAAGGCGAACTCGACAGTATGTGTTTTTCCTGTAAAAACTGAATGTTGCTGTCGCAAGGCTTTTATCAGATCACCTTCGCTTTGCCATGGACTTGGCATTGGTGCGGGAGATCCGGCAAAAGTCTGGGTGCCGTCAACGCCGTAAAGATCTTTAACGGAGATGGGGATACCCTGAAGGGTGCCAAAATCTTTAGCTTGGGCTAGCGCATCATCAGCAGCTTGGGCTTGGATAATCGCCTTTTCAGGTGTCCACTCTCGATAGGCGCTCAGTTCTGGTCTTAAGTTATTAATGCAATCTTCTACTAGCTCGACTGAAGTGAGAGAGCCATCACGTAACGCGTGATTAATTTTAGTGAGAGACCATTTTGAAGGTTGACTGTTCATATATTTAGCATCGGGTGGAGTACGACTCCCAGAGTCTATGCGATTTCAGTCAAAATTTAACACTTGAGCCGGATGATCAATATGAGACGCAAACATCAGCAGATCTTTGGTGAGAATTGTTGTGGTTCGGGTATTGATTAATGGATGAACATAGAGATTTTCGGTTTTTACGAGGTTACTGTCGATAATAAATTTAACGGCACAACCGCTATCGTTGATGAGGGCAAGCGGTGAGACTGAACCTGGACGGACGCCTAGATATTCCATTAACCGCTGCTCGGATCCAAAAGAAAACCTTCCGGCCGAAAGCCTTCGGGCAAGCTCTTTTAAGTCAACCATTTGATCTTCATGACAACTAACCAACCACATTTGACCCTTTTTATTTTTTAGAAAAAGATTTTTAAGATCACCTTGCCCCTCCGGTGTTGCTCGAAGGGATTTACTGTCACTAACGGAGAACATAGGAGGGTGGTCGATGGTCGTACAGTCAATATCAAGTTCGATAAGCTTCTCCAGTATTTGATTGGAGTTCATTGGTGTTGAGCCATCGATCAAGCGATTTGCTTGAATTTGAGTCTGGTTCATAGGAAGTTTCGCAGAAGACCCCGTTATAATGGGCGGCTAGATACTCGCATTAAGCGCCAATTCTGCCACACCGAAGACTGATTTCACTTATGCCTGCACCTACTCGACGAAAACAAAAGCGGAAAACGCCGACACGTTCTAAATCGACTCCAGAGAAGATATTAAGACCCATTGAGTCAGTGGCGATCTCCGAATTTACAGAGCGCTCCTACCTCAATTACTCAATGTATGTGGTGCTTGATCGCGCGTTACCTAGCTTGACGGATGGACTTAAGCCCGTGCAGCGTCGGATTGTTTATGCCATGTCGGAGCTCGGTCTCGCAGCAAGCTCAAAGTATAAAAAGTCGGCGAGGACCGTTGGGGACGTGCTCGGGAAATTCCACCCCCACGGAGATTCAGCATGTTACGAGGCCATGGTGTTAATGGCGCAGCCCTTCAGTTTCCGCTATCCGCTGGTAGATGGACAGGGCAACTGGGGGTCTCAAGATGATCCTAAATCCTTTGCTGCAATGCGATACACGGAGGCGCGACTGTCGGGATTTGCTGAGATGTTGCTTTCGGAACTGGGTCAGGGGACTGTCGAATGGGGGCTTAATTTCGATGGTACCCTGCGTGAGCCGCGCCTCCTGCCCGCCCGCTTACCCAATGTCTTGCTGAATGGGAGTTCAGGAATCGCAGTGGGAATGGCAACTGATATACCGCCGCACAACCTACGTGAGGTCGTCAGTGCGTGCATTCGATTGCTTGATAATTCAAGGACGAGCCTTGATGATTTGTGCGACCACGTGAAAGGGCCGGATTTCCCGTCCGGTGGCGAAATTGTAACGCCGCAGGCGGAAATTCGTGATATCTACCGGACGGGCTATGGCTCAATCCGTCAACGCGCCGTATGGGTAGATGAAAACGGCGATATTGCAATCACCGCGTTGCCGTATCAAGTCTCTGGTGAGCGGGTGATCGAACAAATCGCGAATCAGATGAATGCCAAAAAGTTGCCCATGGTTGGGGACATCCGGGACGAGTCAGATCACGAAAATCCGATTCGAATTGTTATCGAACCCCGCTCAAATCGAGTAGATCGCGCGGTGTTAATGACCCATCTATTTGCGACCACTTCTCTAGAGCAAACCTATCGGGTCAACATGAATATGATTGGTCTTGATGGACGTCCTAAAGTTTTTGATCTTCGAGAAGCGCTAAAACAGTGGCTGGACTTCCGTCTTGAGACCGTTAAGCGCCGGTTATCGTATCGTTTGGATCGAGTGGTAAAACGACTGCATATTTTAGATGGTCTGCTCATTGCCTTTTTAAATATTGATGAAATTATAAAAATCATTCGCAAAGAGGATGAACCAAAGGGTGTTCTGATAAAGCGTTTTAAATTGAGCGAGACTCAAGCGGAGGCCATTCTTGAGCTTAAGCTGCGCCAGCTTGCCAGACTTGAAGAAATTAAGATTACGGGAGAGCAACAGGCATTATCTCGAGAGAAAGCGGAGCTGCAAAAAATACTTAAGTCTCGCGATCGATTAAAAACAGTTGTTAAAAAAGAACTCGTCGCAGATGCGGAGGAATTTGGTGATGACCGACGCTCTCCTTTAGTTGAACGAGAGGCCGCTCAAGCCCTGAGCGAGAGCGCTCTGATTCCTTCAGAGCCCATCACGGTTGTACTCTCTAAAAAAGGGTGGATTCGAGCCGCCAAGGGTCTGGAGGTTGATCCGCGTGAACTCGCTTATCGAGGAGATGACGGCTATCTGCACTCCGGCCCCGGGAAAACCAATCAACCGTTACTTTGCCTAGATTCGACAGGTCGTGTCTATGGGCTTCGTTCTCATGAACTGCCATCCGCGCGAAGCTTGGGCGAGCCTGTGGGCAAAACGCTTAAGCCGCCGCCGGGGGCCACTTTTGCTGGTGTGATGATCGGTGAGAATTCGAGCCAATTTTTGCTTGCGTCCGATTCCGGTTATGGATTTGTGGCAACACTTGAAGATTTACTGACTCGAAATAAATCGGGCAAGTCTGCGCTTACTGTTCGAGCAGGAGGCGTGTTGCCACCCCAACGTATTTTTGAATATGAAGATGACTGGGTAGCGGCAATTACCGATACCGGTAGGCTCTTGATATTTGCGTTAGCAGAGTTACCCCAGCTTAATAGGGGCAAGGGCGTTAAGTTAATTAACATTCCGGCAGCGCGGCATAAAGCGGGCGATGAAAAATTACAAAGTGTTGCGGTTTTTCGAGAGGGAGACTCTCTCCGGCTTTTCGCGGGTAAGCAGCATATGAGACTCAAGCCGAAAGATATCGACACATTTGTCGGGTCACGCGCGCAACGTGGGAGAGCACTGCCCCGTGGATATAAGCGAGCCACAGCGGTTGAGATAATACTCGCTTGATATTGGAATAACGAATAAAGGGAATTTTTTTATCGTCAGTAAACTGGTTTTCAGCCCGAGGATCCGGGACTGATGGTACCTGAACCAAGATTATTCCGACTCCGGAATCGCGCTTAAAAAGGTAGCGTTAATCCCGGTCTAAGGGTAAGGATCCGTTGTCGATAAAGCGCCATAATGTTTTCCAACGCGGTTTCGGTATCCGCCTCAAAACGGAAAACGACCGTTGGCGTTGTGTTGGAGGCTCGAGCCAGACCAAATCCATCTTCGAAGTCAACACGCAATCCATCAATTGCGCAAATATGCCCGCCAGGGAACGCTCCCGTCTCAACAAGCTCTGCGATGAGTTGATAATGCTCGCCCTCATTCATTTCGAGTTTCAACTCTGGTGTATTAACGGTGTCCGGTATTGTGGCAAATAATTCGCTTGCGGAGTCTTTTCCCTGAGAGACTATTTCGCACAGCCGAGCAGCGGCATAAAGGGCATCGTCAAATCCATACCAACGCTCTTTAAAAAAAAGATGACCGCTCATTTCGCCACCCATTGCGGCTTGAGTCTCCCGCAGTTTTGCTTTAATAAAAGAATGACCGGTTTTCCACATGGTGGCCTTACCTCCGGCGTTTTCGATCGCCTGAGGAAGTAGTCTCGTACATTTCACATCGTAAATAATTTCTGCCCCTGGATTTCGAGAGATAATGTCTTGGGCAAACAAGATCATTTGTCGATCTGGCCAAATCACTTGGCCGGCATCTGTGATGACGCCAAGTCGATCCCCATCGCCGTCAAATGCCAGACCGAGGTCCGCGTTATGCTCATCAACGGCTGAGATGAGGTCCGCCATATTTTCAAGTACGCTAGGATCCGGGTGATGATTTGGGAAATTGCCATCAACTTCGGTAAAAAGCTCAATAACTTCACAACCGAGTTCGCGTAATAGTTGAGGCGCAAGTACACCGGCAACCCCGTTGCCGCAGTCCGTAACCACTCGAAGAGGGCGAGCTAATTTGATATCGCTAACGACTCGATTTCGATAAGTCGGCACAATATCAAAAGAAGAGTCGGTGCCAACGCCGTGCAGAAAATTTTGAGTCTCAATTCGGCGGCGTAAGTCCTGAATGCGATCAGCCGCAAGTGTGTGTGTGCCCACCATAATCTTCAGGCCGTTGTAGTTTGGCGGATTATGGCTTCCGGTAACTGATACCGAAGAGCCTGCTTGAAGTTCATAGGTTGCAAAATAAGTGAGGGGCGTCGGCACCATCCCGATATCGATAGTGTTGCAACCGGTGTCATGAATGCCCTGTTTCAGAGCGTTTGAGATGCTGGGACCTGAAAGCCGGCCATCTCGACCGATTACCACTGAAGAGTCGCCAGCAGTGAGCGCTTCGCTACCGACTGCCCGGCCGATTTGCTCGACAATTTCGGTTGTCAACGAAACGTCTACTATGCCTCGGATGTCGTAGGCCTTGAAAATTTCAGGAAAAGAAATAACCATAATAGGGTGAAGTTTAACTTTTAGAGTGGTCAAAAGGGTAGCGACTGTTTATTGGTTTCACTCCCGATTGTTCAAAAGAAGCTATATTTTAATTATCAAAAGCAAAAAGAATTCGTCATCAAGGAGAGAGTATGGCCTCAAATCTAATCGACATGGACCTGGAAGCGGTCCGAAAAATGGACGCTCATGTCGTGCACCCATGGGAATCTTTCGGTGACACGTCGAATAACAAAACGATTATTGGCGCAGGGCATGGAGCATACGTTTACGATGCAGAAGGTAATCGTCTTCTAGATGGCCCGGGAGGTATGTGGTGCGTTAATGCCGGACACGGCCGTAAAGAGATAGTCACCGCCATGAACGAGCAAGCGATGAGGCTCTCTTATACAAGTCCATGGAGTCATCCCACCGAACCGGCAGCCCGACTGGCTGAGCGCTTAGCCTCTGTCGCGCCGGGTGATCTTAATAATGTTTTTTATGCAACGGGTGGATCAACCGCTGTGGACTCTGCACTACGATTTGTCATGTTTTATAACAATGTTCTCGGTCGAGATCAGAAAAAGCACATTATCTCGCGGGAAGATGCCTATCACGGAAGCACGTTTTTATCAGCGGCAGTATCAGGCAAATCCCGAGATAAGAATTGGCTGGATACTCGCCTCGATACGGTGCACTTTATTTCGTCGCCTAATCCCTATCGTCGCCCTGACGGGGTGACCGTTGATCAGTTTCGAGAAAAGTTAGTCCTTGAGCTTGAGGACAAAATTCTGGAGGTTGGAGCGAATAAGGTGGCAGCATTTATCGCTGAACCCATTTTAGCCTCCGGCGGTGTCATCGTGCCGCCGGAGGGATATCATGCCGCATGTCTGGAGGTTTGTCGTCGTCACAACGTTGTTTACATTTCTGACGAAGTCGTTACCGGTTTTGGTCGCCTGGGGCATTGGTATGCCTCTGAGCCTGTCTTTGACATTACACCCGATATCATTATTTCTGCCAAAGGGTTGACCTCCGGATATGTGCCTCTAGCGGCGATGATCATATCGGACCGACTTATTGATGAAGTGAGTCAAAGTGTGGAGGGGGGTGCGGTGTTCTCGAACGGGTTTACCTATTCGGGTCATCCGGTAGCCTGTGCCGCTGCCCTTGCCAATATGGATGTTTTTGAATCCGATGGTTTGCTGGAAAATGCACGGACGCTTGGTCCCTATATGCAGAGTCAACTTCAAAGCCTAGCCGATTTGCCGATTGTCGGTGACATTCGAGGTCGCGGATTGATGGGCTGCCTTGAATGCGTTGTGAGTAAAGAAAGTAAACAGCCGCTAGATTTAGATTACGCCGTGGGGAGTCGGATTGACAAATATTGTCAACAGTTAGGATTGCTTGTACGTCCACTTATCAATATGTGTGTCATGTCGCCTCCGCTATGCATTACCACAGAACAGATTGACGATATGGTCAAAATTCTACGCGAGGGTATTTCGCGAACGATGGATGATCTTGAGAGGGAAGGGGTTGGGCGTTTCAGCTAATATCCTTCACCTTAGCGTGGGTTGAGCGGCGTGTCTGACGCGTTAATTATCGGGTTCACTACTTTTTTTGCCACTATTGGACCGATAGATATTGCTGTTGTCTATGCAGCGATGTCGCGGGAGATGCCTTCAAGTCAGCGGTGGCGCACCGCACTCAGGGCGGTAGCGTTGGCATCCTGTCTTTTGTATATGTTTGCGTTTTTTGGCCAAGTGCTTCTAGACCGGTTGGGAATTTCTCTTCCCGCACTTCGGACGGCTGGGGGTATCTTACTTTTTCTGGTAGGTCTTGATATGGTGTTTGCGCGACATTCGGGTGTGTCATCGACGACGCGGGATGAAGATCATGAGGCACGTGCGCGCAAGGATATCGCTGTTTTTCCGCTAGCCACTCCCCTGATCGCAGGTCCGGGGGCGATTGGTGCTGTTATTTTGTTGATGGCGAATACTGACGGCGACTTAATAAAGCAACTGGCGATCGTGTCCAGTCTCACGCTGGTGCTTTTAATGACTTTGGCCCTAATGCTGGTTTCTAGCGCCGTACAACGCCTTCTTGGTGTTACTGGAATGAATGTGGTCAGTCGAATTTTCGGGTTACTGTTGACAGCACTTGCTGTACAGTTTGTGTTCGACGGGATTAGAGGTTCTGGCCTCCTAGTGGCCTAGCTGCGTCTATTTTAGGGTTATTGATCTCTGCATATTGCTGGCAAGCTTGCCAGTCATCAGAAAATGTTCGCCTTATTTGTTCCAGATCCTCTGGGGGAATAAGTGGTGCGTCCCCCAATAAACGCTCTGGGATCAATCGGGCCACACCTAAGATGGCGTAACAGGCCCACAGTTTTAATCGACGCTGAATACGATTGAATCCGGCATGTGAATGAGCTTTTGGCACTTCAGAAAATAGATACCGCCCAACCACCTTTGAAAACTTCAGCTGTTTGTCGCTCCAGGACCGGTGCACAACTGAAAGATCAATCCGCCCGCGTTGATAAGTTGCCCCCGTGAAACTGCACAACTGGTCGATCAAGTTGAAAGGGTCGTTTTGTAAATTTTCATGAAAAAGGACTAAAGGCTTTGAGTTAAATCGATTTTCAATCTTCTGAATCATCGGAAAAAAAGACATTTTCTTTTTGTCCCAGATCAGTGGCGAGTCACTGTCAAGGTCAACATATTTATCAAAAGAAAGGCTGCCGCCATTTTTAACGTATCGTCGATAGTGTGATGCGATCCAGCGATCATGCCGGCGAAGTACAAGAATGACTTTTGCGTCTGACTTGAAGGAAGCGAACTCTTCAAGACGCTGATCGAGTCGGAACGCTGCTTCACGAGAGACCAGATAACGGGCATCGTGCGATTTTTTAATTATTGATCGATAGCGTCGATATCGATCGCGATGGATATAGCGAATGCCGTCAAGCGCTGGGAAGATTCGATTTTGTAGGTAAGTCGATGCTGCTTTTCCCAATCCGACGTGATAGTAGATTTGATATTCCCGTGGATGACGTGACACGACTGGAATCTTCCCCCTGCTAATCTGAGCGCTCGCTTTTAGCCCTTTGAGCGAGATAATTAATAAGGTCAATGATTTCATTATGGCCGCCAGCAAGAGAAACGGTTGTACGATATTTTCCATCGATAATAATCGTCGGAACACCATCCGCTTCGTATCGCCCTGACATTTGCGTTGCATTGGCTAGCATTGAATCAACGCCAAAGGAATTAAAAGTATCCAGAATCAATTGAGGGTCAACCCCTTGCTCTTGAGCCCAAGAGGCCACTTGCTCAACCTTTTTCATCCGCCTGCGATCCTTATGAATCGCGTCAAAATATGCCTCGTGCAACTCATCAATAAGACCCAAGGCAACGAAGGTATAGAAAACTCTTGCATCAAACGCCCAAGAGCGATTGAGCACAGCCGGCAATTGGACAAACTCAACAAATTCGGGTTTGTTTTTGAGCCATTTTTTCAGGTAGGGCTCTAACGCATAGCAATGTGGACAGCCATACCAGAAAATTTCCAAAACTTCGATCCGGTCGCCTGTCCTAACAGGCTGTTCTACAAGTAATGGAAAAAAGTTAACATCCTCTTTGAATTCCTGAGCGCCGCTGGGCAGGGTGAATGCTAAAAAGATACTGAGGGCGCTAAATAGGTTTTTCATGTCGTCATCCTTCGAAAAGTGTCATTCAGGCGAGATCGTTCTGCAAAAGGTCTTTAAGTCCGTCAAAATTACCGTTTGTCATCATTACGACTTGGTCCCCGATTCGGACTTCTTTCACAACTGCGTCGCGTATCGCATCGACTGAATCTAGAACGATAAGTTTAGTCTTGGGTGAGTGAAGCGCAAGCGTTGCGGGGTCCCAGCTCAAATCTGGTCGACGGAATATGACAGCAACATCGCAATGAACAAGTGCCCTTGAGAGTAAATCCTGCTGACTGCCAAGCTTCATCGTGTTCGATCGGGGCTCAATTACTGCTATAACGCGCTTTCCTGGCGCCGCTGATTGTATTGACTTAAGCGTGCTTTTGATGGCGGTAGGGTGATGCGCAAAGTCGTCAAACAGTGCGATGGAACCCCTAGAATTAAGTCGTTCAAGACGTCGCTTTGGGAGTTCGAAATCACTTAGGCATCCACAGGCTTCTAAGGGTTTGACGCCGGCTTGGGAACAACTGGCGATCGCGCCAAGTGCATTCGCCATATTATGTGCGCCAAATAGAGACCAGGTGACACGGCCTAACAATCGACCAGATTGGAAAACATCAAATTGACTCGCATCTTCAGTCACTGCCTGAGCAAACCATTCGCAACTCTCGTCTTGACAGCTGAATTCAACAACCTTCGACCAACATCCTTGCGCCAGAACATCCCTGAGGTTGAGGTCATCGCTATTGATAACAACAATACCATTGGATGGAACGCTTCGTAATAAATGAGAAAATTGTTTTTTGATGTCCCCAAGTGAGGCGAAAATATCAGCATGGTCAAATTCAAGATTGCCAATCAACAAAACATCGGGTCGATAGTGCAGAAATTTAGAGCGTTTATCAAAAAATGCAGTATCGTATTCATCGGCTTCAATCACGAACCAGTTACTTTCTCCTAGTCGTGCCGAGACCGGAAAATTGCCAGGGATGCCGCCAATCAAAAACCCGGGCGAGGCGCCACAACAATCCATAATGAAAGTGGCCATGCTACTTGCGGTTGTCTTACCGTGTGTGCCGGCGACAGCAAGTACTTTTCTGGTGGGGATCAGCGATTCGCGTAACCAGCTTGGGCCTGAAGTGTAAGGAATCCGGTTTTCAAGAATGTGCTCGATCAGAGCATTTCCCCTGGACAACGCGTTTCCGATAACACACATGTCGGTATTGGGAAGCAGGGATTCTGGCTCGTATCCTTCGGTGACTGCTATCTTTTCGTTCGAAAGTAGGGTGCTCATAGGCGGATAAATAGCCTGATCTGAACCGTGAATATCGAAGCCACGCTCTCGCGCCAGAAGAGCCAGTCCGGTCATGAAGGTGCCGCCAATCCCGGCAATGTGAACACGCGTGTTCAACCCGATGCATTACCGCTGAGATTCATAATGACAAACATCACTACAGACTGGCAGCCAATAATGATAATAAACGCTACGCCGTTTTTTGTTTCCATGGTCTGACGAAGAATTGATGTCATAACAGCGAGCGACCAGATCGCAATTCCTGCTGTAATAATCAAAGGAGTAGTTAGCGCCATTTCAATATTGGGATCGTCAGGGAGCAATTTTTCATGCCAACTAAAAAAGGGTAGTGCGATAAGTTGTAGAAGCGTTGTTGCACCAAACATGCCAGTCAACGCTTGTATCGAGCGCTGCCCCATCCCGCGGATTTTCAGGATCAGGCTAATGAGTACTGCAAAGAGTAGAACTTGACCAATTGAGAGAAGGATACCGCTGAAAACGCCCATATTAGGGATTGCATTTACAGCGTTGCTAATAATTGCCGCCAAACCTGCAATGAATAGCAGTACTTCAGAGCGCGGCACGTCATGTGCTTGACCCTGAAAAAGACAAAGTCGAACAAACAATTGAAGAATTTGAATCATTGGAATTCAGATCAGATTGTGGATGGGCGATGATATCATCAGGCGGTAAATTTTTTAGGCATTTCTAGCATCCCTAGAGATCAAGGAGATCCTTTGCGCACCGTTAAGAAACAAACTTATATCAATGATCAGGACACTCTTGAAGGCTTTGTTAATAAGGCAACCGGTTCCTTATGGATTGCAGTGGATACCGAGTTCGAAAGAGTGCGCACATTTTACCCAAAGCTTTGCCTAATCCAGATTGCGATTCCCGGGCATTCTGTTTGCGTTGATCCGTTAGTGGATCTGGATTTGACTCCCCTGTGCCGGCTCTTTGAGGATCCAGGCACTTTGAAAATTTTTCATTCGGCTCGGCAGGATCTTGAAGTTCTCCAGCACTCACTAGGCGTTACGCTCTCAAACATTTTTGATACCCAGGTCGCAGCGGCATTAACGGGTTATGGCGATCAGATCGGATACGGCCATTTGGTGAAAGAGATATGCGATGTCCAGCTCTCCAAGGCTTTTACCCGTACGCCTTGGGGCCGTCGACCATTAACGGACGATGAAATTCTTTACGCAATGGACGATGTTGAGTACTTGGATGATCTTTATGCGCACCTGCTGGAAATGCTTGAGAAGACATCTCGCACCACATGGCTGACAGAGGAATGTTCTGCTCTTGTTTCTCGAGATCTTTCGGGTAATGACCCGGTCGCAATAGAAAAAGTTGTTAAGGCCTGTCGTAAGTTTGATCGGACCACTCAAAGTGTTGCTCACGCCCTTGCTCGATGGCGGGAAGAGCGTGCACGCCGAAAAGATCGGCCTCGAGAATGGCTTCTGGGAACAAGTGTAATTGTTTCGCTCGCACAGATGCGTCCCAAGATGCTCAATGCCCTGGACAGCATCCAGGATCTTGAACCAGGAACGATCAAGTATCAGGGGGAACAGATTCTTAAAACAATTCGTGAAGGAGAAAACGCTGCACCATCGTTTAAACCTCTAAGTCTGTCGCCACAGCAGGACGCCGAGACAAAGGCGTTGGGTAACCGGCTATGGAAGCATCTCGGTGAATTATGTGAATCGGCTTCGATTCCAACCTCACTTGTTGCGCGGCGGGACGACATTCGTGCGCTCGCGGGTGGCCGTCTTGACCTGCGATTAATGTCTGGTTGGCGTAAAGAATTCGCGGGCGAACTGCTGTCTAAAATAGCATTGGGCACTAAATAGTCAGCTCTTGGTACAATATTTGTAATTAGAGTAGTTAATGGAGTCAAAGCATGCCTGGATTACGAACAATATTATTACCCTTTAATAACACGCAGCCGACGACGTCGGCTATTGACGCGGCTAAAAAACTGGCAGCGGAGAATGGCGCTTATCTTGAGGGCGCTTTTTGTCGGCAAGTGTTACCCATAATCGCTGGCGAAGGAATTACGCTACCGGGAGATTATCTGGCTGAGTTCGAAGAGGAAGGTCGACAACAGGCCTCGCTGGCGCATCAGAAATTTGATGAATTAGTAAAATCCCACAATATTCCTGTGAGCGACATCGACGGAGAAGGGCTCCGGGCCGGATGGACAGAAATGATCGGTACCGGTCCCGAGGGGATCGGTGAGTATGCGAGAGCTTTTGGTATTAGCGTGCTCCATCGTGACCTTGAAAGTGCTAACGTCGATTGGAAAAGCACGGCAGAGGCGTTGTTGTTCGAAAGTGGCCGCCCTCTTTTATTAGTCAGCAATGATATTCCAGAAACTATTGGCAAAAGAATTCTTGTTGCTTGGAATGGCAGTACTGAAACTGCCCGAGCTCTTAGTGCGGCGAGACCCCTGTTGGGTGCCTGTGAGGCGTTACGGGTCCTGTCTGTTGAGGGCGGGATGACTTCTGGACCTGATGTCGACCTGATTACATCGCATCTTAGGGCGAGTGGCTTTAAGGCCGAAGCTGTAAAACGTGATGCTTCTGGCTTAACTGTTGGCCAGACGATTGTTGCTGAAGCTGAGGAATTTAGCGCCGACCTGATTATAAAAGGCGCATTCACTCACAGTCGACTTCGTCAGTTGGTCTTTGGAGGTCCGACGAGTGAAATTTTTAACCACGCAAAGTGCCCTGTCATTCTCTGTCATTAAGGTTTCATCAGCACTCCGATAGCATAACCCGAGCGTTTTCTTGGATTTCGGACATACCAGCGCCAACTTGATCAAGTTTTTTTATCCCGCCATGTGACAACGTTCGACGAAGCGTATTGTCCATACGAAAACGCTATAATTTCAGATTAGATTATTTCTTAAATATTTCGCGAGTTTGATGAATTGAGCCAAGTTGTTGTGCTGTGGTCGGCAATACCCCCGGATGTCGCAGCCAGGACGGGTTATTAACCCGAAACCAGAGCCTAATTCTCAATCACAACGAGTTCATCTCAGAATCTGGAGCATTGTTCATGAAGAAACCGGTAAGAGTTGCGGTCACGGGTGCCGCTGGGCAAATTAGCTATGCCATGCTTTTTAGAATTGCAGCGGGAGATATGTTGGGTCCCGATCAGCCCATTATTCTTCAGTTGTTGGAGATTCCTCCTGCGATGGATGCCCTCAAAGGGGTCGTCATGGAGCTCGACGACTGCGCTTTTTCGCTTCTTCAATCTGTTGAATGCTCGGATGATCCTGTAGCGGCGTTTAAAGATATCAATTTTGCAATGTTGGTAGGCGCTCGCCCAAGAGGCCCCGGCATGGAGAGAAAAGATCTTCTGGCAGAAAATGCAAAAATATTCTCAGTTCAGGGTCAAGCGCTTAACAACAGCGCTAGCCGTGATGTTCGAGTTCTGGTTGTGGGAAATCCTGCAAACACCAACGCTTTGATCGCCTCGGCGAATGCGCCAGACATTGATCCTGGTCAATTCACCGCAATGACTCGGCTTGATCATAATCGGGCGATTAGCCAGTTAGCAGAAAAAACAGATAGCGCAACAACAGATATCTCAAGGATAACGATTTGGGGAAATCACTCCGCAACCCAATATCCTGATATTCATCACACTATTGTTGCAGGCAAGAATGCGATCGACCTTGTTGATCAGGAGTGGATTGTTAAAGATTTTATTCCAACCGTCCAGCAAAGAGGGGCAGCGATCATCAATGCCCGAGGCGCGTCGAGTGCCGCATCTGCAGCGTCTGCTGCGATCGATCATATGCATACCTGGGTTAATGGAACACCAGAAGGGGATTGGGTGAGTATGGCGATTCCTTCAACGGGAGATTATGGGATCGAATCTGGATTGATTTATTCCTTTCCCGTGCGTTGCGCGGGCGGGAAGTATTCGATTGTTACGGGGTTGGAGATAAATGAGTTTAGTGAAGAGCGGATGCACGCAACGGAGCAGGAATTACGCGAGGAGCGTGATGGTGTCAAAAGTTTACTAGGTTAATTTACCGTATCCCCCAACTCATTGAGAGCTTCAATATGATTCGTATAGCAATAGCAGGCGCCGCGGGTCGAATGGGCCGAGCGCTTTTGTCTGCTGGAGACGCAGACGATCGGGTATCGGTTGCGCACGTATTTGAGCGTCCCGATCATGAGTCAGTTGGCCGTTCTGCCTGTGCTTTAGCGGCCATTCAATCGTCTCAACTCAGTGTTAGCGAGGGAATTGCGGGCCCTCCCTTTGATGTGCTGATTGACTTTACATCTCCTGAATCAACACTGATTAATCTTGACTACTGTGCGGCCAACGGTATCAAGGCGGTGATTGGAACCACCGGTTTCACTGTTGATCAGCAGGAACATATCCGCCGTGTTGCCGAAAAGATTGCCATCGTTTGGGCGCCAAATATGAGTGTGGGCGTGAACATCACCTTAAAACTTCTTGAGGTTGCCGCTAAAGCTTTCGGCAACGACGCAGATATTGAAGTGATTGAGGCCCATCATCGTCATAAAGTTGATGCGCCGTCAGGCACGGCTCTGAAAATGGGCGAAGTGGTTGCCAAAGCGTTAGGTAGAAACCTATCTGACCATGGGGTTTTTGCGCGGGAGGGCGCTGTTGGGCCGCGGGCGGATCGCGAGATCGGCTTCTCAACGATTCGCGCGGCTGACGTTGTCGGCGAGCACAGCGTTTGGTTTGCAGGGTCAGGCGAGCGCGTGGAGATTGTGCATAAAGCGACAAGTCGCGAGATTTATGCTTTGGGCGCAATTCGAAGCACGATCTGGGTTGCGGACCAGGATGTCGGTTTGTTCGATATGCAAGATGTGTTGGGTATAAAAGATGTCACTGGATGATTGATGTTTTGGGTCGGAATCGATAGAATGCCGTTCTTGCAATGAGGCATCAAAAAAATTTTTCGAAAAGGAGAATCTCACCGGAGATCCTCCTTTTTTTATGCCTATTTAATCGAGGGATAACGTGATACCCGCGATTCTGGTACTGGAGGACGGTACTGTATTTCGCGGGCGGTCAATTGGGGCGCTGGCCGAAACAGTCGGCGAAGTGGTTTTTAATACCTCGATGACAGGATATCAGGAGATCGTCTCTGATCCCTCCTACGCGCAGCAAATCGTCACGTTAACTTGTCCGCACGTTGGCAATGTTGGCGCAAATGACGAAGATATCGAAGCTAAATATGCTTTTGCCTGCGGTCTTGTTGTGAGAGACCTGCCAAATCTTCTGAGTAATTTTCGCGCGACCGAACCGCTAACCGATTATTTGACGAGACAAGGCGTGGTGGGAATTAGCGATATAGATACGCGTAAATTAACCCGACTGCTTCGCCAAAAGGGCGCTCAAAACGGTTGTATTCAAGCTGGAACAATTGACGAAGTGCGGGCGCTTTCAATTGCGCGTGAATTTGCCGGCTTGAAGGGAATGGATCTCGCCAAAACCGTGACCACAAAAAAGCCATACCAATGGATCCAAGGCAGTTGGCAACTTGGTAAGGGTTTTCAACAAGCTCCGCAACAGAGATTTCGTGTAGTCGCTTACGATTTTGGAGTTAAGCAGAATATTTTAAGACTGCTCGCGGATCGCGGTTGTGCTGTAGAGGTTGTGCCTGCCGAGACGACAGCGGTCGATGTTTTGTCACGAAACCCGGATGGTATTTTTCTGTCGAATGGGCCAGGAGATCCGGAGCCTTGCACTTATGCGGTGGAGGCCATCAGGGAGATTCTTTCTCGCAAGATTCCAACCTTTGGTATTTGCCTAGGCCATCAGTTATTAGCGCTTGCTGCGGGTGGGCGGACGCTAAAAATGAAATTCGGTCATCATGGCGCTAATCATCCGGTGGTTGATTTATCGACGAGTCGAGTGATGATTACGAGCCAGAATCATGGCTTCGCGGTCGATCCGGATTCGCTCCCTGAAAATATATCAATTACGCATCGCTCCCTTTTTGATGATTCGATTCAGGGCATTTCATTGAATGATTCGCCTGCGTTTTCTTTTCAGGGGCATCCTGAAGCAAGCCCGGGCCCGCAAGACATTACTGGGTTATTTGATCAGTTTGTCGCCTTGATGGACAAGGAGAATTGCAATGCCTAAGCGATTAGATATTCAATCGGTTTTAGTGATTGGCGCAGGTCCGATTGTTATCGGCCAGGCGTGTGAGTTCGATTACTCAGGAGTCCAGGCTTGCAAAGCGCTCCGAGAAGAGGGCTACCGGGTTGTCCTGGTCAACTCTAATCCAGCAACCATCATGACAGATCCAGAGTTTGCTGATGCAACTTATATAGAGCCAATTACCTGGGAGATTGTGGCTCAAATTATTGAGAAAGAGCGCCCGGACGCGCTGCTGCCTACCATGGGTGGTCAGACCGGCCTTAATTGTTCGTTAGATCTTGTGCGACATGGTGTCCTCGAAAAATTTGGCGTCGAAATGATTGGCGCAACCCGAGATGCAATTGATAAAGCAGAGGATCGGGATCGTTTCCGGGTAGCGATGAAGGCAATTGGTCTTGATGTCGCGAAAGGAGATCTTGCGCATTCGATGGACGATGCGATGACGGTTCTTGAGCAGATCGGTTTTCCTGCGATCATTCGACCGTCTTTCACCCTTGGGGGTAGCGGTGGGGGAATCGCCTACAACGCCGAAGAATATCAGGCAATTTGCGCTCGAGGACTTGATGCATCGCCGACTTCGGAACTCCTGATCGAGGAAAGTATTGTCGGCTGGAAAGAGTATGAAATGGAGGTCGTTCGAGATAGCCGAGACAACTGCATTATTATTTGTTCGATCGAGAATTTTGATGCGATGGGTGTTCACACCGGCGATTCGATCACGGTGGCCCCTGCGCTAACACTTTCAGATAAAGAATACCAACTGATGCGAAACGCGAGCATTGCGGTGTTGCGCGAGATTGGTGTTGATACTGGCGGGTCAAATGTCCAGTTTGCGATTGATCCGGCCACTGGGCGGATGATTGTCATTGAGATGAATCCACGAGTGTCCCGGTCCTCCGCATTAGCCTCGAAGGCAACGGGCTTCCCGATTGCGAAGATCGCTGCAAAGTTGGCAGTAGGTTATACGCTTGATGAGTTAGATAACGATATTACGGGCGGCGCGACGCCCGCGTCATTTGAGCCTTCAATTGACTATGTCGTTACAAAAATCCCGCGGTTTGATTTTGAGAAATTTCCCCAGGCAGATTCGACGCTTACCACGCAAATGAAGTCAGTGGGTGAGGTCATGGCGATTGGTCGTACGTTCAAGGAATCGTTTCAAAAAGCGCTTCGCAGTCTTGAGATTGGTAGTTTTGGACTGGACCCCGTTTGGGATGAACAGGAAGATCAGGCCGGCATTCATGACATGGCCAGTTATCTTCGAGTTCCCGGGGCTCGCCGGGCGTGGTTTATTGGAGACGCTTTTCGACAAGGATTCAGCTTGGGCGAGGTCCAAAAGCTGACCGGTATCGACCCTTGGTTTCTTGCTCAAATTGAAGAACTTATTCAAACAGAAAAGCGCATTGAAAATTTAAGCCTTGAGGGCATTGATCAGGAAATGTTTCGCGCCTTTAAGCGGGATGGATTCTCGGACGTTCGGCTCGCCGCGTTGCTCAACGTGGGTGAAATAGAACTCAGAACAAAACGTCATGAATTGGGAGTGCGTCCTGTCTATAAACGCGTTGATTCGTGCGCTGGCGAGTTTGAAACGCCGACGGCATATCTTTATTCGAGTTACGAGGTTGAGTGCGAGGCTTTACCCGAGCAATCGTCAAAAATTATTGTCTTGGGCGGCGGTCCAAACCGAATCGGCCAGGGGATTGAGTTTGACTACTGCTGCGTCCACGCGTCTATGGCGTTGCAGGCCGACTCTTACCAAACAATAATGGTTAACTGTAATCCCGAGACAGTATCCACAGACTACGATACGTCCGACCGACTTTATTTTGAACCACTCACTCTGGAAGACGTGTTGGAGATTTGTGCTGTCGAGATGCCAACAGGGGTTATTGTGCAGTATGGCGGACAAACGCCGCTTAAACTCTCCCGAGGATTGGAAGCGGCGGGTGTTCCTATTTTGGGCACCTCTCCCGACTCAATTCATCAAGCGGAAGATCGAGAGCACTTTCAGGACTTGATAGAGAATCTAGGACTGCTCCAACCTCCTAACCGAACGGCGAGCACTGAACAGCAGGCGCTTGAAAGGGCGGAAGAGATCGGTTATCCGTTGGTTGTACGACCGTCTTATGTGCTTGGCGGACGTGCCATGGAGATTGTTCACGGCAAAGAAGAGCTTGAGCGTTACTTGCGCGATGCTTTTCGAGTATCCAACGAGTCCCCGATTTTGCTCGATCGCTTTCTTAACGACGCGGTTGAGGTTGATGTGGACGCCGTGTGTGACGGTACCGATGTAGTGATTGGTGGCATCATGGAGCATATTGAGGAGGCTGGCGTTCATTCAGGTGATTCGGCTTGTGTGCTCCCACCATTCGCATTAAGCGACGAAACGCAGCAAGAATTAACGCGTCAGACGCGTGAGATGGCTTTGGCACTAAATGTAAATGGCCTGATGAATGTACAGTTTGCGGTTAAGGGGGAAGAGATTTACGTCCTTGAGGTTAATCCGCGAGCTTCCCGAACGGTACCTTTTGTGTCAAAAGCGACCACAAGACCGCTTGCAAAGATAGGTGCTCGGGTGATGGTAGGTCAGTCACTTTCGCAGCAAGGCGTTCATGGAGAGGTTCGTCCCTCTTATTATTCGGTGAAGGAAGCTGTATTTCCTTTTATAAAATTCCCCGGGGTGGATCCAATTTTAGGACCTGAAATGAAGAGTACTGGTGAAGTGATGGGAATTGGCATGACATTTGGGGAGGCGTATCGAAAGGCCCAGCGTGCGACCGGTACACTGATTCCGGCGAGTGGAAAGGCGTTGATCAGTGTCCGAACGCCGGACCAGGTCGCTGTGGTCGACATCGCGCGGTATCTGAGCGAGAATGGATTTGATTTGGAAGCAACCGAAGGAACGGCGATGGCGCTCGAACAAGCTGGACTACCCGCTTCTGTCGTTAATAAAGTCAGTGAAGGTCGACCACACGTGGTCGACAGTATCAAGAATGGTGAGTACGATTTAATTGTGAACACAACGGCTACAAGACATAGTCGCCTTGACTCAGAGACCATCAGGAAGCAGGCGCTGACCCATAAGGTCGCCTATTTCACTACGTTGGCGGGAGCACGCGCAGCTTGTGAGGCGCACAAAGCAGGCGATAATCCAAGCATCAATAGACTTCAGTCCCTTCATCAAACGGTCAAATTATGAGAGTCCTACTGACCCCCGATGGTGCTGAGCGACTTCAGGATGAACTATCCCGACTAAAAAAGCAGGATAGACCCGCCGTTATTCAGGCTATTGCTGAAGCTCGCGCGCACGGGGATTTATCCGAGAATGCGGAATATCATGCCGCGCGAGAGCAGCAGGGTTTCATTGAAGGTCGAATAGCCGAGCTGGACTCCAAGCTATCGGTTGCAGAAGTTATTAATCCTGCGCAGTTAAATGCCAATGGAAAAGTTGTTTTTGGCGCCTGGGTTGATCTCTGGGAAGAGGAGGGCGATCGAGAGGTAACCTATCGAATCGTAGGCGAGTTGGAAGCTAATATTGATGAAGGACTGATCTCGCATAGTTCCCCAATCGCGAAGGCGCTTATTGGAAAGACAGAGGGCGTTGAGATTGAGTTTCAAGCCCCAAGCGGTTTGCGTCGCTACGAGGTTTTAGCGGTTCGTTATAACGCGGGCAAGTCGTAACTGATTCAAATTTCCTTACCGTCGGTGACGCCTTAAATTTTAGCCTTTAGAGGTTGTGTTCTCGGCGGATTCATCGGTAGCGTCCTCTGCCGCGCCTTGGACAAGAGTTTCGGATTCCTTTGTTTTGCCATCATCGTCGGCACTTTCTCCCCAACGGCCGAGCCAGAACGCGAAAGGTTTTTCTTCGCCTTTTTTGACTTCTAGCGTGTTCAGAATATCGGGACCCTGATCATATCCGTCATCGACCTCTGCGCGTGGGTCTAGATCACCAACGGCCCTTGGCGTTTCAGCGGCAGGCACATAAGGTTCTTTTTCAACAACCGGAGCCCACTGACGAATCCTCATTCGAGACAGTATCATCAGCACCAAAAGTCCTGCGGTCAGAATAATAAACATGAACATCCCTGATGGGCCAATTATTCGCATGGAATAGGAGGATGCAAGGGGTCCCAATACCGCACCGATTCCATAAACCAGCACAAATCCGCCGGTGGCGGCCACGATATCTCCAGGGTCGAGATAATCGTTCGCGTAGGCGATGCTGAGCGGGTATAAAGTCGAGCTCAACCCGAAAAAGAGAGCGACGGTTGCGATGAGCGTCCAACCCGCGAGCAGATCTCCGAGAACAAGCATGAGTGCGGGGCCGGTCAGTCCTATCGTAACTGCAAGCAGTATGAAACGTCGATCAAAGCGATCAGAAAGTCGCCCGATCGGAATTTGAAGGAGCATGCCGCCAACAAGGCCAGCGGTCATAAAGCCGGAAATTTGTTCAATATTGAGTCCAACTTCTCTCGCATAGACAGGGCCAAGTCCCCACCAGCTCGAGGTAATCAGGCCGGCGACAAAACAGGCGCCGAACGCCGTCGGAGAGACGGTGTAAAGCTTGCGAATATTTAGAAAGGGCTTTTCTACGGGGTCTGGATGGGTTGCGCGGGTGAGCGCTACCGGAACGAGTGAAAGGGTTAGAACGACGCCGACAAGCAAAAAGAGTTCGTAGCTGCCCGGGTCACCAAATTTTATCGTCTGTTGCCCAAACGCAGAAGCCACGTACCCGATCATGATATACAAGGAAAGCAAAATTCCCCGAGAATTATTTGTTGCTCTGTTATTTAGCCAGCTTTCAACAACAACAAATAAACCAGCGGCAGCAGCCCCCATGACTGCCCGCAGACCGACCCAAGCCCATGCATTTGACGTAATTAGGACGAGTAAAACCGAGGCCGCAGCGACGGCAGAAAAAGCAGAGAAGGCGCGGATATGACCGATCCGATTAATCAGCGGTCCCGAGCGGAAAGTACCAATCGCGAATCCCAAAAAATAACCTGATGCGATAAAACCAATCATTTCATTTGAGTAATTCTCGATGTTTGCGCGAAGCGCCAGCAGAGTCGAAGTCATGCTGTTCCCAAACATGAGCAATGACACCGAGATCATCAGTGCGGAGAGTGTCCGAAGAATGGAAAGTGCGAATCTCACAGTAGAAATCTAAAAAGCTCTTTTATGGCTCGCGGAGTCTACGCCTTTGAAGACGGCATGAGAAGCAAAAAATTAAAAAAAGAGACTGAAATTTTCAGAAAATTTCTACTGAAGTTTTACTCGCCTCCTCGTGTGAAACGCCCTCGCTCAAATTCTCCCCAGCAGTTGGCTAACTTCGTACAGGGAGGCACTTCCTCGGTTAATATTCCATCGTCCCCAAAATACTTTACTCGTTTAGACAAGCGCTTATGTTCCTGATCAGACTCGACTCCGTAAGCCTCGCTTTTGGCGCCCGAAACATCCTGAGAGAGGCAGATTTTTCAATTGAGCCAGGAGAGCGGGTTTGCCTGATTGGCCGAAATGGCGCCGGGAAAACCTCCTTGCTTAGACTGGTTACCGGGGAGCAGGGCCCGGATGATGGTGAGGTACAGAGTATCGGAGAGATCTGTATTAGCGAACTCACACAAGTCTTACCGGAGGATGAAGGTCGCGCTGTGGGTGAATTCGTGTCGGAAGGCTTGTCGGACATTATTACTTTGACCGATCAGTATCGGATTCAATCAGAGTCAGTTGCGGACGCCAATGGACTTAAGGCGCTCCAGGAGCTACAGACCCATATCGAGGCCCATGGTGGTTGGCATCCCCAGCAGCAGGTTCAGGCTATTTGCTCTGAAATGGAGCTTGATGCTGAACAGCCGATGGCAGCGCTGTCAGGGGGTTGGCGCCGCCGCGCGGCATTGGCTCGAGCTCTTGTTGCCAAGCCCGACTTATTGTTATTGGATGAGCCAACCAACCATCTGGATTTTGCAACGATTGCCTGGCTTGAGAATCGTATTTCTGTATTTTCGGGAGCGGTGCTTTTTATTACGCATGATCGGGCATTTCTACAGCGCCTTGCTACTCGAATTGTCGAGATTGATCGGGGAAAGCTTAAAAGCTGGCCGGGGGATTACAAAGATTTTTTGAGGCGTAGAGACGATGCACTCAAAGCAGAGCGCGAAGCGAATAGCGAGTTTGATCGGAAACTGGGAGAAGAAGAGGCCTGGATTCGTCAAGGAATCAAAGCGCGTCGCACGCGTAACGAGGGGAGAGTTCGAGCGCTTGAAAGCATGCGTGAAGAACGCGCTCAGCGGGTTAATCCCGATGCCCGTGCCCGAGTCCATATTGAAGAAGCTGAAAATTCCGGTCGTAAAGTGCTTGATATTAAAAATATTGCCTTTGGCTACGATCAACACATGCTGATCCAGAATTTCTCGCTACGGGTTCAGCGCGGAGATCGGATTGGCCTTGTCGGCAATAACGGGGTTGGAAAGAGTACGCTTCTAAAGTTGATGCTGGGAGAGATAGAGCCGAACGCGGGCACGATCAAGAGAGGCACGAATGTGCATTTGGGTTACTTCGATCAGCACCGGCGGAAACTTGATCTTGACCAAACGGTCGCTCAAATTGTTGGCGATGGAAGCGAATATGTCACTTTAAATGGAAAGCCCCGCCATGTTGTAGGATATCTTCGTGGATTCTTGTTTACCGCTAAGCGGGCGCTAACCCCGGTTAAATCGCTGTCGGGGGGCGAACGCAACAGAGTGATTCTTGCGAGACTGTTTACACAGGCCGCCAATCTACTAATTCTTGATGAGCCCACAAACGATTTAGATGTTGAAACGCTTGAAGTGCTGGAGGAGCGCCTTCAGGACTATTCCGGCACATTAATTGTTGTAAGCCATGACCGAGCATTCTTGGATAACACAGTTTCGAGTATTTTGACGTTTGAATCAGATGGCGAGATTCATCCTTATGTTGGCAATTACACTGATTGGACAAGACGGGGTCGGTCACTCGCGACTGGTGAATCAGCGACTAATAAAGGATGCGTGGGGCAGTCAGAAATCGAGAAGAGTCGGGAGGTGGGATCAGTTCGGAAGCTTTCGTATATACTGCAACGCGAACTCGACAGTTTGCCTCAGGTCATTGATTCGGTTGAGAAGAAGATTGAAACCCTTAGAGCGCGAACCCTTGAGTCGAATTTTTATGAGCAGGCATACGGCGACACCCAGCCGATTCTTGACCAACTGACAGCTTTGGAAGCGGAACTTGAGCGGCATATTTTGCGCTGGACCGAGCTTGAAGACATGGCCGAACAAATGCGCGACCTCCGTAGTTGAACGCTATACATCCGTGTTAAATGAAAAAGCCCATTAACTGGTTTTGGTCTCAACCGGTATTATTAGTCACGCTCACGACACTTTTTTGGGCGGGCAATACAGTGGCAGGAAAAGCGGCCGTGGGAGAAGTGTCCCCTGCGTTGCTGACTTTCTCGCGGTGGGGTTTGCTGACGATCGTATTGCCGCTTTTTTATGCGCGACAAATGCGTTCGACCTGGCCAGTTTTGCGGCAAAAGCGGCTATATATTCTTGCGATGGGAGCGCTAGGGCTCGCCGCATTCAATCTTTTGTTTTATGTTTCTGCGCATTATACGACTGCTGTCAATATTGGAATCCTTCAGGGCGCCATCCCGATCATCGTGCTGATCGGGGCTTTTTTTCTTTATGGCGCTCGTGTATCCGGTGTTCAGATCATCGGCGTCATTATTGGACTTATTGGCGTAGTGACGGTAGCACTTCGAGGGGTGCCTCTGCAGTTATCAGACTTCTCACTGAATCATGGAGACCTCATGATGGCGGGTGCGTGTGTTTTATATGCAGGATATACATTGGGATTAAAAACGAGGCCCACGGTCTCCGGTATTGTTCTTTTTACCTATTTCGCTATTGCGGGTGCGTTTCTATCGGCGCCTTTTGCCATTTATGAATGGTGGAATGGATCGATTATTTGGCCAACAGCGACCGGATGGGTCGTAATTGCCTATGTAACGATCTTTCCCTCTTTCTTGGCTCAAATATTTTTTCTTCGAAGTGTTGATTTGATTGGCCCTGGCAGAAGTGGTGTCTTTGTTAATCTTACCCCGATCTTTTCCGCGCTTTTGGCGGTCTTACTGTTAGGTGAATTGTTTCAGCTCTATCATGGGATATCGCTTACGCTCGTCATTATTGGTCTTTGGTTAGCGCGAGATCTCTCTGCGGGGCAACCCACTAAAAGAGGCTCGCCGTCGTGAGTGTAAGTCGTAAGTCTTCAGGAAATTACGCTCGCGGTATGTTGATGGTGGCAGGATCCGCGTTATGCCTCAGCACGTCAGGGGTCGGTCTGCGGGTAATTGAAAGTGCTGACGGTTGGCAGATCTTGTTTTATCGATCACTGAGCATGGTTGCACTTCTGGCGTGTGTTCTCGTCGTGCGGGAAAAGCGGAATATTTTTGAGCGGGTAAAAAACCTTGGCTTCGAGGATACTCTCCTTGCCATCGTACTGGGAACGGGTTTTGTTGCGTACGTATTTGCATTGCTTAATACGACGGTTGCAAACGCACTTTTTGTATTTAGTGCGGCCCCTTTTTTCGCGGCAACACTTGGATGGGTGGTGCTGCGTGAACGGGTGCCGCTGCGGACCTGGATCGCGATACTGGTGGCAATGTCTGGACTTGGCGTGATGGTCGGAGCAGGACTGATGGGCGGTCGGGCATTCGGAAACTTGATTGCCTTATGGTTGCCGATCTCTTACGCGATCTCGGTCGTCTTAGTTCGTCGCTCGAAGCAGCCAGACATGCTGCTCGCACTGTTGTTTGCGGCAATTATTGCCTCCCTGATTACACTCGTTTTTATTGATGATTTTTCAATTAGCCGCCGTGATCTTGGCGCCTCAGTATATCTTGGTGTTTTTCAGGTTGGCGTGGGTTTTATACTTTTAGTGCTGGGCGCGAGATTTGTCCCGGCAGCTCAGGTGGGGTTACTGGCGCTCATCGAGCCCGTGCTGGGACCCATCTGGGCGTGGCTGACTGTTGCAGAAATCCCCTCGGACGCCACTTTACTTGGCGGTTTTATTATTCTGACCGCAGTTGGGATAGACGCTGCGATTGCGACATACCGGGCGAAAAAGCCTGGTCGCCGCGAATCATAACTTAAGCGATCGCTTGATACGCTGCCGCCATCATGTCAGTGCGCATGCTGCTAAGCGTCCCCAGATTTTGGGTCATTACGACGCCGGTAAAATTTTCATTCCGGTCGGCCCAGAAAAAAGTCGATGCCGCGCCACCCCATCCTCCTTCGCCGAGACCTGTGAGTGAAATGGCCTGCCCCGGATCAATCATGATTCGGCCGAATAGGTTAAATCCATAACCGGGTGCTGGAAACGGGCCAAGCCAATAGGGTAACTGTTCGGCAGGCAACCGATTGGCCCACATAAAATCCATCATTTTTCTTGAGACCAGTGGAACACCCATTGCCGAATGGCCAGTTAGACAGAACTGAGCAAATTGCATGTAGTCTTTGGTGGTCGAGAAAAGCCCGTGACCTCCACGAGCAAACGACTCAGGTCGATCGCAAGGGTATTGGTGTGAGACGTCAATTTTTTTTAATTCTGAGGTCGCATCTGGCGCATTAAGAATTTCATCGAGTGACCGACCGTACATGGGCAGCAGGCGATCTCGTTCCGATGGGGAAATAAAGTACTGTGTGTCTGGCATATCAAGTGTGTCAAAAATCTCATGCTGTAACAGCGCGCCGAGCGGTTTTCCGGAGACGACCTCGAGAACTCGCGCAAGAATATCGGTAGCGATGCTGTAGTGCCAACGTTCGTTAGGCTGATTCGCAAGAGGCAGTTGAGCGGCCCGGCTCACAAAATCTTCGAGAGAGCATTCACCATCGTTCATCAGCCCATCTTGTCGATACAATGAAGAGACCGGGCAGTCAGGGAAAAAGTTATAGCTAAAACCAGCTCGATGGGTAAAAAGTTGTTCGATGATGATCGGACGGGCCTGTTCTGTAGTGCGATCTCGACGCATCACTTCCATTTTGCTGAATTCGGGCAGGATATCAGCCAGAGCGGTCGAAAGATGGAGTTGGCCGCGTTCGATCAGAATGACACCCATCAACGCAACGATTGGCTTTGTCATCGAATAAATACGATAGATCGGGTTCTGCGGATACCGCCAGTCGAGATCAGATTGGGTCACGCTGCCTTCATTAAAAAGATCGCCATCTTTTTTGATTTGCCATTCAATGCTGGCAAACTGATTGTTATCAACGTTGCGTTGGGCGACGGTTTTTAATAACTGTAAATTTGAGTGGGCTTGGTAATCGAGCATCCTGGTGTTCATTTTTCAGGCCAAAGAATCATTTGAGTGCATCGAAAAAGCGCCATTTTCCGATCGTCTTTTTCAGAGAGCACCTCAACATCCCAGGTTTGGGTAGAACGCCCTAGGTGGACGGGGTGGGCGTAAGCAATAATGCCGCCTTCGTCTGTGGTCGCGATGAAGTTGGTTTTTGTTTCGAGCGTTGCGAAGCCAGATGCACCATCGGGAAGCGTTTTTAAGCAACCAAACCCGGCGCATGAGTCGGCGAGTGCAAACACTGTGCCAGCATGAACTCGCCCGGGCCAGGAAAAATGATGATCCTCAAGTTTGATCTGGCCTACCACGGCGCCATCCTCTGAAAACGAAAATTTCATACCGAGATGATCGAACAGAAATCCGCCGTGCGGTTCAAGATCACGAGGCTTTGGACGTTTTGATGAGTTCACGAATTGATCGACCGATATTTTTCTTTGCTGACCCAATTATTTCTTTTTTTGCGAGATATCGGGGGTTGGCTCCGGTTTATTTGCTTTCCAGCCTTCAATTGCCGCAAATTTCCAGTACATTTTTCCGCGGCCCCTTGGGGGTGACCCCGTTACTTGCTTTTTGTCGTTAGTGGCCGGGGCAGGCGTCTCTGCTTTCTTTGGGTTAGATAATTTGGAGTCGGTCATGATAATGGGCTATCCCGTGATTTCTCGGTTAGTCACTGGATTCAAGGCGTTTTAGGATTTGGTTGAGCCCGTCATGCAATGATTGATCTACCCCGCATGATTGACGGAAGTTAAAAAACTGCTCGTTCAACCCACCGGGGGTTTGGCAGGCGTCGCTCATTCGTGTAAGTGACTCAGCGGACTCCTTGGTCGTAAGAAAAGCCAGGGACTCGTATAAGGCGGAAGCGTACCGTGCCGACGCCGTTGGGTCCAGACCGTGAAGTTGCATCCATTTGCTGACGCTTGCGATTTGGGCAAAAAAATCAGACATGAGGGCACTGGCGGCACCAAAAAGATTGTACTGATCCTCATCATCGATACTGACCACAACCCCAATTTTATTTGCAAAGGTCTCGAATGCATCATCACTCGGGCAAATTGCCAGAGGTCCTTTTCCGAATTCGATCGGGGGCATGGGAATAGCCCTGATGACATCCTCACATGGATATAAATATCGTTTTAAATCTTTAAGGCCGACTCCTGCCACTAGGCTAATGACTTTTTGTGTTGTTTTAAATGGTAGCGCTTGCAATACCATCGCAACCTGATCGGGAAGAACGCCAACGAATACCCAGTCGCTTTGGTCGACCACTTCGGTATTGGTTTCGCAGATCGTTATATTTGAATACGCTTCGCTCAGCCGTTTTGAGCGATCAAAAGATCGTTTCGATACCATGATCTGATCCGTATAGCCTGCAACGTCGGATAGCCCGCGAATCATTGCTTCGCTAATTACCCCGGTTCCGATAAAACCAATTGTCATAATAAAATTCCGAGCAAAGAGGGTGAACAATAGCCGAAGCCCCCGATTCTTGCTAGACCGGGTGTAAGTGGTCGTGAGATACGGTTACTCGGTTTCGCTATCCAGTCCGCTCAGGAAATCTAGAAGAAGCGTATCAAATTGCTTGGACTTTTCTATATTGATTAAATGGCCTGCCCCCTCGACGTACTCAAATCTCGAGCGCGGAATTCGGCTTGCCATTGACCGGCCGTAGTCAGCCGGACACAGGTTATCGAATTCACTAAAAATTAACATTGTTGGGATGGTTACACTCTCGAGCGCGAGTTCAGGTTCAAAAGCGGTCGCTGCTCTGAGTGTTTTTAGAAAACTTTCTTTATGAAGGGCCGCCATGCTCTTCTCGACTATCTCGCGTTGGCGCGGTGTGGCAAGAGGACCGAGGATTGTTTTGGCCGCCGCAGGCGCCATTTCGGCAGGGCTCTTTCCTTCGGTAACGAGAGGTGTTTCTCGTAGACTCAGATAGTGGGCGAGAGCTTCATCGCTTAATACTGCACGCCAATGCGTAAATGTTGCTGCGAGAACCATGGATGCAACTCGTTGAGGATAAAGGCGATAAAAATGTTGAACAATCTGGCCTCCCATGGAAAGGCCGCAGAGATGAGCTTGGTCAGTTTCAAAATAATCGAGTAAGCGAGCGAGATCATGGCAAAAATCTTCAAAACTCAGTTCATGACTGTAATCATCGCTTGCGCCGTATCCGCGAGCATCCCAAGCGGCGGCTCGGTAATAGGGTGACAAGGACTTAATCTGGTCGGCCCAGTTAGTCCGATTCCCGCCAATGCCATGCAGAAAAACGACTAGCGGTCCGTTGCCGTCATAGTCGAGCGCGATTGCAGGGTTGCCGGAAATTTTGACCGTTTTAATAGAGGCCTCGGGAAAATAAAATACACATACGATTAATCACTGGGAAAAATTTTAGCTTATAGGTTTCTCGATAATAATTTATCAGAATCGGGTCCCCAGGCGGCACCCGTGATTTATTTTTGAAAACATCATAAAAACAATTACTTATTGGTAATTTGGGTTTCGATAATTATATCTCTAAAGGATAGTATCTTATTAAATAAGAAAATAGTTAAATACTAAAAAATAAAATTAAAAACAACATAAATAGAAAGGAAACCCAATGAAAAAGCACTTTATATCTTTTCTGCTGGCATTCAGTTTGTCTAGCCTCGGCGGTATTGTGAAAGCTGAAGAAGCCGCTACCGATCAGCCGTCAGCGATCGATCAATATACTCAAATGCTTAGTGACTACATGAGTTCACTGGGTACAGGTACGCAAACGACTCAACCAGCGATGGGTGGATTTAATCCAATGGCGATGATGAACCCTATGAGCATGATGGGTGGAATGGGTTGGGGCGGTCAGGCTCCACTTGGGGCCCAGCGAATGATGAATCCGGTTAACTGGATGAATCCTCAAACGTATGCCTACATGATGAGTCCGCAGGCAATGGGCGCGAGAGTGAATCCAATGAACTGGATGTCCATGATGAATCCTGCGACTTATGCGCCGCTGATGAATCCGATGGCCTACATGACCATGATGGGACAGGCGGTTAATCCGACCACTTACATCGAAATGACAAAGCTGTTGATGACGCCGGAAATGTATACACAGTGGTATGACGCTACGGTAGATGCCGCCTCGGATTTAGCTAGCACTGCAAAGGACTTAACCATCGTCGGTGAATAATCAGCCCATTTTATTTAAAGCCTTCGGAAAATAATCTAACTCGATAGATCCATAAATAGAGTTGCAGAAACCTTTTGAAAATAGGTCGGCGTACAAAGGTTATTACGTGTTGTGACGAATCAAAAAGGCAGAAAAAGATCATGATGTGTGCAACATTTAAAAAAACAGCGAGCCATTTAATTGTCGTTGCTGTTTCATTGCTTGTGTCCGCAGGCCCAAGTTTTTCACAATCGGATACCGAATCAATTGCTAGAGCGATTGAGACGTTGAGAAAAAGTAACAGTCTTCCATTTCCCGTGCCAATGATGGTCAATCCTACCGACACTTATTGGGAGCCGAACACGGTAAGTCAGCCGTTCCCGCGGGAATCTCGTCAGGCCATGATGACGAGTGGGGCGATGTCGAATCCCTGGTCCCTTCGCCAGGTCTTTAACTTTATGACTCATAAAGTCAAAGCGAAAGAAGGACTCTCCTTTGAAGAAATAATTGAGGCGATGGACAGTCGGGCGATTGACGAAAATCTAAAGAAGTCAGGTCACAGTATGATCTGGAAGGAGGTGGAAGCGAAAACTGGGCGCCCAACGCCACGAGTTGAAATATTGCAGTATTGCGATGCAATGGTGGCTCGAATGGTGCTTGATTACAGTCCGGAGTTTTCTATCTTCCTGCCCTGTCGAATTTCAGTTCTTGAGGATGCGAAGGGTGATGTTTGGCTGATGACACTGGATTGGGATGTCTCTTGGCTAAATTTTGCCTGGCATCCTGATTCTCAGCTTGACGAAGAGCTAAAAAAGGGCGGAAAGCGAATTCGTGACGCTATGCTGAGCATCGTTGATGCGGGCGCCAATGGTGATTGGTAGTTAAATACTATTGATTTCTTAAAGCGCCACGTACAAGGAGAAAAGAAGCAATTTAAATTTTTTCGGATTTAGATCTTAGTGATGCCGTTGCTAATGACGCATCGCTGATTAAGGTCAATTTACAGGGCGCAGATATTAGTTGGACGGATTTAAGTGGTGCGAACCTAACGGGTGCTGCAACAATCGGCGTGACTGCGATTAATACGATCTACAGCACCTCTACTCGTTGCCCACACGGCCTTAATTGGGAAGCAACTGGTCACACTACCCTTGAATGTTTTTTGCGGGGTGCCGTTTTATACAGTCGACGATAGTGCTTCTTCGAAGCATTATTTGGACGCGCTAAGCTGGCAGTTGTTTTTTGATCGATCGATGGCGCTTGAGAACGATCACGGCTCCTCTGGCGTGGGTCGGGCGATTAGTAATTTTCCAGGAATTCCCTCACCGGTGAGGTAAGGAATATCTCGAAGCGATTCAACTTGAAAACTGTTCTCCCGACTGCTTTTTTCAAGAAGGGCGCTCCAGCCGATATCGTGCCAGCCTTTCCCGTTAACGGTCGCGATCAACACCCCGCCTGGCTTTAGCCCTGCAAAAAGCTTGGGGAGATCGAACGGTTGTTGGGATCCGTGTGAGAACACGCCGACACATAGAACGGCGTCATATATCGGATCGAGCAAAATCGAAGTTGATAGATCAGCTTCTCCTAAGTGTCGATAGACTCCTTTTTCGGATGCTTTGAGAATCATCTCAGGTGATAGATCTAATCCGTCAACCTGCTTATATCCGGCGTCGCATAACAGTTGTCCAACCAGACCCGTACCGCATCCCATGTCCAGAATCTCAATTTGGCGAGATGGAAAATATTCGAGTAAGCACTCGACTGCGGCTTCTGGCGCTCGATAGCCGAAATCTTCAATCAGCTCACGGTCATAAGTCGACGCCCATTGCCGATAGACTTCTCGAGATTTCTCGCTAGTGGCTTCGTGATAATTGCGCGCGAGTCTGGGATTAATTGTTTTTTTGGGCATGAGATTTTGGCTGCTGTCGAATATTGATTTCAGATTAAACCTTGATATTAATCTTATCTAAGAGGTTAGTAAGATGCTGGCGTTTTTCATATGCTGTTAGAATATAGGTCTTACAGCGACTTATTTTCGTAGAGTCCGGGTGATTCAGTATTAAGCTTGATCAGAACTCGGTTCACTTCTGTTACTAGATCTCTCGGTTGAGGTTCTCGAATTTAAAGATTGTCTGGAAGACCGATCGGAAGACTTTTTAACTTATCTATGGAGTTGCTTATCCCAGTGTCCGGAGAGAAATTTTTGACGATTGATGATTTTATTGCTGCAGTTGATGTCAGTAAGCAGGCATATGATGCTGACGAAAACATAGAAAATGCAAAAGCATATATTGAAAGCCTTGAAGACCTAGTCCCCGAACTCATGAGAGCGTGGATTCAAGCCGAATCGGGCATGGACGAAACGATTACGACCCATTAATGAGTTTGAGCGATTTGACGCTATCGCGAGACGAATTTCCTGAGGTTTTTGTTATAGCCTGAATGGTTATAGTATTTTTCACTCCCGACGTGTATAGTCGCGCCTCCTCTAAAAAAGAGGCATCACGTTTCTGACCTCCCCGATGTGCGTCGCACATTCATTATGTCCTGGTTAGCAGCGTGCAGCGGTTTGTATTCAAGCGGTACGACCGTTGCCTGGCTAAGCCAGTTGATATAAGCCTGAATCTATATTTTTTCAGGTCTCCCTTTTTACTACAACGACGCATAACGTCAGGAAGAACACGTGGAATTCGAACAACTTAAACTCGACCCCAGAATACTCGCAGCAATAAAGCAAACTGGCTTTCATCAAGCCACGCACATTCAGCAAGAAGCAATCCCAATCGTTTTGTCTGGGAAGGATCTAATGGCTTCTGCCCAGACAGGCACGGGCAAGACCGCCGCGTTTGTTTTGCCCGCTTTGCAGCATCTGTTGCGCCCATCAAAAATGCGCGGCCAAGGGCCACGCGTATTAATCCTGACGCCAACGCGAGAACTGGCGACGCAGGTCAATGAAAACATAAGGCAATTCAGTCGCGGATTAAAGATGACGTCTGGCTCTATTGTAGGCGGGGTCGCTTATGGTCCTCAGCTTAGAATGCTGAGAGGACGTCTTGATCTGCTAGTGGCCACGCCAGGCCGCTTGATGGATCACATGGAGCAGGGCAAGGTCGATTTTTCCCGACTTGAGATGCTGGTGCTCGACGAAGCGGACAGAATGTTAGACATGGGATTCATCGATGCGGTAAAAGAAATTGCATCTGCGATGCCTACAAAACGACAGACTCTTTTATTCTCTGCGACGCTTGAAGGCGCGGTGCTTAAAATCGCAAACCGCCTTTTGAACACTCCGCAGAGCGTTTCCTTGGCTGCAAACCATGAGCGGCATAAATCAATAGAGCAATGCATGCATCATGTTGATAGCAAGGCCCACAAGCAAAAAGTTCTGGAACATTTGCTGTCGAATGGTGAGTCTTCAAAATCTCTGATTTTTACCGCAACAAAACGTGGCGCTGACCAGTTATCCAAAATTTTGCGAGATAAGGGACACAAGAGCGGCGCGTTACATGGCGATATGAGCCAGAACAAGCGACGACAGACAGTGGAAAATCTCCGCAAGGGTCGACTGAATACGCTGGTCGCTACTGATGTCGCGGCACGCGGACTCGATATTAAAGATATTAGTCACGTTATTAATTTTGACCTACCAATGGTGGCCGAAGACTATATTCATCGAATTGGCCGCACCGGTCGTGCAGGCGCGACCGGTCAGGCGGTCTCTTTGGTGGGAAGTGCGGACTGGAAAAAGTTATCCCAGATTGAGAAGCTGACCAGTCGCAAGATAAAACGCGAAACGATCGATGGGCTTGAGCCAACGTCTTCAGAGCCCAAGAGCCCTGGCGCGAGAAAGCCGAATCAAAAACCACGTCGGCGTTTTGGAAAGGCCACTGAACCGTCAACCGCCCGAAAGCCCGGCCATTGGCGAAAAGCGGAGTCAAAAGGGAAGCGCTCTAAAGTGTCACGAGTTAAAAAAGCGGCTTAATATTAGCGTTAAAAAATTTTTCAAGTAAAATGCGACCGTTATTTTTTAAAGTAGAGAGAGAATTCAATGAGCAGTTTAATCAAGATAGCAATCATTGCCGTAATATTGATTGGGGCGTACTGGTATTTTTCGCCACTTCAAAATTGCAAGAGAGCGTGGGATGAAAATGTAGCGGGCGATAAGGGTGTAGAGATCGTTTGCGGCGAGCATAAATGGTAGGTTCTCGTGACGTCACAAGCGGGACGTGCTGGCTGCCAAAAGTAGTCTAGGGCGCAGTTTTATACCGTCTTTAAAATGGCCCCTCTGGGGCCATTTTTATTGGGCACGACGAACTTTTTTTGAGGGCTGATGCATGTCATGCCTTTCGTGGAGTGCCGCGTTGAACAATCTTAGGTTATGTTCGTCGACTTATGAACTCGGTTCTAGTCTAAAGCGGAAAACGGCCTGATCGGCGGTATCGCTGGCTGGTCGCTAGTGTGGCAATGCACACCGCCCCCGGCGGCCCATGAAGTGAGGGTCTCGATTACATAAACGTCCCGGCCCGGGAAATACTGTTCGAGCCGCGCCTTAGCCGCCGAGTCGGTTTCTGGGTTATCGAAACCGACCGTGATGACGAAGCCATTGCCAACTAACCAGTTCATATAGTTCGTGTCGAAAGTGTAGCCCTGGTAGTCGCGTGTACCCTCAATCGGTTCGCGAATCACGGTAAACCCGGCCGCCTCAATCGTTTTGGCAGCGGCATCGAAAATAGCGTGGGTCAGGTTGTTTGACGCGCCGCACTGGGACTTATCCATACAGTCAACCACGACAACAGTGGTCGGATTGATGAATCGTGCGATACCGTCGATGTGGCCGTTGGTCAGATCGCCTTCAGGCACGCCCTCGATAAACACCACCTTTGAGACGCCGAAATGTTTCTTCAGGTCAGTAATGGCGCGCTCCTTCGTGTATCCTTGATTACGCCGGGAATCTCCGATTACGCTCCAGTTCAGGATCACGGTATCGACGCCGTTGAACTCCAGATTACCGCGCTCGTGAACGATGTCGATCACGTCGACTGGTAAGCCCACCGTTTTGGCCACCTTACTTGGCACCTGGTTGTCGAGGCGAAAGGGAATGTCGGCGCCAAAGGCGCCTCCCCAGGCGTTGAAAGCCCAGTTCTGCACTCGCATTTTGTTATCCTCAATAACATAGATCGGACCATTGTCACGCATCCAGGCGCTGTCGTTCTCGATCCAATGCCACCGGATATTGGGGTGGTCTGGGTCACCATTCTCTCGCTTGATGGACGACCGCGCTTCGGCCAGGACCGACGGTGAGTCATATAGGATGTGAAGCGTTTCATATTGCACGATCACATTAGATAAGCGGGCAAAGCTCGATTCATAGGATTTCTCCCACCGGCCTGGCCATTGCAGCCAGATAGCTTCCTGCGGCTCCCATTCAGCGGGGACTCGCTTGACCGGAATAGTCTCTCCCGCGGATACCGTCGCGCCGACAATCACGAAGACGATAAACAGTAAGGCAACAATAGAAGAACTCGCAATGCGTGGAATCATCCAGAGTTGTTAGTCAGAACATGGTGATCGATTATTCATCCCCAAGCTATCTTCCGGTTAAAGGTTTTCGGATTACCCCTAACCTTGTGCTTAGCGCCCAGATGAAGGGTCGGTGCCCCGTATATTCCTGCGGAATAACGTTGAAGCAGCCAATTACCCCCTTGGAGGCCTCAAGAATATTAGACAGTGGGATTTTAAAGGGCGCCGTAACTCATTGAAATTATGGCGCGCCCGGAGAGATTCGAACTCCCGACCACCTGGTTCGAAGCCAGGTACTCTATCCAGCTGAGCTACGGGCGCGTATAACTTAGTTTGAGCGCCTCATTTTAATAAAAACGGACGCCTTTAAATTCTGATTAGATTCTACCTGTAACTATCCCGAAAGTGTTCGTCATTACCACCATGTCCTGGAATCGCAGACCCCTTCGATGTCGCCAAACGGACGTCCATTAATATTGCTGGTTGTATTTAATGAACCCATGGCATCGGTAAACGGTGTTTCGCTCGCGTCGGTTGGTGTTGGTTCTGAATCGGTCTGATCATCTGCAAACTCGTCCACAATCTCCTCCACGAATTCCTCGAGCGAGAAGTCATCAACATAGCCAAGTCCTCGTAAACAGTTTTCATAGGGAGAAAAGAAGAAATAAGAGGAAAAAATTACAACTGACAGCGCGAGGCCAAGCAAAGCGCGACGAACCCAGCGATTGTTTGGCAAAAATGCAAGAACACTTATTAAAAGAAGCGCGACAAGAAAGACGCCTAACCAAATTTTTATCATGAACGCAGAGTACTGTAGAGATCGTCAAAGCCAAATCCTAACATTTTTATAGACAGCAATCTAAAAAAATAGAGGCAATCCGAGCTGAACAACCAGTGAAAGATAAGGTAAGGAGGTAAAAATTATTTACGTCAATGGGCGTCGTTTCAAAAGTTAATTTTTGTTGTTATGTACAAGTCGCTGATGCCCCCGAAATTCAACGGACTGGTTTTTCTTGGGGTAATCGAGCATGCGTCAATTTACGATACAGCAAAATCTGTTGTCGGGTTTCCAAATCGCTTACAGTTCAATTCCCTGTGTGAAGTAATGCAACCAATAGCGATTCAAAATATAGTAGACGGATTGCCGGAAAATACCACAAACTATTTCGTCATCAGTTGATTAAGGAAAGTGATATGCCAAGAAAAACGTTAAAGCCTGAAAACCTTGAGTTTCAACCGAGACCAAGCTATCCCTACTCCCCCGGTGCTGCGGGCGGGGGTTTTATTTTCACAGCGGGACAGGTCGCGTGGGATGAAAGTGGAGAAGTTACGGCTATTGGTGATGTTGCGGCTCAAACCCGGCAGACCCTAAAGAATGTCGTCTCGGTTCTTCACGAGGGTGGGGCAACGGTTGATGACGTTTTAAAGTGCAATGTCTATTTGACCGACATGAGGGACTTTGATGCGATGAATGCAGAATTTGCCCAAGTTTTTCCAAATGATCCGCCAGCAAGAACAACGGTAGAGGCAAGATTGGCTGATGCAACTATGTTGGTCGAAATAGAAGCAATCGCCTGGGTGGAGTCAAAATAAAAATTTATATGTGACAGCAGTATGGCTGCTATCCGTTTTTAGGGCCATCTTTTTTTAAAAGATCGCTCAGGCCCGCTAATCCTTTGTGGGTTAGTTGAGTTGATTTTCGGGACTCAGCACCAGGAACGGCATCTACGTATCTCGCGTGCTCGTTATCATGACAATAGAGGCACAGATTTTCCCAATTGGATCCATCCGGCGGATTATTGTCATGATCATGGTCTCTATGATGGACCGTCAACTCATGAAGATTCGCCCGGGTGAATTCTCGACCACAGCGCCCACATACCCAAGGATGAATTTTTAACGACTGTGCTCGATAGTCCCGCTCACGGGCGTCACGCCCCTTAACGGCTTGGGCAATAATGGTATCGAGTTTTTTAGAATCACTCATTTACGTTAGATGATATCGCAAGTCTTTTGATTGCGGATTTAACCATGCAGGGTTGCTTGAGATTGGGGTGTTGATCTCTGATCAAACCGGTTAAAAGCGAAGCTTTTAATTGGAAGATCTGGCGTTTGCTCAAGGATGAGTTTGGAAAGAATATGGCCTGAAGCGGGAGCGATGCCAAAACCGTGCCCAGAAAAGCCGCTGGCGAGAAACAGTCCCTTAGCGTTAGGCGCTTCACCAAGAACGGGTAGCGCATCGGGGGTTAGGTCAATGATTCCACCCCAGAAGCTGCGCATCTGAAAATGCTCGAGAGCCGGAAAAATATCTAATCCTGCCTCGAGAGTGGACTGGACTTTTGAGATAGCTGGAAAGGCATATGGTTGGCCATTTATTTCGGTTATCTTGCCGCTCCAGGCTTCAACTCCACTTGATAGTCGAAATCGACCATTTCTTTGTTGACGAAGTGTGACCGCACCATCAACTACACCAAGGACAGGTGTCAGAAGTGGTTCTTGTCGAGTGGTTTGAATGACGGTGGCAATTGAAATCGAAAGTGGGATTTTGATGCCAATAGGTTCAATTAATTCATTAATACTGACGCCACATGCTAAAAGACACTTTGATGTATTGATTCTTCTTTTGCTTGTCTTTAATCCAATGACCTGGTTGTTTCTAATGAGAAGCTTTTGCGCAGACTCTCCAATGTGGAACGTGACTCCTTGGCGTTCCGCCGCTCGCTTAAAAGCATCGACCGTTGATTGAGGATCTGCGTGTCCATCGGTTGGGCAGAACGAGGCTGCACGTATTTTTTTTGATACGCATGGCGCTACATCACGAACTTGCTCATTGTTCGACAATAATATGATATTTAAATTTTCTTGTTGTTGCGCGTTGACAAGAGATTTAACTTTTTTAACTTCTTCTTCGGAGCGTGCTAAACGCAGATTGCCTGCTTGGACATAACCCGTATCTGCATCAAGCGCCTCATCAAGGTTTAGCCATTTTTCGACAGAGTACTGGGCGAGTGGCAATTCAGCCGGGTGTCTTCCGGATTGCCGCACGCCAGCAAGCGTCCAGCCTGATCCCATGGATGCGGGGTAGTATTTTTCAATGACTTGGACACGAAGACCACTCTTCGATAGCTCATAGGCAGTCACGCAACCCGTAATACCGGCACCCACAATGACAACGTCTGGAGACATGAAAAATATCGCAGTCTTGATTGATCAGTAAAGTTATTAGTAAAACAGATTTTTAGCTAGGATGGATTATAGAACTGATGGGCTAGAATGACGCCCAGACAATAGTGGATTTAACCTTCGTTTTTTACATTGAGACAATAAGATGAGTGATCAAAAAATGGCAACTGCCACATTACTGATTGATAACGGACAGGTGAGAGTCACGCGGTTTGATTTCGCGCCAGAAGCCCAGACGGGTTGGCATCGCCATGAGCATGACTATGTCATTACGGCCATTAGTGATTTGAAAATGCGTCTGGAAGAGCCGGGAGGCGAGCAGCGAGAGGTCTCAATTCCTGCCGGGGAGGCATATTTTCGAAACGAGGGGGTTGAGCACAATGTGATCAATATTGAAGACAGGCCGATCTCATTTGTCGAAGTTGAGCTGAAGCGTCGCTGAGAGTTTAGATTTTTGACCAACGCGGGGTTACAGATCGCCGCGGCGCCGCGAGATAAAAGCAGATAAAGGATAGGACAAAGCTGCTTGCTGAGAAGATAAAAGAATATTGATAAGAGCCAGAGACATCAAAAAGCAAGCCTCCGAGCCAAGGCCCAAAGGCGCCACCAAAGCCCATGCCAGCGGTGACGATTCCGCCGAACAATCCAAAATAACGTCCTGAGAAAATATCCGCAGTCCCTACAAAGACGCAAACGGCAAAAATGCCGGCACCAAAACCAAACAGTGCGGCAAAACTGTAAAGCGAAATTAAAGAAGCGCCAGGACTCAGCGATAACAGAATAAGGGCGCCTGTTGTTGTCAAGCCTGTGGCGATTAGGACGGTCTTCTCTCGCCCGATGTAGTCCGAAATAAACGAACTTGCTTGACCCAGCACCATGCAAATCCCGAAGATCCCTGTTGTCGCAGCAGCTGCGGTTGATGAGAAATCAAGGTCGATTGCGTACTTAACCTGATGCGCCAGGATCAGGTAACACCCGGTCCCCCAGAACAGCATATTAGATACAAATAAGAGCCAGATACGAGGGTTTCGAATTCCGGTGGCAGGTGTCCATTGAACTGGTGAATCGCTGCGTTTAATTTTTTTTGGGGCATCAGACAGTTTGACGTCACTCGATCCAATTGCTTTAAGGTTTCGATGCTCAGGAGAGAACGTATAGCCAAAAATTACAATGGGCAGAAGGATGACAATCGTAAGGGCTCCCATGAAAAGATAAGCTGACCGCCAACCCGTCGATACGATGATGGATTCCATCATAAATACGAATACAAAACTGAGCCCGCCTCCGGTTTGGGCAAGCCCAAGCGCCATGCCACGCCGATCGTGAAACCAGTTCATGATCGTCGGATTAAGGACGGGTGAACCTGCACAAGCAAGTCCAATAGGTGCCAGCACGCCAAATAATAGATAAAAATGCCAGAGTTCTGTTGCAAAGGCACAAGCGGCTGCGGCGACACCCAGAACGCAAATACCAAAGATGAGAAGAGGCTTAGTAGGCCAGTTTGTAGTCAGAGATCCAGCAATGGGCGCACAGATTCCGTAGACCATTAAGTGCAGCGAGAACATAAATGCTGTGCCGCCTCGACTCCAGGGGTAGTCTTCCAGAATGAAAGGAAAAAAAACTGAAAAAGAATGTCGTACGCCATAAGCAAGCAGCATTACTACAAAGCTAACCGCGAGAATGCAAGATGCCGCCACGATAGCCGGATTTCGTATGGAAGACATATTCGAGACCTGAGTAATGGGGCGGGAGTGCAAGTATAGAGTTTCGTCAATAGAGATGACACCTTGTTATGATTAAATAACGACAGAAGTTTTAACGAACGGAAATTAAAGAAATGAAACCTGCGTTTGATTTGTTGGAGTATCACCGCCGCCTGACTCTTGTCCGAAAATCAATGCTGGAGCAAGATCTTGATGCGCTTGTTATTGGTGATCCCGCCAACATGAATTGGCTAACAGGCTTCGATGCCTGGTCGTTCTATGTACCTCAGGTTATGCTGGTATTACACGACCATGCCCCCGTATGGCTAGGTCGCCAGATGGACGCGGGCGCGGTTTACCTCACAACATTTTTGTCCGAAGAAAGCGTTCGCCCGTACTCCGAAGATCTGGTTCAGCGTGATGATGTCCACCCTATGGAAGCGATTGCGGATGAGATACGCAATTTTGATCTATCGGGTAAGCGAGTCGGTTTTGAGAGTGATACCTATTTTTTCTCCTTCAAAGCCGTTGAGCGTCTTCAAAGCACGCTGTCAGAGGTTCACTGGCAAGATGCAGATCGACTTGTAAACTGGTGTCGACTCATCAAGAGTGACGCAGAAGTTGAAGTCATGCGGATCGCGGCACAAATTGCGAGCCATGTGCAACAAGTTGCTCGAGAGCATATTGCGCCGGGGGTCAGACAATGTGATCTTGTCGCTAAAATTCTCGAGGCGGGTACAAGCGGTATCAATGGCTCGGGAGGAGACCTTCCGGCACTCTGTCCACTCGTTATGGCGGGCGAGGCTGCGGCGACAGCGCATCCGATGTGGACAGATATACCGTTTGAGAAAAACCAGACGGTTGCTCTCGAATTAGGTGGCGCCCACAAGCGCTACAACGCGGGTCTCGCTCGAACATTTCAATTAGGCAGCGGTCCTCAAAAAGTTTACGATACTGCGAATGCGGTTACCGAAGGCCTCGAATCGGTATTAGCGACAGTTCGTCCAGGTGTCACGGCAGGAGATGTTCATGCGGCTTGGCAAAAGGTACTAAACCGTTACGGCTTGGTCAAAGAAAGCCGAATTGGGTATGGCATCGGCGTTGGCTATTCACCCGACTGGGGTGAGCACACGATAAGCCTACGCGCTAATGATTCAACAGTGCTAGAAAAAAATATGACTCTTCATGTGATGCTCGGCATGTGGATGGATGGCTGGGGTATTGAATTTAGTGAGACGGTTGCGGTCACAGACTCAGGGGTCGATTGCCTTACCGATTTTCCGCGGAGCGTCATCGATGTTCGCTAAAAGATGGGTTTTGGCGATAAAGTATTCGCTTTGATGGGTTTTCCTTATGAGTGAGTCAGGTTTCGGTTAAATGTACCGTTTGGGGTGAAGCGCATTAAAATACCCAAGGGCTCTAGAGCCATATCCAAGTGAATAATTGTTTTCTTTTTATTTAACGGCCTACAGTTTTCGGAATTAAAATTAGACGTGACAAGCCTAAACGAAAAATAAAAAATGATAAGGAGATAGATATGTCGATTTACAGAATCACTCGTTTCACAAGTTCAAATACCGAGAAGGCCGCCGAGATGGCGCAAGCCGCTCGGGAAGAAGTGGCGACAGTGGGCGCGGATTTTATTGAAATGGCATTTGACGATAATGGAAACGGCGTTGTTGTCGCCCGTTATCCGGATGCGGCGACAATGGAAGCCGCTACCTCTGTTGCGCAACGAATTTTTGGCGGGATGGTTGCTGATGGGGCAATTGATGATGCTTCGATTGAAACTTGGAGTGCCGATGTTAAGGTGACGATGTAGTGAGTAGCGTGAGACAGAGTTAGTAAATACCTTATGCCGCGTTACCCCAGTTGCTGATATACGACATTAATGTCTAACGTATTTCCTCGTCATACTCGGGTTAGATTGCCTGTTGCCGCGTCTGGCAATGGGTGTTATCTGGTGGATAACACAGGAAAGCAATATCTTGATGGGTCTAGCGGCGCAGCAGTATCGTGTCTTGGACATGATAATCAAGCGGTTAAGCTGGCAATTCAGGAACAGCTCGACCATTTTGCGTTTGCCCACACGGGATTTTTTACGTCTGACCCGGCTGAGGAATTAGCCAGCCTTCTTATATCAAAGGCGCCGAAAGGGATCGATCGAGCGTTTTTGGTATCAGGTGGTTCAGAAGCAGTAGAGGCAGCACTAAAATTGGCTCGTCAATTCTTTGTCGAAAAAGGCGAGTCGCATCGAACCCATATCATCGCTCGGCGACAAAGTTATCATGGCAACACGCTGGGCGCCCTCGCAGCGGGCGGAAACGAGTGGCGCCGAAAGCAATTCTCTCCGCTGTTGACTGACTTTAGTCATATTGCGCCTTGCTATGAATACGCAGAACGTGCGGACTCAGAGTCGAGTTGGGATTACGGTCAACGTACTGCGCAGGCGCTCGAGGATGAGATTCTTCGGCTAGGACCGGACAGTGTGATTGCTTTTCTGGCGGAGCCTGTTGTTGGTGCGACGTCGGGCGCGGTTCCCGCAGTCGACGGATACTTTAAGCGAGTCCGGGAAATCTGTAATAAATATGGCGTTCTTCTCATCTTGGACGAGGTCATGTGTGGAATGGGGCGAACCGGCTACCTATTTGCTTCAGAGTATGATGACATTGCTCCCGATATCGTTTGTATCGCTAAAGGGCTTGGGGCGGGCTACCAACCCATCGGTGCCATGTTGTGCCAATCTGAAATTTATCAAGCGATTTCAGAAGGATCCGGATTTTTCCAGCATGGGCATACCTATTTGGGTCATCCGGTTGCTGCAGCCGCGGGCTGTGCCGTGTTTAAAGAGATCGACTCTAAAGATCTAGTTTCGAGAGTCCGTGATCTTGGTCCTCGATTTGAAAGTGCGCTTCGCGAACAGTTCCTGGATCATCAGATGGTAGGAGATATCCGAGGCAGGGGACTGTTTTGGGCGATTGAACTGGTATCAAATAAGGAAACTAAAGAACCCTTTGATCCTGCACTACGTTTGGCCGCTAATATAAAGAAAGCCGCGTTTGAAAATGGCTTGATTTGCTATCCCATGGCGGGCACTCGCGATGGTGTAAAGGGGGATCATGTGTTACTTGCGCCTCCCTTTATTATTGATGATGTTCAAATTGAAGAACTCATTGGCAAGCTCGCGTCAGCGATTGATGTATGTGCACCGCAACATACCGCGGCGTAGAAAACATAGGGTGCATTGAGTACTAATGCCTGAGGGTCCTGAGGTCCGTCGCGAGGCCGACCAAATTGGTGAGGTCTTGATCAATCAGAGGCTCACCGAAGTATTTTTGGGTCCGACGCGGCTCAAGCGGCATCGTAAAGCACTTTTGAATGCGACCGTTCAGAGCGTGACGACAAAAGGCAAGGCCCTGCTGATTTTTTTTGATGCGGGTAACGTGCTTTACTCCCATAACCAGCTCTATGGTCGGTGGTATATCAAAGCCGCTGGTGAGCGACCCAAAACAAATAGAACACTTCGCGTTGCATTAACAACGGCGTCGCATAGCGCGTTGCTTTACAGTGCGACCGATATTTTTTTATTGAATGCGCTGGAACTGGATCAATTTCCTTATCTCGCAAAGCTCGGGCCTGACGTTTTATCTCCGGCCATAGTCTGGCGAGATATTTCACGTCAGTTGCTGGATAAACGATTTTCTGGCCGTAGTGTTTCGGCTTTGTTTCTGGACCAATCGTTTGTTGCGGGGTTGGGAAACTATTTGCGCTCAGAAATACTTTTCGCTGCTCAAGTGAACCCAGCTTTACGGCCAAGAGATCTGGAGTTAAGACAGGTGAATGAGTTGGCTCGAACGACGTTGATTCTATCGACCCAAAGCTACAAGACCGGAGGGGTCACGAATAACCCGAGTACGGTAAAGGTGCTGAGAAAAAAGGGCTTTTCAAAGTCACACTATCGGTTTGCTGTATTTGGCCGTGCCGGGAAGCCATGTTATCGATGTGGAGGGAAAATCAATCGAATATCCGCGAATGGGCGCCGACTTTATGTTTGCGAGGTATGCCAGAGTTAACGATCAACTTATTGATGTTCATCAGGCGGTATCGGACAGTACAATAAACTCAGAAGTATCAGATATGAAGGAAATTTTTCGAGATGCATCGTTACCTAATTGTTTTAATTTTACTGCTAATCGCAGGCCGTGCCCAAGGTCTCCCGTCTTGTCCGGAAGTGTTTTCTCTCGCCTACGATGAATGTGAAGGCGATTATCGATATAACAATGGCGATCGATATCACGGCGAATGGAAAAAGGCCAAGAAGCATGGCTTCGGCACGTACGTCTGGAGTAATGGACACCGTTATAAGGGACAGTGGCTGGCAGGAGAGAAAAGTGGAAGCGGCCAATACACTTGGTCGAACGGTGATAGGTATGTGGGTGAGTTTCATGAAGGCGACTATCATGGTGAAGGGGTGCTCACTTACATCTCTGGAAAAACGGTGACGGGAGAATGGCGAAAAGGCATTCCCTGGAATGCGACCGCTTATAGCGCATCGGGTAAGGCGACATACGCCTATACGAACGGAAATGCTTTATGTCTGACTCAGTAGCGAGAAACGTGAGAGCGAATTTAAATTGACATCAGAAAGGAAGGTGAAAGTGAGATTCGGGCGATCTTCCCGAGCTACCGCCCTTTGTATTGCGATTTTGCTTTCGTTTGCAATTCCAAAGTGTTTTGCTGATGCCAGCGTTGCACTCCTCACTGGAAAAGTCCTTTTCATGCGTCACGCACTAGCTCCTGGTAATGGCGATCCTGATCAGTTTGACCTCAGTGACTGCGAAACGCAGCGAAACCTCAGCGTGGAAGGCATAGCGCAGGCAAAAGAAATTGGCGCTAAGCTAAATAAGCGCGGTTTAGTGTTTTCTGAAGTATTTTCAAGCGAGTGGTGTCGTTGTCAGCAAACAGCAGCCAATCTAAACCTTGGTCAGGTGATTCCCTTTAAGGGGCTTAACTCTTTCTATGAAGCCCATTTCTCAGAAGATGATCTCCTACCACTTTTGCACGAAAAACTCTGGAATGTTGAGTCCTCGGGGAATCCGTTACTCATGGTTACGCATTTCGTGACGATTCAGGCGGTGACCGGTCGGTCAGTGAGTTCGGGCGGTCTCGTACTTTATGATCCAGAAACTGGTGAATCGATAAAATTTACGCCTTGAAAAATTTATTTTTTCGAGGCGTATCAAATAGTTCAAGCAAGAATACGTAGTGCTAAATAAGGTGCGATATTAAACACAATGATCGCGATCTTGTACTGTGCAAGGTACTGAAAATAAATTAGACCAACGCCGGCTTGATCTAGTCCGAATAAGCGTGCGTGTATTTTTGAAATTTTTTCTCGAGCGGTCAATAGCACGAGCGAGCTCAACGTTAGCACCAAAATATTAATGACTGTCATCCAGCCTAGAAAAATGGTAAGTGTTTCAGTTGTCATGGCGTTCTCTTTTTTAGGATAAATGGTTAATCAAGATTGGGGGTTTCGCAGATCCATTCGGGTTCATTATTGCTCGCATCCCAACCGTTGTAATAGGCGTTGGGTTTGACGATAGCGGGGGAAAACCACTTAGATCTGGGCACAGAGCCTCAGCGAATCAAGCAGAGCGCAATGAATATCTCTGCTGCCTGAAACGTCGCCAACCCGGTATAAGTGGAAACTCTCTCCATGGGCAGGCTGGGGACGACCCTCAGTAAATAGGTCTAGATCGATAATCCCTTTGTTCGCAGAATCGTCCTTAAGGCGGTAGAAAAGATCGTCATTGGGGAGGGTACCGGCCTCTACAATTAGATGATCAACAAATTCGTCCGAAGTGTTGGTGGTATGAATGTTTCGAAGCGTGACTCGGGTCTTTTTATCTTCAGCATGAGCCGCAAGAAGTTCATGATCGACTGACAGCTCGACATTGCGCTCATAAAAACGTTTCATAAAGGGAGACATCTCAAGCCGCATCGCTTCCGCGCCAATTTGTGCGTCCTGGGTATTCAAAGTAACCGAGACCCCTTTTTCAGAGAGATAATCGGCGACCGTTAATGCCGTATTTCTCCCGGTTTGATCATGAATAAAAACATGACCCGTAAGTTGCACCATTCCAGAAAGAACGTCCCATGAGTTGACGACGCGTGCGTTACCGTTTACCCAATCAGTATTCGGTGTTCCACCGGTCGCGATAATCACAACATCAGGATTTTCGGCAAGGATATCCGCTTTTTCCGCGAAATAATTGAATCGTATGTCAACGGCCAGGATTTGGATTTCTTTTTCGAGCCAGTCGATAATGGTGTTTAAATCATTGCGCCAATGAACCTTTCCAGCAAGAAGAACTTGTCCACCCGCCCGGTCGGCTGCCTCAAAGAGCGTCACCTGGTGGCCGCGCAGGGCGCAGACACGCGCAGCCTCTAATCCCGCAGGGCCTGCCCCAATCACGACGACCCTTTTTGTTTGATCCAAATTCTTGCTAACGATGTGCGGGAGATGCTCCTCCCGCGCGGTCGCGGGATTTTGGATGCAGTATCGAAAGTTCGAGCAGTAGGTGGATCCAACGCAAGATCGAATACGAGCTTCATCACCGCGCATTAGTTTTTTAACAATATAGGGGTCAGCAATATGCCCGCGCGTCATGCCAACCATGTCTACAATATTTTCCGAAATCGCATGCCGTGCTGTGGCCAGGTCGTTGATACGGGTCGCGTGAAATATGGGCAGATCAATTTCTTGCCGAAAAAAGGCCACTTGCTGGAGAAACGGTGCAAGTGGCGCGGCCATTCCGGGCATGTAATTGGTCAGGCGCGGGAGCGTATCAATCCTGCCGGATACCAGATTCAAAAAATCGATAACACCGTCATTACGAAGTTGTTTTGCGATCTCAATATTATCTTGAAGCGAAAGTCCTCCTTGGTCATGGTCGTGCTCGCTCATGGTCATTCGAACGCCAATCAGAAAATCATCTCCAACAGCACTGCGAATAGCGTCGAACACCATTCGCCCAAACCGCATCCGGTTTTCAAGACGACCGCCGTATTTGTCCTGTCGCTGGTTGGTGGCCGGCGACCAAAACTGATCAATTAAATGGCCTGACGCAATGACTTCAAGACCGTCCAGGCCACCTGCTTTGCATCTTGTTGCGGCACTGCCGAAGTCTTCGACAATCCGGAAAATATCGTCTTCATCCATTTCTCGCGGGAAACCACGGTGAAGCGTCTCTCGAATTGCCGATGGTGCAACGATCGGCAGCCACTCGCCCGCATTGGAGTTGGTCCGTCGCCCGAGATGTGTAATTTGGGTCATGAGTAGCGCATCATGACGATGATAAAACGCAGAGAGTTCCTGGAAAAAAGGGACAATGTCATCATCAATAACAAATTGATCAAAGACAGGCGCAGTATCTGGCGAGACCGTTCCTGACCCGCCCACAAAAGACAAGCCAATGCCACCCAGGGCTTTTTCTTTTTGATAGTTAAGGGTTGTTCGTGTGGCGCGCCCATTCACAGCATGGCTCAGCGCATGACCGCTACTAAAGATTCGGTTTTTGATAACCCGATTCCCCATTGCAAAAGGGGATAGAAGAGGATCTTTAGGTGAGACATGAGTGGACATGATTGCTCTTGAAATATGGATCAGCCGATCTCTTTCTGATGAGCTGCCACAAGGTCAGAAAGACTATTGAAGGTGAAATCAACTCTCGGCATATCGCCCGGGTTCATCGTTGCGCCAAATCCTGATTGATCATGCCGTCGATAGATCCAGCAGTTTGCAATATCGTGTCGATTGGCAGGCCCGTGATCATGAAACATGCTTTCGGCAACATGAAGGATTTGGGTTTTCCGGATAGCACGATGAGCCAGTGTCTCAATGAGGAACTCAAAATTACGGTCTGCTGGCTTGTAGCTTCCAATGTCTTCGGCGGTGTAAATACCATCGAACGTCACACCGAGTTGCGCCTGCGATCCTGAAAAATTTTTGTTATCCGTATTGGTCAGGACGGCAAGAAGAAAGTGCTTTTTTAAATACTGTAAAGATGTCGAACTGTCGGGAAATGCGGGCCAGTTTCCCACCGATTGACCGTAAGTGATGCAGTCTTCCCAAGACACGCTAACCTGCCAATGTTCTGCTAATCGTCGATAAACGGTTGCCAGAAGGTCTGAATAAGATTTTGCCGGTGTCCAGTGTTGGGCGGATGACTCAAAATAGGCGTGCGCCTCAAGAATCTCATCTCTTGAAATGTGGCCAGACACTTGATCGGTGAGTTCTGACAAGGCATTTACGATACCACTTTCCCAGTCAATTAGAGTACCGTAAACATCAAAAGTCAGGATTTTGAAATCAGTTAGACGCATCGTGAAAATTGGCCCAGGTTTAAAGATTAACCGCTAATGATATTGAAAATTAGCGACTTTTTATTATTCAAGGTTAAGATTATGCGTTATGAGGTGCTTGAGCAACAATCGCTCTCCTCATGCTAAAAAAGATTACAGTGACGATTGGGGCGAACAATATGAAAGGGTTGTTTCGGATATTGATGTTGAGCGGTCTCGCGATCGCATGTTCAGGATGCGCATCGACCCGATACAGTGGTCCTGGCGATGTTCAGGACTTTGCAGCGGCACGGACTCAGTGTTACAGCATCCTTAAATCTACAGCGGATAATGAGCCAACAGTGGATTGCGGCGCCTGGACCGCCTGCTTGACCTCCAAAGGTTATGTGCTGGATCGAGATGGGCAATTTGATGTCGATGATTTGGGGATGCGAGTCTCATGTACGGATTGATCTGACAGTCAAGTACACTCTGCATACGTGAAAAAATTTCAGGATTTATCAACAGGGAAGGAAGATGGCCAAGTTTAGTAACGTTGTAAGGTTTAAAGTCAAAGCTGATCATGCTACCGGTTTTGAGGCGCATTTTTCAGGTCGCGAAAAATGGGACGGGTTGATAAGCCAATTTTTGATTCAAACTGGAGATCAGACATTCTGCGCAGTCGCACTATGGGAGTCAGAGGCCACGCTTGTTGCCGCGAGACCTCAAATGATCGCTTTCTTGGATACGATTCGTGACAAGCTAGAAGAAATGCCCGGGGACTTGGGGGTGACAGATGCGGTATCGGGTCAAGTAGTCGCAGAAACTTAACCGGGTTGGAGGCTCATTGACTGAGTCACCGGGTGTTTATGCTTCGTTGATGTCCCGGAAAGATCGTCCTCTCGCTCAGATCATGAGCACTTGTGAATCAATGATTGCGCGCGGAGTTGATATCGAGACAATCCGTCGCCTCTTAACCCAAAATGAGTTTGAGGCATGGGTGAAAGAAGCGAACCTTCGATGGCGTTTAACAAAACCATTGCACTCGGTTCATAGTGCCCGACAAAAGCGGCGAAATCCGAAAGATGGGAAACCTGTAAAAAAGTAAATCTTTCTCTCGGGACGATTGCAGGATAAATATATATTAGTCCCTGAAGGGGATTGATCGATAAACTTCTTCGAGAACGATTTCGACCAGATCGAAATGCGACTCTCCATTAATATCCTCAAAATAGATATGACTGGGCCATGACGCGCCAACATGATTATCGTCCGGCAAGTCAACGGCCTGACACACTTGACTGATTGATTTGATAAATGAACGCGCATCTTCTCGAATGTTTTTCTTAGTGATTTCAATATCCTTAATGCTATTTTTATCGATTTGTGGAGACCCAATCCCTGATGTCAAGGGTAGGTTACGGACGATTGCCTGTTTTTCATAAAACGAAATGTCAATTTTGTCTGCCTCAAGGCGCATCATAAAGATGGGATTGACGCTGACTTTTGCGTCCGTGAGTTCCATGAGTCGATCAGAATGATTGCTGACGACTTCTTTGCTGCGACGTTTTGATCGTCGCGATTTTTTTTCAGACTCTGTGACGATATCACCCCGAAAGTTATTATCAAAAACCCGACTTGCATAGGGCTTATCTCGGAGCATGTGCCTAATCGACCTTATCGACATGTTGATGCAATTTTCAGGTCCGATAAAAAATGGAGAGCCTGAAGCGTCTGACAACTCAACCCATCCGTCAGAAAACTTCTGAAAGAAATGATCCATCCAAGGGCCGAGCACGACGTCTCCTAGGTGGTCAAGAAGTGCGTTGACTTGCGAAGGATTGTTCACGACATCGGCGAGAAGTGGCTCCTGACCATAAATATCAGCTGCCAGACTATAGGGAGCAGAAATTTGCAGAAGCGGTGGAGCGCCCGTGAGTTCCTGAGCGACTTCAAGAATGCCATCGATTGCCTGGGGAATGCCCTGGTGGAAATCTGGCGTCTTCAGATCCCGCCAATTCTTGTCATTTATCAAAAAAGCATCGGGATCTGCCCCGGGCGGGAATCGGTCAGGGTACATCATTTTTTGTCCGAGTGGCTCGCAAGTGAACGCATACAAAGCCCATGTTGTATAAAACTTGTGAATACCGAGTAGGCGGCTGACTGCGAGATTAGTTCGCACGTATCGATAAGGATCGAGGTTGTAGTAGGCCCGGGATTCAATGCCGTAGAGGTCAAACAGAATCGCAAGACCCAGCATATGAACCGAAGCCGTAGAGTGAATTCGATTAGAGCTTGTTAAAACCGAGTAATTAGAATCAAAATCACCGGCGATAGCCGCGTCAAAAACAGCGGTCATTTCCTCTTTGGCATCCGCGTCTCCTGCTTGCCAACGTTTCAAGAGATGAAGACCTGTAGGAAAAGGATACTGTTCAATTTGGGCGGGCATCGATATCAGCTCTTGACGGTTTTCCGTATCGAGTTCAATTTTGTTATCCAGGTTTTCGTGAAGTCATCAAGAGGGGGCTGACTGTCATCGATATCGCTAAATCCATATCTGTGGGAAAGTGCAACAACGGGAATAATGTGGCCCGAGTAACTTTTAACATTGGGGTCAGCCGCAAGGTGCGCAATCGCGCGTCCAATAAATTCGGGCGAATCAGACGTAGCAAGGTCGTTTTTCGATACCTGAATCCCCAAAGCCGGATTTTTTGCGGCCATAAGCATCCACTCTGTTCTCACCCAGCGTGGCCATAATGAAATGCAGCTAACGCCATCGTCACGTAGGTCGTGCGCGACCGCTTCAGTCATGCGATCAACTGCAGCCATAGCGATCCTAAAAATAGGACTGTAGTAATCAATTTTTGATGCTCCCGCTGAGATGTTAACAATCAACCCGTCTTTTTGACGTTTCATTATCTTAGAAACGTGATGATTGATAAGATACTTGCCACGAACACCAACATCGATCATCGACTGCCACTGATCATCGTCCGAATCAGAAATGGAGCCCTCATATGAATCTGGAAATCCCATCGCGCAATTTACGACCACATCAAGGTGCTCATGATGCTGCCGTATTTTTTTGATCATTGTCTCGACTTGCTTGGGTTGCAGCAAGTCAACTGAATGGCTCTCGGCGCTGCCACCCGATTCGCGAATAGCAACAAGGGTTTCTTTCAGACTGCCCGGCAATATGGGCCCGAGAGAACCAAATGAGGGCGCATTTTCTGCTATTGAGGTCCTCGCCGCTAGAATCACGTGAGCGCCACATGCCGCAAGCTCTCGAGCAATTCCCGCACCAATGCCTCTGCTGGCGCCGACTACGAGAGCTGTTTTTGAAGCAAGCATTGGCGTTAAGCGTGTCAAGTCCATTTTAGAAATCGTATCGCCACCCTGATCGTGATCTGGTCGAAATCCGGACGCCGTATTAGAACGAGTTTTATCCTGAGATTCTAAAGGGTTAAAAAAGGAATAACAGTTAAAAGTAACAGTCGCCACTATTTTGACGATCGTCGTTGATGTCAAATTAAAAGCTTAAAAAGCAAAGTAAAAAGCAACCAATCATGCGATAGCCGTAAGGTGATGCTTTAATCACATAACATTCAGCTGTTTTAGAGTTAAATCGGGGACAAATATGAGCAACGTTTCGGCCCACAAATTGATTATGGCGGAAGACGGTATCGATAGCCGACTTCGGAATATTGCAGAGGCGCTAATTAGTGAAAGTTTTTCAGATATGTCATTAGAGAATCTTGACGACGTATTGTCGCAGATGGATCTCAATCCAAAAGACTTCAATGGGGTTATTGATTGGTACTTCGTGTTGAGGGATTACCTCAATTTCCGACGGTCAATAGAAGAACATGATGAATAAAAAAAGGTGTTCACGGTCACGAATATGGCGCTCGTTGAAGTCAATTATAAAAATCGAAAAATAGCGTTGGAGAGGAGATCATGTCAGAAATAACCTACTACTATGCTGCTTACTCTGGGTTTGCTTATCTTGGCTCTAGACGGTTTCAGGAGATTGCCAAACAAGCCCAACGTACAATTGTGCACAAACCCATTGATCTTGAAGTGGTCCTGTCCGAAAACGGTAGCCAGTCATGGGCCGACCGAACGAAAGCACATCTTGATTATTATTTCCGTCGAGAACTGGAGCGCTGGTCAGAGTATCGGCAGGTATCTGTCCTCAAGCAGCGGCCTACGTATCATGGCAACTCAACAAATCCTGCCAACAAGCTATTGATTGCAGCAATTGTGAGCGGATTAAATGTTAACCAACTCTCTCATCAACTAATGACAAAGCATTGGGTGGAAGATGCTGACCTTGCCGATAAAGACACTCTAATTGTGATTACAGAGTCTGCTGGTTTCAATGCTCAGGAATTAATGGATCTGGCGGATTCATCTGAGGTCGATGTCATTTATCGACAGAATACACAAGATGCCTTGGATCTTTCTGTGTTTGGCTCGCCGACCTACATTGTTGATGGCGATATGTTTTATGGGCAAGATCATCTTGAGCTTGTGGAGCGCGCTTTGAACAGCCCATTTTTGAACAGGCTTAGCCTCTAAAAGGAGTACAGGATGAGTTACGAGAAATTATTTGACGAAGTCAAAAAGGAGTTGGATAAAACAGCCGTACTTCAGGCGAAGTGGCAAGCCAACAAGAGCATAGAAACTGCACAAGCCTACATTACGCAGCTCGAAGCGCAATGCCGATCAATGGGACAAATGCTGGTTGTTTTAAGTGACCCTGAGACCGTTGCCCAAGCAAAGAAAGGTTTAAGTTAAACGTTCCCCTGTAAGCTTGCATTAAGAGTGTCAAAAACCAATGGATACCACCGTAAGGCTAAAGTTTTTTTATTCCTATCAACCTCAATTTAGTCCTGAGATAAATCATGCCCAGTACGAGCGACCAGCAGTTGAAAAAGCGTCCTCTAAAGATGAGTGGATGGCGATTTATTATGTGATGGTTTCAAGCCCTGAAAAGGACTACGAAAAGCATCTAGATTGGATCATCGAAAATCACGGCCAGAAAGACTGGGAAGATTTACTCGCTCAGCAAGGTCGAATTGAAACGGATAAGCAGAACGCCAACTATAATTTTGATGTTTATTATGATCGAGTGCACAGTGAAGTCGTTAGTCAGGCGGCCGAGCGAATAGATATAGATTCTCGGTTAGATTCCTGATTCCGTACTTCGTGCGAGTTTGCTCATTTTTGAGCGACCGCATTTTCCTTAGGAATGCTTTTTTTCAGGACTGGTTAGGTCGTCGACCGGTCCATGATCGCTATGCATCAAAAATTGAATGTTCCCGAGGTGCGCAACAACTCCACCCCCTAAATAGTCATAAGCGACCAGTCCCATTTGTGCCCGAATGTGATCGCCATCTCGCAATGGCGAGGTATATGATTCTTTCTGGTCGGCAGCAACTACCTTAGGCGCTTCTTTTCGTCGAACTTTGATCCGCCAAACATCTCCGTTAGTTGTGGCGAGTTTTCTCAACGGGCTTGAGCCATTTTTTGGCATCAGCTTGGCAATTTCATCTTCAAGAGGTTTAATATCTCTTAATGACGCGAACTCAAGCGTCACGCTAAAAATGGGATCACCAGTTTCTCGCGTCTCGGGGGTCTCTAAGTGTGGGTCACGCAATATCGCGGGTGGTGAAATTAGCTTAATCATTTTTGGCAAAGTGCTCCAGTAAAAATTATCGTCTTATTGCGCAATTATTTTTTTTGAATGGTTTTTGTGACTGACTTTCAGGGGGATAGTTTCAGCGTCGATGTCGTATGTCGCCTTGTTCTGATTGGAAATATTGATTTTTTGTGGGGAGGATAAAAATTTTTCAATAAGTTTTTACGGCGGGACTATAGATTTTTACGGCGGGACAATAGCATGGACTTGAATTTTCTGGTGAAAGTCGTTCAAAACCCTTAACCCTGGGCATGACTTGTTTGTAGTTTATTTTTGATTTTGTTCCTTGCCGGTTAAAATAGCGTGCCATACCACAATATATGTACGACCTATTCCTTCAATGAAGTTCTTAAATATTTTTGACCCGAAGAAAAAAACGGGTAAGTTATTTGAAGGGTTTATTCTCTTTTTAATAATTTTTTCAATTATCTTGATGTCCATTGAGACATTTCCGTCAATATCTGAAACGCATAAGCAATTGTTGGGGCGGTTGGAACACTATATCTTGATAATTTTTGGACTGGAATATTTAATTCGCATTGCACGAAGTGAGAAAAAATTAAGATATATCTTCAGTTTTAGTGGGTTAATTGATGCGCTGGTGATAGCACCACTTTTTCTGACGTCAGGGGCGGATCTCAGAATTCTTCGGGGTTATCGGTTACTGAGGCTGGTTCAGATTTTGAAACTCGCCAAATACAGTTCGGCCATCCGGCGGTTTCAGGTCGCTTTGTCCATTGCGAAAGAAGAGATTCTTGTATTTCTTTTTTTCGCTTTTTTTATATTGTTCGTTGCAGCCTATGGGATTTTTCATTTTGAAAATTCGGCTCAACCAAAAGTCTTTTCATCTATCCTCGATGGATTGTGGTGGGCTGTGGCGACACTGACGACGGTGGGTTACGGCGATGTTTATCCTATCACTGCGGCGGGAAAGATCTTTACCGGCTTGATACTGGTTGTAGGACTGGGCGTTGTTGCGGTGCCGACGGGGCTTATCGCTTCAGCGATCACTAAAGCGAGAGCCCTTGAGACGGACAACCAACGCTTAAGCAAAAAGACGTAGCGGACGTCGTTTGGACGGATTTTTTGGGAGCATGTATGAGTATTAAAAAAAGTACCTATTTATTCTCATTTCTGCTCTCAGTGGGGCTTATATCGCTTTTGACTTACCAGTGGGCTCATGAAGCTTTTGATCGGGAGAAAGTAGATTATCAGCTTTATAGCGCTGAGGTTGTTGCCCAAGAGCTTGCTCATTATGAAAAATCAAAGAGTACCAAGCTTATTACCATTCCTACCGGCATTTTCATTGAATCATTTTTTTTCGAAAATCCCGTGGTTTTCAATATAACAGGGATTATCTGGCAAAAATGGAGCCTCGATCTTCCTGCCTCTCTTGAACCAGGTTTTGTATTGCCAGAGAAGATTGAAACGGCAGATACCTACACCGAAGAACTTATTTATGAAGAGACCCTGGACGGCGGGGAAAAATTATATGGGTGGTACTTTGAAGCGCATATCCGTCAGTCTATGGACTATACCGAGTTTCCTTTTGACCATAAAAAAATTGAGTTACGCCTTTTGCCCAAGCAGTGGCAATCGAATGCCGTCCTAGTTCCAGATTTTGATTCTTATCTTAAAAAGAATTTATTGGCAGATAGCTTCGGGATAGATGAGAGGATTATTCTAGACGGCTATGACTTGACAGATACCTATTTTGATTATTTGCGACAGCCCTACGACACCAATTTTGGCTTCCCGAATTATGTGGGGACTGAGGAATTTCCAGAGCTAGTTTTTAATATTCATCTTCAAAGAAGCGTAGAAAATGCTTTTATTATTTATCTTTTTCCAATCATAATTGTGTTGTTATTGCTTTTTGGAACCATGCTGACGGTGACCAGTGATGCTCAGAAGCGTGAGCGCATGGACTTTAATATCAGTATGATCATTGCTTCATGTTCCGCCCTGTTTTTTATTCTGGTACTCGCGCACGTTGAGCTTCGTGATCGGTTTATCACTTCACCGATTGTTTATATCGAGTATTTCTACTTGCTAAGCTATGGCGCAATTTTTTACGTTGCGGCAAATTCCTATATGTTTTGTGAGGCTGGGTCAGGGGTGATCGGGAAACTGCTTGCTTTTGAAGACAATCTCTTGGCGAAAGCCGCTTTTTGGCCATCTCTACTTGTAATCGCTAACTTGTTTACCTATGCGGCAATATTTGACTAAGTCTTCGATACCGCTTTGACTTAATTATTTATCTGCCAATATGCGAAGTTAAGAGCAGTCGCATAGCCCACCCAGCATAGGTAGGGGATCATCATCATGCTTGCCCAGCGACTAATCCGCCAGCTGCAAAAGATGTATGCCACGATACTCAACCAAAGGGCCACGATGTAGTAAAAAGCGAGTTGAAGGTTTTGGGCGCCACTGAAAACTGGCGTCCAAATTACATTTAGAGAAAGCTGTAACGCCCAAAACGCAATCGCGAGCGGTAGCCACTCGCTTCTTTTCTGAAGAATCACGAATGCGCTTGTTGCAATCAAGAGGTAGAGGACGGTCCAAACAGGGCCGAAAACCCAATTCGGTGGCGAGAAGGCGGGCGAATTAAGCGCCGAAAACCACTCGTTCGCATTACCCAGTGGAAAAACAAATCCCGAGCTACTGGCGACAAGAACACACAGGTAAAAGACGACCCACGTAAAAAACTTATTAATTTTCATTTTTTCTCAAAATTTAAGAGTCAATTACTATTGTTTATCAGCACTAATAAATAAAGTAACATCGATAGCGATTAGCTGTGACGGTTTGATTTTAATTGTTTGATTAGGGATTTATTTCACGTTGACCGTGATGCCCGTTTTTGACGTGTGGAGTCTGGGAGATTTAGTTTGAGAAGAAAAGTGTTCAGTGTTGGCGACATTGTCCAAATCAAAGATGAAGACATAGAGTTGGTCGTGTTTGCTGTGGACGAAGATGCAATTGGTGTTTTTCCGTTCTACGATGTCCATGATGTCGATGACCGACGATGGAATAGTGAGGAAATGGACTGGGAAGTTGTCGGGGAGAGACCGATGGAGATTATTGAATGGTATAACCCTGCTGCCCGCTTTGATAACGATGAAGCGCCGGTGAAATATGGGGTTAAGTTTCGAAGGATGGTGCCAAGAAGCGGTGAAATCGAGGTTCTAAGGTCTTGCCCGAGAAGCGACATAAAAGTTGGCGATTGGATTCTTGTAGATGAGCCGGATAAAGGCCTGATCTGCGGGATAGTCGATGAGGCGCTCTCAGTTGAACTCAAGGTGCATTTTTATCATCACAAGTGCGCACGCTCACAAGGTCAGTGGAACGCGCAAATTTCATTTGACGATGTCCTTGTCGTTGACTCAACCTATCGCCATTTATATAAAGAATGCGAAAGAGAGGCAAAGAGATCGGCTTAGGAGGTTAAAAAGGCGCGAAATAATCTATAAGTGAACGCGACCATTAAGTTCCGCCGGTTAAAAGTGGGTTAACTTAGGGCAGGCAAGATTTAGTTAAAACATTTTGTTTGTAGAAATCACAGGCTAAATCAGTCGGATAGTCGTGCGCGATCCTTCACGCGTCAACAAAGCGTGTTTCAGTGGAGCCGCGCAGTCAAATTATGTCGTTTTTAAACTGGGACGCACTTGGGGGAACTTTGCGCAAGTCATAGGGTCGCCGTCCGAAATATCTTTAGAACGATAACTCTTAAGACTTGGGATATCGCGAAATCGAATAGTGTCTGCTGCCCAGTTGATTGAGAATGCAGCGCGGCGGGTGCCTAGAGAATTACCTGGGGCGCTATGGAAGGTAAATGAATCCCACACCAACATATCCCCAGGTGAGAGCTCACATGCCAAGATACGCGCGCTGCGATCGTTGTCAATATCCGGGATCACGGGGTGGTCACTTTGAATATGCTCGTAATCCGAACCGCCCGCAAAATTAGCCGCCTGGAAAAGACAGGCGCTACGGTGTGATTCTGCCCAAAATCGCAGGGCAGTTTCCATTGGAATCGTGTCGAGTGCCGTCCAGCAGTTTATGACGCCCTGACCGCTTAATGGATAATACGCATGATCTTGGTGCCACGGCGTTGCTGTTTTATTTGTGTAAGCTTCCTTGATCAAAAGAAAATCATAAAAAAGATTAATTGATGCGCAGTCAAGTAACTGCCAAGCGATGTCAGGGGCGCGAGATTCAAATATAGCCTCGCGAAAAGTATCGACCTGACGCCATGCCTGACTTGAAAATGAGAACTGACCGCCATCGCCCGCCTTCTTGACGATATCCAAATTTTGACTTGCTCCGGTTAATGCCTGATTGATTCCAGTTTCAATTAAGGAAAGCCATTTCGGATCATGCGCATTTTTAAGGCAAATGACGCCATCCTTGTTCAATGCGATTCGTGCGATTTCATCAGGCAAGGACATCGCTATATCGAACGTTTGCACGGGGAGTGGTTTGACTTGACGGGAAATATCTTGAAGAGGCATTGGGTTCAAACCGTTATCAAGGTTGATATCAAAAATTAGTGTAATGCAGAGAGAGAAAGACTTTGATTTCCTGCTGAAATTATTCCATAAAAATGAGAGCAGCGTGACGGACGACGGCAAGTTGCCAGAAATAGGTAAAATCAAGCCCTAGATAATCAGCGTGATCACAGAGTGTCTGCAAACATCTTGATGAGGGTCAAACCATGAATACAGAAATTTTCTTTCCAATGTTTTATCTTGGAGCGCTTTCGGTTTTTGTTGTGTTGCTGTCAACTGTCTTCCGACTTAAAGAGATTTACCTTGACGGAGTCGTAGAAGGTGAAGCGTTTCGCCATCCACCATTTAAAGAGGGGAGTCGGCTGTTAAAAAATACACAGAGAAATCTGGTTAACTTGTTTGAGTTTCCGATTCTGTTTTATGTTGTTTGCATTTGCATCTTCGTGACGGGGAAAGTCGACGAGACTTTTATTTCTCTCGCATACGGGTTCTTCTTTTTGAGAGTCGCTCATTCGGCTTATCATATTTTTTTCAATCAATTGATTGTGGCCGGCGGATTTCCGGTTCGGGCGTTGATCTGGGTGCCGTCAATTGCAGTTTTAATCTGGATGTGGATTAGATTCATCTCTCTTGTGTAGTGCGGTGATACCGGCCAATGCCTTGCAGTCACTTGGGCAAATAGTGGTTTGCGGTCTCGCTAAAAAAGAACGTCGACTGCGAGTCAAAGTAATCGGCCAACTCATGCTCACGAACTAAGCGAGTGGGGCAGCACAGACAGTCGATTGGGTACGGCGTCTTTTAAATTGCCGCGAGTGACTTTTCCGGTAACGGTAAAAAAACGTGGAGTAAACGTAGCCCTACCGTTATTGCCGCAGTTGAAAGAAATTGTTACTGCGTTTATGATCACGAGTCTCTTATTATAGATAAGCAATCAAGTACGCTAGGACTGATCACTCGTTTTCGTGAAAGGCGGGAATGAGCCTCAGACTTGCTAGCCGCCGGTTTAAATGACAACTTACAGGGCGGTCGAGAAATACTGTTAAAGCGTTGAGTCGACCGATTTGCCTTGTACGGTTTGCTGGCGCAACACCAGTGAACGAGGCAAAGGAGTAGGCGTCGTGCGATCTCGCGCACCCCAAAGAATTTGTTCTGATAAATGGCCCGTTCAAGGTTATGTGCTTTCGATTGATCGCGAGAGACCGTTCTGGCGGTATCTGGAAAGTGCATTTGTGCGGGACGGATTTCAACCACTATCTGCAGATCAGATTAATGGGAATAGCAGTTGTCAGGATGAGCCTGACGGGGGTTGAACCTCGGTAATTTTGACCCAGGATTTAATGTGTCGCTCGATCACGGTATCATTGCTTTGTAAGAAGAGTGAACAATTCTGTTTTCATCGACAGTTTTGAAATGACTCGTGAGCCTATTCCACTTTAATTTATAGATATGAAAAGAAAACTGCTGTTGATGAGTCTTTGTCTGCCGATGGTTGTGGCGTGCTCAGAAACCCCTGCGCCGGTTGAGAAAACGACTCCTGTTGTTACGGTAATGACACTTAATGAATCACAGATTGAAGTGAACCGAGAATTTATCGGTCGTACGAGCGCGACAAGCCGCGTTGAGCTTCGCGCGCGAATCAGTGGCGTCCTGGAGGAGCGTCTTTTTGAGGAAGGTCGCCCCGTCGCGACGGGAGACACTTTATATGTGATCGAGTCAGATAGTTATCAAGCCTCAGTGGCTCAATCGGAGGCTCAGGTGGCATCAGACCGTGCACGTCTGGACGACGCTACGATGACGCAAAAACGCATGGAGAAACTGGTGCTGAGTCAATCGATCAGTGATCAGGAGGCCGACTCGGCTCGAACTTCAACGCGGATTGCGGCAGCCGCGCTCGATGCAAGCAAGGCGGCGTTGCAACGCGCGGAATTGGATCTTCAATATACCTCGATTGTTTCGCCAAATTCGGGCGTTATTGGCGAAACCAATGTAAACGTCGGTAATTTGGTTGGACCTGAATCGGGTGTTCTGGCTACGATCGTGGCTCTGGATCCAATAGATGTTCACTTCACCATTAGTGACGTTGAGTACCTTAACTTTCGACGCAATGTTTCAGTGAGTGATGCGAGTAGCGCCAGAACGTTATTACGTCCACAGCTACGATTGTCCAACGGTGAGAACTATGAGCATATGGGCGATCTCAATTTAATTGGCAATGAGATTGATTCCGGCACGGGCACGCTTACGCTGAGAGCATCTTTTCCAAATCCACAAAAATTATTGAGACCGGGTCAATTTGTTTCGGTTATGTTTCAGGGTAAAACTGGAAAATCCGGTTTGCTTGTGCCTCAGAAGGCTGTCTTGGCGAGCGGGTCGGGTCGATCAGTTTTAGTAGTGAATGACAAAGACCAAATAGAACAACGAACGGTTGAGATCGGTGAAGTTCGTGGTGAGAACTTTATTGTGAAGTCGGGGCTTGTCATTGGAGAGCGAATTGTGACGCGCGGACTGCAAAAAGTGAGACCCGGCGTGACGGTGAACGTCGTACTGTCGAATTAAGCCGTAATATGTTTAGTCAATTTTTTATAAGCCGACCGAAATTTGCTTTTGTAATTTCGATTTTCATAACGCTTGTCGGCTTGCTGTCAGTGAGTGCGCTCCCGGTTGCGCAATTTCCCCAGATTACGCCGCCAACCGTAAAAGTCAAAGCGATCTATCCTGGTGCGAGTGCAGAGGTTGTAGAGCAAACGGTTGCCGTCCCGCTCGAAGAAGCGATCAACGGCGTCGAGGGTATGATTTATCTGCAGTCAAAAGCGTCCAATGATGGCGCGCTAACGATTACCGTAACTTTTGAAGTCGGGACCGATGCAGATATGGCGGCCGTAAACGTTCAGAATCGAGTTGCGACTGTTTCTTCAAAGTTGCCTGAGGAGGTCGTTCGCCAGGGCGTAACCACGCGCAAAACGTCTACCGATATGGTGATGGTTATTAACCTGGATTCTCCTGACGGGACGCATGATGGCATCGCACTATCAAACTACGCGTCAATTAATATTCGTGACGCCTTGTCGCGCGTCTCAGGTGTCGGGGAAGCCACAATTTTTGGTGAACTCACGTGGGGCATGCGAGTCTGGCTTGACCCACAGCGAATGGCAAGTCTCGGCATTACGGCGAGCGATGTTGCTAATGCTTTAAAAGAGCAGAATATTCAAGTGCCTGCCGGGCAGATCGGCGCACCTCCGTTATCCGATGATCAGGTGTTTACTTATTCTGTTGTGACTCAAGGTCGACTGACTGAAGCAGAAGAGTTTAGGAACATCATGATTCGTGTGAATCCTGATGGTGCCAAGGTTCGATTGGGGGATGTTGCTCAAGTAGAGCTTGGATCCCAATCCTATGGCGCGTATGGAAGGCTGAACGGAAACCCAGCGGTAGTGATGGGTATTTACCAATTGCCCAGTGCTAACGCTCTTGATGTTGCAGATCAGGTTCGCGCCCAGCTCGACAGCCTCTCTGAGCGCTTTCCACCCGACATGCGCTACAGCATTCTTTATGACACGACTCGTTACGTTCGTATATCGATTCGTGAAGTTATCGTGACCCTTTTTCAGGCCATTGCTTTGGTCGTTCTGGTCGTTTTTATCTTTCTAGGAGATTGGCGCGCAACACTTGTGCCCGGCATTGCGGTTCCTGTCTCTCTGATCGGGACTTTCGCTGTACTGCTGATGGCCGGTTTCTCGATTAATACGATTGTGCTGTTTGCTCTTATTCTGGCGATCGGAATTGTCGTAGATGATGCAATCGTGGTTGTCGAGAATACCCAGCGCCATATTGCAGATGGCAAGACGCCCGTCGAGGCCACTCGACTGGCAATGCATGAAGTTGCCGGACCTGTTATCGCAACAACACTTGTTCTGCTTGCAGTCTTTGTGCCCGTCGCGATGATTCCTGGGATTACCGGTGAATTGTTTCGGCAGTTTGCAGTAACAATTTCAGCGGCGGTTGCAATCTCTTCAATAAATGCGTTAACGCTGAGTCCGGCACTGTGCGCGGTACTGCTCAAGCCTGCCGGGAAAGAACCGCGCTGGTATCAAATTTTTAATCGTTTCTTCAATTCGATAACCCGTGGCTATTCCAGGATTGCGACCATTTTCGTGCGTCGTGGAGCCGTTACGATCGTGTTGCTCATTGCAATTTTTTCCGGGATGGGGTACCTGTTTAAGAGTCTTCCGACTGGATTTTTACCCTATGAGGATCAGGGAGCGTTTATGGTCGATTTGCGACTTCCGGACGGGGCATCACTGAATCGTACCGAATTAGTGTTGACCGAGATTGAGAACGAACTGAGTCAGATCGCAGGGGTAACGGATGTCATGTCTGTTGCCGGTTTTAGTATGCTAAGCAGTTCAATGTCACCAAATGCGGCATTCATCATCGGAATACTGGATCATTGGGATAACCGACAGTCACCCGAATTATCACTTAAAACCATATTTGGCAAACTACGAGCGATTGCGAGTTCTAATAGTGACGCCCGCATTATTCCGTTTGTGCCGCCTCCGATTCCTGGATTGGGCTCAACGTCCGGTTTTGAGTTTGTCCTGCAGGATTTATCAGGCGGCAGCCTCGTTGATCTTGAGTCTTCTTTAAATGGTCTTATCGTTGCCGCAAATCAAGACCCGAACCTGACCGGTATTTCTTCAACTTTCTCGGCGTCAGCGCCAAGAGTTTGGCTCGAAGTAGATCGTGAAAAAGCGAAGGTTTTAGGCGTTTCGTTAAACGAGATCTTTTCAACCCTTCAGACGCAGTTGGGCGGCCTTTATGTTAATGATTTCAATCGGTCGGGTAGGGCGTATCGCGTTATGGTGCAGGCTGAAGCAGATGCGCGGAACGAACCCCAAGACATCGGAAAGCTTTTTGTGCGTAATAACGCCGATGAAATGGTACCGCTCGCTGCGGTCACTCGAGTCGAGTCTGCGATTGGGCCAGACATTGTTGATCGCTATAATTTATTTCGTTCGGCAACGATTAGCGGCAATGCGGCCGCTGGGAAAAGTTCAGGCGACGCGATCGTTGCAATGGAGCGTGTGGCAAAAGAACACTTAAGCGATACCATGGCTTTTGAATGGACGGGCATGTCGTATCAGGAAATAAGAGCGGCTGGCCAGGTGAGCATCATCATCGCCTTGTCCCTGATATTCGTGTATCTGTTTTTGGTGGCTCAGTATGAGAGCTGGGCGATTCCAGCCAGTGTTTTACTCTCGGTACCGATCGCGTTGTTGGGCGCTTTGGCGGCTGTGGGTGCCGTGGGCTTACCGGTCAATTTATACACTCAGGTAGGCTTGATTATGTTGATTGGCCTTGCTTCAAAAAACGCCATTTTAATTGTTGAATTTTCCAAGCAATTAAGAGAGGAAGGCAAATCAATTTTTGATGCCACAATGCAAGGGGCTGAATTAAGGTTCAGAGCAGTGGTTATGACAGCAATCTCGTTTGTGCTTGGTGTCATGCCACTAGTGTTATCAAGTGGGGCGGGTGCTGCAAGTCGGATCTCGATCGGACTTGCCGTTTTTGGTGGCATGCTTGCGGCGACCCTGTTTGGAATCTTGATGATTCCAGCTCTTTACTCGATAGTGCAGACCGCTCGCGAAAGATTGGCGCGACCAGAGCAGGTTTAAGTCGATATTGCTCGGTTATCTGAATCAAAATTCAAATAATCTTGATCAATATGGGTAAAAGCTAATTGTGAAATAGGGTTTGAGGTGGTTTTTTCTAGGAGAGATTGTTGATCATTGCACATGTTAAAAAAATTGTAATTATTCTGGCTAGCTTGGGTGTGGTCGGATATTGTCACGCTGACGGCAATGTGAGTCGAGATGCATTAAGTTGCAGCGCGATTGCTTACGCGTCGACCTTGATTCCGCAGGATTCGCTTGTAGAGATCACGAAAATACCATCTGATTATATTGAGCAGTTTTACGGCTCGATGAATATGATGGAGCAGGTTTTTCACGCGGTTTATGTCGCGAATCAACCAAACAAGGAGGACTTGCCGACGAATCGGGAGTTAAGGTCGATTAGAGATACTGAGCTGATGCGGCTTTCGGTGGTTTATGCGCAGAATGCAAAATTGATCCATGATCTTTATCTCCGATGCGACGCATGGGGTAATGCGCTTTCTGCATTTCTTGAGTCAAATAGCCAGGAATTAGCGGGCTCCGAGAAAGAGGCAATAGCACTCTTTCTGAAGGCGCCGTCATTTAATACTGAGTTAACTTTTAACGCCAGTCAACGTGGCCTCGGTCAACGGCTCTCAGATTCAGCGTTCGAGACTTACCTTGAAGCTCGCCCAGAAACTCAATGAGAGGAAAATCAATAAGCTCGCCTGTCGACATGCTTCTAATTTATGGGTTACTCGTCACGCCTTAATCGACCCGTCTTTAAACTATCTAGGATCTTGAGCGATGCTTACTATGGATCAAAATAGATGTAAGGACTGCTTGGTGCAGCCGTTTACGGAGAGATGGTTTTTATTGCGCCTGGGAATCGCGTTAAGCTACGCTGTTATTCGATACCATACATCCATAGAAAGACAGCCATGAAAGAAATTACAAGAATTAATCATCTAGGTTTGAGGGTTAAAGATCTAAGTCTATCTAGAGAATTTTACGAAAAGCTGGGATTTGTGTTTCTGGCTGGCCCGGTCGGCCCAGAGCCTGTAGCAATAATGGAGCACCCATCAGGTGTTAACATTAACTTTATCCTGAATGCAGGTGCAGAGTGTACCGAGAATGTACTGATGGACGTCCCTGAAAAAAATACTGGATACACACATGTAGCGCTAGAAGTAACCAGTGCAGAATCTGCAAAAGAGTCTGTAAAAGCTCTCGGTATTGCTATTACTGGCGAAGTAGAGTTCGAAGGGGCTAAATTCTTTTTTATAAGGGATCCTGATAAAAATGTTGTTGAGTTTCATGAGCCAGCGCACAGTTAACAAGGCAATCAAGCGCGACCGCCTAACCGGCGACTGCTTATTTCGGCGTTACTGAGGAGCCAAATTTTGCGCCCTCTCTTTGCAGGCGTCGACTGGGCGCAACTCCCGTTGTTTGTTCTGAATAAAGACTTGGCGCTAGTCGTTTTTTTAATTTCGATGTCTTATCTTGTGGGTAAATGGATTACGACTTATTCCAATGATCTGCCGAAGCAATTGATTCTGATTAAGTTCTTCGGGTTGATGGGCTTTTCAATGGCAGCGATCATGCGCTTATGGCGTTGCTACTGTTCTCGCCAAAGTGCTATCCGAAATTTTTCGATACAACAGGACGGCTGAACGTAACCGGTGATCTCAGCATGTTGTTCGGGATCTCGAGCCTATGGTGTCTGTCGGTAACGGCTATAACGTCGCTACCATTCATGATCGAGACGGTTGGCGTTGATCGGTGGAAGCGTGGCCAGCGTTTGGGATACGTGAGTCTGCTAATTTTTGGTGGACACGTATTTGTGCTGGGTTTGACTGGATGGTTCAATCCGCCAGGCCGGCACGGATACCTTCCTCCGGTTTCGCTGGTCGCTTTTTCTGCGGTATTATTTGTAATGCTGTTAAGATTGGCGAAACATAGGCCTCAATGAGGCCCTATTCCGCGATAAAGCGCCGCTTGGCAACTAGTCGTTTCCGCCACCTCTTTTGTTGTCGGTCTCAAGGAAGGCATGATCTTTATCATACATATCGCCGTGGTCATGATCGCTGTCGGCGGAGCCACTCGCAAATACCGACTGGGATGTGATTAAAGTAATGGTCGCAAACAAAACGGCAAAAAGTGATTTCATAGGTTTTTTATTCTTTGTTGTTTTTTAATATTCTTACCGAAACAATGTGATTAAAAGTTTAAAATTTGTGTATAACCAGTGAAGACATGGGTAGATCAAATTTTTAGAAAATGTAAGCGCTCTCTGACTCTTTGTCTTTCAGTCGTGACTTACGACGCAGAAATTTTCGTTCACAGCGCTTGAGATTGTCGCTAAGGTAAATGATGAACTTCGACATTTTGTTACTACTAATTGCGGTGTTTCTTTTTGGTCTAATCGCGGGGTGCGCATTAGGCAACCATTGGATTAAGATCAGTTTCTATTGGACGCAGAACAAGATCCGTCATTTTTGGGATCATCATTGATCAGGATTAGGTTCTTCTGCCAGCGAAAGTAAAAGGGATATAATTAGGCCACTGAACAGGATTCCCTGAATTTCCGATTCGCACAAACGCACCTTCTTTAATCAATGCCTGTAAGTTGAAAGTAAGACTAGAAATTATTTTTTGGTTTGAGAGAGTTGCACACACAAACGTTTTGAATATCGTGGAGAAATGCGAGCTTTAAATGAGTGAAATTGATTTAGATATGGCAGTTGTTGAAGAGGCGATGGCTTCATTGAGACAGACCAATGAGCTCGAGGACCAATGGTATTTTGTGAAAGACGACTCGATTAGTGTTGACGAGGTATCAGACGCCGGCCAGGCTTTTATCGATGCGCTCCAGACGACGCAGCGAAAATTGACCGATGCGCTTGTATTAGTGACAAAGAGGGGGCTGGCCGCAGAACTTGAAGCGAGTGACGAGTAAATTTGCAGCCAGAAAAATTCAGGTGCACGGGGTCTCTCATGCTATGAGATTTTAGCTTCAGGCGAGATCAAGGCTGTAATGTGGCAACTTTAGTCCCGCGCTGTGGACACGAATGCTTGTGTTTTTTTGACGATTATCTTGACCCATCTCGAAATGATGTTTTCCGTTTTGGTCTAATGGGACGCGCCGTCAAAATAAATAAGAGATAGTTTTTCCCCACGATTAACAAACTCTCTACACTAAACCATGATCAGAAAGGAGAAGGATGATGGGTCAAATCGCTGATAGTAGTTTTAGTGGAGACGTTTTAATCTACTCATTTTTGTCGACAGCAATACTGGTGGCGTTGCATCTCGCGGCACCTTATATTCGACGCAGTCCGTGGCTGGCCCGAAAAGGATTCACTTCTTTTAGTGGCGGGTTTGCCGTCGCTTTTGTTTTTCTTCATATGCTACCCGACTTGGTTGAAAGTAAAGATTCGATTGGGGAAATCCTTCATTCGCATTTTGTAGGAGTCCATTTTGTTGAGGTTAGTGTTTTTCTATTGGCTTTTTTCGGGTTCATGTTTTTTTTCGGTTTAAAAAGATGGTGCCGCCAAGAGTCCGATAAGAGTCAAGAAAAAATCCATCGCTCTTTTGTTATTTCGATTGCATCATTCAGTATCTATAACGTAATCATTACCTATACGATGCCCGAGCGAATCATGATTGATGTGATGGTTGCCGGTATTTTTACCCTTGCAGTCGCACTGCATATGATGATGATTGATGCGGAACACGAAGCCCACGAGGCAGCTCACTTTAATAAGTGGGGTCGGTACGTCTTGAGCGGGGCACTCTTGTTCGGCTGGCTTCTCGGCGTGACGTTAGGTGAGCATAATCTTGTGACAGCAGCATTCTTATCATCTTTCCTCGCGGGCGCGCTGCTGCTTAACGTGTTCCATTATGAGTTGTCAGAAGTCCGCGATTCTAATTTTGGCGCTTTTTTGTTTGGAGCTGTTTGTGGTGCAGGTATTCTTTTGTTGGTTTTTTATATTGAATCCGGGGTTGACCTGCACTCTTAAACGCTTCTGAAGTCTCGATCATAGCTGCATGGATGCTGTGTAGTCTGATCCTAGATGAGCCAACTCATAGAGTAAGTTGCCTTCTGGTTTCGGGGGTTTGAAGTAGGTGAAACGTTTTTAAGTTAAGATGCCCAACGTAAAACCTCAAGAAATATGGGTAAAAAGATGGATCAAGAAGCACGTCAGCGTCGTAAGGTAATTGCAGCGGGAGTTACGGGAAACGTCCTGGAGTGGTACGACTTCGCTGTCTATGGATTTTTTGCGCCAATCATCGGGAGACTTTTTTTTCCGTCTGACGACCCAACAGTCTCTTTGATTGCTTCGTTTGGAGCGTTTGCCGCTGGTTTTTTAATGAGGCCAATTGGCGGAATCATTTTTGGCTTTATTGGCGATAAAATTGGGCGGAAGCGGGCGTTAGTGCTGTCGGTTCTTCTTATGGCAATTCCAAGTGGCATGATTGGAATTTTGCCTGATCATGCCACGATCGGAGTCTCGGCAGCAGTTTTGATGGTGCTGATGCGGATGTTGCAGGGCATGGCCGTTGGCGGTGAATACACCAGCTCGATTGTTTATCTAGCGGAGCATGCCCCCTCGAAACGTCGCGGTTTTTTTACGAGTTGGACGTTGGTTGGCGCAGTCGGGGGCATCTTGCTGGGGTCTGGCGTGGGCGCGCTGCTTAGTAATCTTTTATCTGCTGAGGCAGTTTCGGATTGGGGTTGGCGGATCGCTTTTCTATCGGGAATTGCAGTGGGCGTTGTGGGTTTATTAATACGCCGTCATCTCCCCGAGATGCCCAAAACTGAATCAAACGATTCGGCTAATCCCATAATTGATGCATTTCGTACCGAGTGGCGCGCGGTCACCCAAGTAATCGGTATCAATATCTTCAACGCGGTCGGCTTTTATCTCATGTTTGTCTATGCAGTGACATGGTTGATTAAGGAGGTAAAAGTGCCGCGTTCAGATGCGCTGGATATTAATTCTTTATCGTTGGCCGTACTTTTAGTTCTGGTTCCCGTATTTGGGGCGTTGTCAGACAAGGTAGGTCGCAAAGCATTGTTGTTGTTTGGATCCGGTGGTGCGGTGCTTTTGGGATACCCTCTCATCGTGCTGATGCATCATGTGGATTTTATGATGATTATGGTAGGACAGATTGGTTTCGCAATTCTTCTGGCTGCATACTTAAGTGCAATTCCGGCAACATTAACGGAAATGTTTCCCAGTCGGGTTCGGGTCAGCGCACTGTCCGTTGGCTATAACATCGGCCTGGCAATCTTTGGGGGAACAACCCCTCTCGTCGCGACATGGATCATTGAACGCTCCCACGACGATTTATCGATAGCGTGGTACCTTATTTTCGGCGCCGCTATTTCATTCTTATTTATCGTCCGACTGCCAGAAACAGCTCATAAACCTTTGCCTCAGTAAGGAGTGCCGCCATGCGTTTAGGTTTTCGCGTGGGTTATGCCTTTGTGACCTGTCTGATCGCCGGCCCTGCTTTACGCTCCAGAACCAGACAATAAGAGATTCTTATTAGGATTCTGACACCAATCTGTTTTATTCTTGGGGGAAGACAATGTGCGACCCAAACGGCGTCTAAACGTCTCAAGCCAAACTAAGGAGACCTATCTTGGAAAATTTGCGAAAAATTCTTGGAATTTTACTAGGACTAATTGCGATATTTCTCTTTGCGTTTGAAATAACAAAATTTGAAGTTACAGACTTACAGTGGTCCTGGTTTGACTATATCAATATAGTCGTTGGGGCTATCGCTGGGGCTGTTTTGATTGGTAACTCCGCCCAAAATTTCTTGGGGAGATTTCTGGGGGCGCTGCTTTGGGTTATCGCAACGTTTTTGGTGCTTTATCATATTGAAAATTTCAAGGTGTCTGATGTCGATTGGGACTGGACAAATTACGTCAATATCGTAGTAAGTGTTTTTGCAGGGTACTTTTTATTTCGAAGAGATTGAGTCAGTTATCGTTAGGAATAAGTAGATAAAAAAGATTGCCCTTGATTTTTTTAAAGCAGGTTGAAACCTGTAATTCAAAAAGGGGAAAATTATGAGTGTTTTTTTAATCGGTGATATCAAGGTAACAGACGACAGTTGGGTGCCGGACTATGCGGC
>JABHUE010000147.1 GCA_018672825.1 Pseudomonadota bacterium | reverse complement strand
GAATAAGTAGATAAAAAAGATTGCCCTTGATTTTTTTAAAGCAGGTTGAAACCTGTAATTCAAAAAGGGGAAAATTATGAGTGTTTTTTTAATCGGTGATATCAAGGTAACAGACGACAGTTGGGTGCCGGACTATGCGGCGAATGTCCATAACATTGTCGAGAAACATGGAGGGAAATACCTATCGCGCAGTGGCAATATTTCTACGCTTGAGGGCCAAGATAAAGACAGTACATTGATTGCTATTATCCAATTTCCTTCACGGGAAGCCTTGGATAATTTCGCTTCGGATCCCGAGTATGCACCTTTTGGCAAGGCCAGGCAGGCGGGTGGTGTCAGTAATTTTCATGTCATTGATGACACGGATATCGCGGGTTCAATCCCGTACCTTCCGGCTGGCTAGAAAGTGCTTATACTCCGATAGTCAAGTTTTCGGATGTGTGAAAAAGGCCCGCTCCGGCGGGTCTTTTTACATTTAAAACAGTCTAAAAATTAACCGTTAAAGTGGACGAAAAATGTTAGTGATGTGAATCGACTGGAGCTCCCTCACATATTCAAAAAAAAGGAGTGACTATCAACGAGACAAAGAGAAGTATCTGGGTTGATGCTGATGCGTCACCAAGACCGGTTAAAGAAATTCTTTACCGCGCGTCAGAAAGAACACAGACACTCGTGACATTCGTCGCAAACCAACTGCTCGAGGTTCCTCGGTCATCGTTTATTACCGCTGTAAAAGTAGGCTCTGGCTTTGATGTTGCTGATCAATATATTGTTTCGCATGCAAGAAATGGCGATATCGTGATTACCCAGGATATTCCGCTTGCGGCTGAGCTCGTCGCAAAAGGGTGTTTAGTGCTAAGCCCTCGGGGCGAAAAATTCTCTGAAGAGGACGTGAGGCAGCGCCTGAATATGAGAGATTTTATGGAGTCTCTGAGAAGCAGTGGCGTAACCACTGGAGGGCCTGATGGTTTCAGCGAAAAAGACCGAATGGCGTTTGCAAATGCACTAGACCGTGCTTTAGCCCAGATTTGAATTTTCATTACGTTCTGAATTTTTGACCTGCTAGAGATTGATCAGTTGGTTTTGATCTTCAAGCGCCTGGGCGTGAGCGTTTAACTCTAATTGAGGTTGCTGGGTTAATTGATCTAACCGAGGTCAGCTATAATCATGTTATGACAAAAGAGACAATCGAAGCTCAAGTACTTCGAGAAATGCGTTCGATACTTACTGAGATCGCCCGTGAGACGGCAGTTCATAGAGAGGCCCGTCACGTGCTGTCCGATGACACTATCGTCAGAATGCGAGACTGTCTTTCGCTGATTAGCGCCCGAGAAAAAGAATTAAACGAAGCCCGAGGTGTGGAAATGACCTCCAGACCTAAATTAGGCATTGAGAAGAGTGATTCGGTAAGGGTGCAGCTCAAAACATCAAAATCTGGCACGACGCATTGACTGAGTTCGAATCTTTTAGGCAAGCGGTTCTAGAAAATGATGATCTTCAAGAGCAAGTTTTTTCAATTGTGGATACGGCTATGAGTAATGGCTCCGGCGTGGGAGAGGGCCTCGCCGCCATTGCAAAGGCATACGGCTACGACGTTTCCGCTAAGGAGATTTATGTCCAGACCAATACGCTAGGGGCATGGTGGCGACAGCGTTTTTAAAAAACCCAGCATACAAGAATTCTGAGTGTAGAAATTTTTATTTAGCACAAAAGTAGCAGCCACTATCCCTGCCATTTCAAACCCAAGAGGTTACCCATTGATAATTAGAATCTTAGCTTTGTTTATAATGATGAGTGCTTCTATTGCTCTGTCAGCTGAGGAAAGCGGTAAGACTATTCGAGTTGGGCTGGTAAGTAGCCCCCCTTTTGTTGTGAGTGAGAGCGGTAAGTCTTCTGGATTAGCGGTAGAGCTTTGGGAAGAGGCTGCCAAACTCAATGGCTGGGACTATAAATATCAAGCAGCAGATAAAGACCCCTCAAAAGCGCTCGCTGGGCTTGAAGAGAATCAGTACGATATTCTTTTGGGCGATTTTTCTCCTACTGTCGAATTTCATAATTCGGTGGATTTCACTCAACCCTTCATCATTAGCCATCTAACCATCCTCTATCAAAAAAATCACAATGTTTTCATAAAGTCGATCGAGATTATTGGAGAGCATTTTTTGATACCTCTGTTTTGGGTGATTCTTGTATTTGTTGTTATGAGTGTGCTGTTCTGGATAATCGAGATTAAAAGAAAAAAAGTCGAGCAAGCGGATCCCCAAGATCGCCGCGTCACTCATTCAGGATGGTTGACCTCAATTGCCATGATTCAGGGTGAATTGCCTGAGCCTCCAAAAACAATGGGAGGGCGCTTGGTGATGCTCAGCAGCATGATCGTTGGCATATTTCTCTCAGCGATCGTCACGGCTGCGCTCACGACCAGCACGACTTTGCTTGAGGGCGACAAAGATCCATACAAACATTTATCTGATGTCGAAGACAAGGTGTTGTTGGTAGAAAAGGAATCTATAGCGGGACCTATGGTCAGTCAGTTGGGAGGACACTCGGTCGAGACTGAGAGCGTAAATGATGGATTCCGTATGCTGATCAATAATCTTGATCAATACGATGGTTTAGTTACGCAGTATCCATTAGGTCGACAACTGCTTGCGGAGAATAAAGGCAAAAAATTAGCGTTGTCTAAACTAAATCTTAGGAGTGATCTATTGACGTTTGCCGCTCAAAAGGATTCACCTTATATTCATTCTTTGAATTATGCGTTAATGACGATGCGAGACGCAGGGACAAGCAAGGCAATTTGTTCAAAGTACCTTGGAGTTTTTGTGGGCCGACATTGTGAATTCTAAGCGCCGTTTTTAAGGATCTCAAAGTGTGCGAAGTTTTATTTCGTAATCTTTACACTTCATTAAGAGTTTTTGATTAGACAGAATTATTTTTCTGGCGGGTTTTAAAAATTTTTAATGCGCCACTCTCAGATCGCATGATTCAGGTAGGACAGCGATGGTTTTGTTCAACGGTTTATAGGCTGCACTTTTTAGGCATGCTCACTAAATGAAAATGTTTCCGCTTATGTTGTTGTTACTTATGGGCCTTGGCCTAAAAGCCAACGCTGATCTATCGGGTCCCGCAGTTATTGTAGACGGCGACACGCTCTCTATTTCTGGCAACAAAGTGAGCCTTCATGGAGTCGACGCTCCTGAACAAGATCAAACCTGCCGAATTAACGGCGTGATTTGGTCCTGCGGTTATAAAGCCGCAGAAGCTGTTCGAGAATGGACGTACACCAAAGAAGTTCGGTGTGTGGGTAATCAAAAAGATCAATATGGGACGTTGGTGGCAAACT
>JABHUE010000146.1 GCA_018672825.1 Pseudomonadota bacterium | reverse complement strand
CTTAGTGTATCGTGCGGCCATTCAACCAGGCCAGGTCATTGCTTCAGAAGGTTCTACGACGGCATCGGCCAGAGGCTGGCAGCCTTAAACCGAATCCAGAAATCGACGGGTCCGAAGTGGTTTGTTGTTATCATCCGCTGTTTTGTAAAATGGCGGTTAGACTGCGCGGATTTCCAATATCTTTCTTACTCCAAGATTCTCGTAATGGACCGACTTTGGCACGTGTGCATGCTGTTGTTGTTACTGACACTGGTGTCGGTGCTTGGGTTCACTTGGCTAGCGCAGTTGCCGTTTGGCGACGCAGCGATTGTGAATACTCCATTGATCCGTGACTGGTTGGTGGTTGCTGTGTTGATCGTCACTACTTTCGGCCGCGGGTTTGTGTTGCGAGCGATGGCAGGTGTCGTCTTGTCTTTGTTGCTGATGGCCTGTTTTTTCCAGGCCGCACATTTATTCTACGCCGGCGACTATGTGTTGCCGATATCGCTTGCTAATGCTGCTCAACTTGATTTGCTTCTGACCGCTCCACGGGTGGCGGCCGCGATCGCAGCGCTTGCTTTTTTACTGATGATCGATTGGTTTGTAATCGGCCGTGGCGCGATAATCAACGCACGATATCGCTGGGGGCTCGCGCTTGTCTTATTGATAAGCGGGGTGGGTTTGCAAGTAATTGTGATAAAAAAAAGCCTACGCGTTTCACCAGCAGAAATTGACCTGACAGCCCCTGACCGGCAAGTTCTCGGATCGCCTCTGGCGGAATTAATTGATGTCGCCAAAAGAGTGTTTCGCGAGCACAAAAAGAACCAAGCATTGACCGAAAGTGAACTGGAAACGGCTGCTCGGTTCGGCATGTCAATCGACCAGAATGCTCAATTTCCCCTGATAAAACCACACATCTACACCTCACCCCCGCCGTTGGGAGTAGATGGGGAAAGCGGTTCCTTCAAGAAATACAACGTGATCGTTTTTCTTAGTGAAGGGCTGTCGTCACGCGTAATGCAGCCCTACAGTCAGGCCTACCCGGGATTGACCCCTAACGTCGATGATTTTTCACGAATGGCGATGACTGTGGACAACTATTTTAATCATACATTCTCGACGTATCGGGGATTGCATGGCCAGACGTGCTCGTTCTACGGATATTTTGGTGGCGGGGGCGTGATTGACAGCGCGAGCTATAGTTGTATACCGGATATCTTGCGCCGCGACGGATACGTATCAGCCTTTTTTTACTCTCAATATAACGAGCGAACTCAGATTGATGAGGTAATGCAACGAGCCGGATTTGATTCGATTTACGACGGCAAGCAGCTAGGTGATCATTATTTGTCCTCCGAGACTGCCAATATTGAAATTGGGTTGAGTGATCAGCAATTTATGAAGGCATTTATCGGCCACTTGAAGTCGGCGGAAACTACTCAGAAGCAGGGAGAAAATGATCCGTTCTTTTATAGTTTGTACAATATCGAAACCCATGCGCTAAGGCATCCAGCAGAAGACGCCAAGCGCTACCAGGGAGCCGACAGCTATGCGCTCGACACTATCCATAATTACGACGATACCTTTGGCCAATTCTGGCGATATTTTCAGTCGTCGCCGTATTTCGACAACACTATTGTAATATTCACCGCGGATCATTCGCGTTTTTATGATCGCGATTACCGTGTGTTGGTAGAACGTCAGTCCGATTACCGCCCAATATTTGTGGACCGCATGCCCTTGTTGATATACCACCCTAGTGGAAAATTGGCAAAGAGTTTTGACGCAAATTATGCCTCAAGCATTGATATGGCACCGACGCTCTTGCACTTGCTAGGCGTGCCCAACCGACCTAATGCGATGCTCGGCCAGTCGTTGTTTGAACAGGACCGTAAGAACAGCTGTTCCATTACTTACGGGGATAATTTTTTAGTGTGCATTGGGGAAAATACTTTTAGCAAGCAGGTTAAGTATTTCGTCAATTCGGTCAGTGATTCCGATGCTAATCAGATGTACAAAATTATCAATGCAATTCAGGCCTTAGAACTTGATGGGCGAGTATGGGATCCCCGACACGATGACCCAAGGGACATCAAGTGACGGACAGGCGTTTGATGTCAGAATAGAGAATATGCGGAGGCTTCCACACCCCGGTGACTAAACGAGAAATGTCATCTGTACGTTGAGTTTAATTGGTTGGTGAAGAGGCCTGCCTGTTACCTTGTTATGACCTTTTGATGAATAAAATAAAATGTCTCGATCCAACGATGCCCTCAGTGATATGATCCATTCCGGGAGCGTTATTGATTGTGTTGTCGGCCCTTATTCCCGCGCGATTCTCTATGTAGTTCTCGGTGTAGGGCTGATCACGTCAATCTATTCTAGCGGGCTGTATTTTTTTGTTTGGCACGGCTGGATAGCCGAAAACTAGTTGATTAATTACGCTGGCGGATTAGTTCGGCGCGGGTTCAGTGGCGAACTCCTCATCGGCCTGTCGGGCGCTATAGGTATCTCGCTAAATCAAGCAGTACTGATCGTGGGAAAGCTAACAATATTCGGGAGATGATAGTTGAATATATTTAGTTTGGCATTTGTTCCCCGATTGTGGAAAAGATTATCGTGTTCATTGCGTGGTATCGGTACTGCATGGCGCTCTGAAGAACCATTTCGATTAGAAATTCTGCTTTTTATTGTATTAGGGCCCGCGTCTTTTATTGTTGGAGACACTGCTGTCGAAATTGCTATTCTCTGGTTCTCAATCGTATTTGTATTGGTTACAGAGTTGTTTAATACGGGAGTTGAATACGCCATAGATAGGATAGGGAAAGAATGGAACGTAATATCCCGGGATGCAAAAGATATATGCTCTGCTGCCGTTCTAGTTAGCCTTATCAACTTAGTAACTATTTGGTGCATAGTCCTATTTTTCTAATGAAGACATCTCATTGGTTTTGCCCCGATTCTTCGGGTTAGCCTTTAACTTCCCCCTCATCATTAGGAGCAACGCATGAGTTTCAAGGGTACTGAGCGCTATGTCGCGACTGAAGATCTTTCTTTGGCGGTTAACGCCGCGGTCACACTTGAGCGGCCGCTATTAATCAAGGGGGAGCCCGGCACGGGCAAAACTATGCTGGCTGAGGAGG
>JABHUE010000144.1 GCA_018672825.1 Pseudomonadota bacterium | reverse complement strand
TCCCGCCGGCTCGCATAATCCGCTCGTTGCCAACCGAGGTTCTGTCTGCGACGAAATCCTTCATGATCAGTGAGCCGCTCGATGTTGGCTTGCCCTTAATGAAGCTTTCGTCCTTGATGCCGATGGGGAGTCCCTCAAGGGCTCTGGTGCGCCCGCCCGAGGCGTATTTCGCTTCTGCTTTTTTAGCCTTATCCATCGCTTCGTCAAAGTGGCGATAGGTGAAAGCGTTGATAACGGGTTCGACCTCTTCCGCCCGGCGGATCAGCGCGTCGAGCAGTTCAACAGGCGAGAGTGTCTTAGCCTTAAACTGCTTGATCGCATCAGTTGCCGGCAGGTAACAAAGATCTAGATCAGTCATCAGAAGCAGTTCCTAAAAATTTGGTGATAGCGTCAAGGGCGAGCATGTCATCATGCTTTCGATCATCAGATAAAAACTCGGGCCAACTCGATAGACGAGTGATGACCAGATCATGATCAAGATCGATATAGATCAGCTGTCCGAATACACCACGCGCCATCATAATTTGGCGGCCGACATCGCGAATCCAGAATTGATTACGGTAACCGCCGCGATCTTTTCCAATGTTTTTATCGGATTCAAATAATTGCTCGTTCGCATCGAGAGTGTCCGAGATCCATTGAGTCGGAACAATTTGGTGACCGTTCGCGAAGCCGTTATGGCAGAGCATCTGGCCAAATCTTGAGTAATCACGAAGGGTGGCGTTAAATCCCCCATCTGCAAGCGGGTAGCCACCCGCGTCAACGGTCAAACATGCGCTTTCTTCGGCCCCGAGTGGTTGCCAGAGTTCCTTACTTATTAGATCCGCAAGACGCGTTTGGGTGACTCGTTCCATGCAATGCGCAATGACATCAGTCTCGATTGAGCGGTACTCAAACTTTTCGCCATGGGGTCGAACGACCTCTTTTAGACTCTGGATTTGATCCCATACGCATGGAAAGTGAGGACCACTATCAGACGGCACTCTCCATCCCGAAGCGATATCAGTTGCGGCGATATCAGAGTCTGGCGCCTCATAATCTTCGACATAGCGTACACCCGAGGTCATATCCAGTGCATGCCGTAGCAGTGCATCGTTCCAGCCTGTCTCTGATAATTCGGGCAAGTAAGATGTTATCAGCGCATTGGGATCAAGTAATCCACGCTCGACCAGAATGCCAGCGACGGATGATGTGATCGATTTCGCCATTGACTGCGAAAGATGAAGCGTACGCGGGTTCATCTCATTAAAGTAGCGCTCGTAGCAAAGACGACCGCGATGGATAACCGTGATGCCATCCGCGAAGTTATCGGTAAGCCAGCCCAGAATCGTCGTCTCAATACCTAAACGATTAGTAAAGATTAAATGATCAAGGTCAGTTTCTTTTTCGTCTAATTCCCAGATTGACCCCGACCCGCGCCAGACCTCTACGGTGGGCAGGATTTCCCTGATATGTTGAAACGACCATTGGTTCCAGGGCGCGCGATCCCATAAGTTGCGCGGGACGCGTTCGTTTTTTGCTAGCGGTAATTTTTTCATCTCGTTGAGTACCAGAAAAAAGGGCCGCCAGGTGGCGGCCCCAAAAGCGCAGTTTTATTTCTGCAGTTCAGTCCAGATCGCGGTATACATCTTCTGCACCTCTGGAGAGCAGGTGGGATAAAACTTACCCGCACCAATGAACTCCTCGGGAACAACAACTTCGGGCGCAGTTGCCATATCTTCTGGCATGAAGGCTTCTGATCCAACAATGCTGTTTGCGTAGCGGGCAAATTCAGACATCAAGCCGGCGTTTTCTGGCGCCATGATGAAGTTCATGAATGTTTTAGCTTCTTCAACATTTTTGGCGTCTTTCAACAATACGACCGCGTCGGCCCACAAGGAGTAGCCTTCGACAGGGTATCCGTATCGAACGTCAGGGTTTTTAAGACGTGCCCGAAAAGCCGCACCATTCCAATATAGTGAAGCCGCAAGATCTCGCCCTGCGAATTTTTCGATTACCCCGTAATCCATTGATTTCCATTTGGGCTTTGCTTCGACCAGTTTATCGCGGACCTTTCTAAGAAGTTCTTTGTCTCCGGAGCACGCTTCACCACCCAGATAGAGAAGGGCTGAACTGATGACATCGTTCATCTCAGGCGCCACATTAATTTTGCCAATCAACTCCTCAGGCGGATCTAGAATGATGCCAAACGTGTTGATGTCGCCGTTATAGACCGATGTATCAACCATAACGCCAACGCTTCCCCACTGCCACGGCGCACTATATTGACGACCCGGATCCCAATCAGGATTGCGCCACTCTTTAGCAACGTTTTTAAAGTTTGGCATCTGATCGACCCGAGCGTTTGCGATCAGACCTTCAGACATCCAGATGGGTAAATGACTATGTGATGGCACAGCAAGATCAAATCCATGACCACCGGCCCGTACTTTGGCCAGTGCTGTCTCGTTAGAATCATAGTCAGTGATTGTTACTTTGATACCTGTCTCAGCTTCGAATTTTTCAATGAGTTTGGGGCTGGTGTAGTTGCCCCAGTTGTATAGATTTAACTCGCCCGCGGCTAGCGCCAGACTACTGACTGTTAGCGCGACTCCTGCAAGTAACGATTGATATGCAAGCTTCATACTTCTTCTCCTTGGTTATATTAGGCCGTTTTTTTACGGCTTAAGAAAAAAATCAGGGTCACCATCAGTACTGATATCCCGAGTAGTACGGTCGAGATCGCATTGATCTCTGGCGTGATACTTCTTCTCAACTGACCCAGCATATAAGTTGGCAGTGTATCCTGACCTGCTGATTTTACAAATTCTGTGATGACCACATCATCGAGGGAAATCACGAATGCAAGCATAGCGCCCGCGAATATTCCCGGGAGCATGAGCGGCAGAGTAACCCGTTTAAATGCTCGCCACGGTGTTGCGTAGAGGTCAGCCGCTGCAGTCTCAAGCACCCGATCCATTCCTTCCAATCTCGCGCGGATTGGTAAATATGCAAATGGAATACAAAAAGCACTGTGCGCAATAACCAAATACGCGTAGCCGTGATAGTTTGTTGCCTGCTTAATAAGCGCAAACAGAATGAGCAACGCAACGGCTGTCACAATTTCGGGCACAACAAGGGGTTGGTTGACCATTGCGTAGATGATGGTCTGGCCTCGATAAGGGCGTGTACGGGTAGTTGCGAGTGCCACCATGGTGGCGAGCACTGTGGCGATGATAGAAGCAATCGTGGCAACAACAATAGAACGGATGGCGGCGCTTTGTACGAGCTGGTTCTCCCAGGCGGCTTGATACCATCTTAAAGAGAAGCCTTCCCAGAGTGCGATGTTATTTCCTTCGTTGAAAGAATAGACGACCAAGGGTGCGAGCGGCATATAGAGCGCAAAGAAGCAGGCCAGTGCGAGTAGTGTGAAACCCGGCATTCGCTTAATTACAAATGAGCGACGTCTAAGAATCATGAGTCGCTCCTTGCTTTTGGGCTGAACGCACATACACAATTAGCGCAATCATTACGATCGCGAGTAATGTTAATGAAAGCGCGGCACCAAGCGGCCAATTTCGTCCTTGACCAAACTGAAGTTCAATTAAGTTGCCAAGCATCAGATTCTTCCCACCGCCGAGCACTCGAGGGGTCACATAGGCGCCTAGCGATGGGATAAATACTAAGATGGATCCTGCAACAACGCCGGGCTTTACCAGAGGCAGAATAACGCGCTTCATGACTTTCCATCGAGAGGCGTAGAGGTCATAAGCGGCTTCGACCAGTTTGAAATCAAATCGCTCCATTGATGCGTAGATCGGCAGAATCATCAGCGGGATATAGACGTAGGTCATACCCAATAAAATCGCAATATCGGTATAAAGCATATCCAAAGGTTGATCTATCGCTCCAATCATAAGTAAAAAGGTGTTCACGACCCCCTGATTGCGAATAATTTCGAGGATTGCAAATGTACGGATCAGAAGATTCGTCCAGAACGGAATTGTGACCAGAAACAACCATATGTTTCGAGTCTCAGGAGGTCGGGTCGCGATAAAGTAAGCCGTCGGGAACCCCAGAACGAATGCAGTAAGCGTGGTCAAAAAAGACAGTCGAACAGACCGCCAAAGAATTGATAGATGCGCATCTGCGATTGAGACCGTGTCATCAAATATGTCCCGATAAAAAGCAACTTGAAACCACGCTTCGGTTGACCATTCCCACTTAACTCCACCGTAGTCTCCGGAGGTCAGGAATGAAAATACAACCATGATGAGAAGCGGTCCTGAAGCCGCACAGATCAGCACAATTAAAGCGGGAGTTGAAAGCAGGAGGTTGCGCTTAACTTCCTTGCGCTGTGCTTGAGCTTCAAGACTTTCTTGTTGGGCCAGCGTTTTACTCACCGCTTAGTCTCGCAGAATCTGAATCACAGCAGAATCCACCGCTATGGCAACCATGTCGCCTTGAGTCAATTGTTGTGCCTCACCTGACGTATTTTGAACTCGAATGACAAAGGGCGAATCGGTGCCAATATCGATCTGGTAGTGAGTATCCGTTCCAATATAAATGGTCTCGGCAAGTTTGCCTTCGAATATTGGGGAATCCTCTGTGCCGCAGATCCGGGCTTGTTCCGGCCGAATGGCGAGTGTGATCTCCCCGTCGATTGCTAAATCAGATGGAGTGGGAAGCTGGATTGATTTTTCACCACCAATATCAAGATTCATGTGGGTTGAACCTTTGTCGATTATTCTTGCTCGAATAAAATTAGTGTCGCCGATAAAGTCAGCAACAAATCGATCGTTTGGACGGTTATAAATTTCATGAGGATGATCCACCTGAAGAATCTTGCCAGCGTTCATGACCGCGACACGATCTGACATCGTCAGTGCCTCTTCCTGATCATGGGTTACAAACACAAATGTAATGCCGGTTTCGTGTTGAAGGCGCTTAAGTTCGACCTGCATCTCCTTTCTGAGCTTCAGATCAAGAGCCGACAGGGGTTCATCAAGGAGGAGAACCTTGGGTCGGGGCGCAAGTGCGCGGGCTAGGGCAACTCGTTGTTGCTGGCCGCCTGAAATTTGATCAATGTGTCGATCTCGAAGAGTCTCCATTCGAACAAGCCCCAGCATCTTGGATACCGTTGCTTCAACCTCAGTTTTTGAGCGTCCCTGCATCTCCAGGCCAAAGCCAATATTTTCGGCAACCGTCATATGGGGGAAAAGTGCGTAGCTCTGAAAGACAGTGTTAACGGGTCGGTCGTAGGGCGCGAGTGAGCTTATTTCCGCGCCGTCCAGCTGGATTGATCCAGAAGTGGCGTGCTCGAATCCAGCGATAAGTCTAAGAAGCGTGGTTTTGCCACAACCGGATGGACCTAAAAGTGTAAAAAATTCATTTTTAAAGATAGCCACCGAGACGTCATCGAGGGCCTTGACCTCTTGAGCTGTGCCGCTCGCAAAAACCTTAGAGACGTTGGAAACGTCGATAGCCACGGTGTTTTCCATGTTGATCTCCAGGTGTTGCTCGTCAACTTTGACGAATTAAATCAAAAAAATAAGAGGGCAGAAGGTCTCATATTTAATCAGTAAAGTCTAGTGAAATACCGTGAAGCATAAGCGCCTCTGATATCGGCATCTACCGGAGATTCGGATAAAAAATTTTCAGCAGTTGATAACATTTGCTTGATGAGAGTTATACTGTTTGCGGAACCCAAACTGATTTGATTGTAAAATTAATAAAGGAAAAATTGACTGATGGCTGGCGTAAATAAAGCAATTGTGGTGGGGAGATTAGGTAATGATCCGGAAGTTCGTTATGCGGCGAGCGGTAGTGCGGTCGCGAATATTTCGGTGGCGACTTCTGAGCAATGGAAAGATAAAAATAGTGGTGAGAAGCAGGAGCGAACGGAGTGGCATCGTATCACGCTGTTTGGTCGCCAGGCGGAGCTTGCGGGCGAGTATCTCAAAAAAGGATCACAAGTTTATATTGAAGGACGAATCGAAACATCTAAATATCAAGACAAAGAAACTGGAAGCGATCGCTGGTCTACTAAGATCGTAGCCCGAGAAATGCAATTTTTGGACAGTCGTGGTGGTGGAGGGGACTCCCAAAGTGCATCGTCGGCAAGTCCGCCGCAGCGTGACTCGGGCCCTAGTGGCGATTTTGATGATGATATTCCTTTCTAATCTTGTGTCGCTTAGTTCTGGTTGAACGGACTGTCACTTGAGCAAATATTATTGTTGCTCAAACTAGTAAAGCGCCCGACATCGTCGGGCGCTTTTTCGTTTCTTATCTAAAAATCCGTCTTTTAAGTCTAGTTTTGCCCTTCGCAACCTAACTCATCATAATAGTTCGGACGCGTTAGTATGGCGTCATAGAGCTGGCCAGGCCTAATTCACTTGAGTAAGGTAAGAAGAGCTGAGCCGAATACAGGAAGAGGATATGAGTGGTTCTAGCGAATCAGAGGCGGGCACGTTTCCGCGACTTCTACGAATTCGTAGAGAAAAAGATGGCGCGACGCCGGCCATGCGCGAAAAAGCATTTGGCATATGGCAGACGTGGAGTCTTGATGAGTTTTGTGACGAGGCTTTCTTTTTTGCATCGGGCTTAATGCATCTCGGGATGTCCCGAGGGGACACGCTCGTGATTATTGGTGATAACCGTCCCCGCTTGTATGCCAGCATGCTGGCGGCCCAGTCAATTGGTGGAATCCCTGTGCCCGCGTATCAAGACTCGATCGCTAAGGAAATTGAGTATGTTGTTGATCACGCCGAGGCGCGTTTCATTGTTGCTGAAAACCAAGAGCAGGTCGATAAGGCGCTTGAGATTCGTGAGCAGTGCCCACGTGTCGAAAAAATTATCTATTGCGATCCAAAAGGTTTAAGAAAGTACGATCAGGATGTGGTTATCGACATGCGGCATATCGTCGCACTGGGTCGTGACTTGCTTCAATCGGATCCGGATCGAGTCAATATTGAGATCGATAAAGGACTGTCATCTGACACCGCGGTCATTCTTTATACCTCTGGCACAACAGGTCGACCAAAAGGGGTGGTGCTTTCGAATGAGAACCTTCTTGTGACGGCTCGCAATACGAGCGCGTTTGATAAAGTGACTGCAGATGAGGAGGTGCTTGCTTACCTGCCGATGGCATGGGTCGGTGATAACGCATTCTCATTTGCAATGGGTCTGGTGGTTGGGTTTTGCGTTAATTGTCCAGAAAACGCCAGCACGGTAGCGCAGGATCTTCGAGAGATAGGGCCGACTTACTACTTTGCACCGCCCCGTGTTTTTGAGAACGTCCTCACTAGCGTCATGATTCGTATGAAAGACGCGGGTAGTTTTAAGCGGACGCTTTTTAATCACTTCATGAAAGTGGCGAAAAAAAGCGGCGCTCGATTACTGGATGGCCAAAAAGTTTCAGTCATAAGCCGCTTGCACTATCAGATTGGAGAGCTACTAATTTATGGACCAATTAAAAATTCTCTAGGACTTAATCGTGTTCGTGTGGCGTACACTGCAGGTGAAGCAATCGGACCCGAGATTTTTGAGTTCTACCGCTCGCTTGGCGTCAACTTGAAACAGCTTTACGGGCAGACCGAAGCGACTGTATTTATCACGATGCAACCTGATGGAGCGGTCAGATCAGAGAGTGTCGGTACGCCACCACCGGGCGTCGAAATCCGGATTGAAGATAGTGGCGAAGTGCTTTACCGAAGCCCAGGTGTGTTTCAGAAATATTTTAAAAATCCTGAAGCCACTGCTGAAACCAAAACCGGTGATCGTTGGGTCCGAACCGGTGATGCAGGATATTTCGATGACGAGGGGCATCTGCGAATCATTGACCGAGCGAAAGATGTGGGCAAACTTAATGATGACAGTATGTTTGCGCCAAAGTTTTTAGAGAATAAGCTTAAATTTTATCCGGAGATCCAAGAGGCGGTCACTTTCGGTGATGGGCGCGATTTTGTCACTGCATTTATCAATATTGATCTTGATGCGGTCGCGAATTGGGCGGAACGTAATAACGTCGCGTATGCAAGCTATCAGGAGCTCGCTGCCAACCCCAAGGTCTATGATTTGATTCAGGACTGCGTTGAGAAGGTTAATCGAAGTATTTCTAAGGATGCTTATCTCGCGACATCGCAGATTAGGCGTTTTCTTGTTCTTCATAAAGAGCTTGATCCGGATGACGGCGAGTTAACACGTACGCGAAAAGTCCGGCGGAGAATCGTTAATGAGAGGTATAGTGATCTTATTGAGGCGCTTTTCGATGGCCGACAGCGGTGCTTCGTAAGTACCGAAGTCATGTTCGAGGATGGTCGCCAGGGAAAGATCGAGGCGAATCTCGAGATACGTGATGTCGACGTGGGGTCTTTAGAGGCTCGAGCAGTCGCTTAATTGGGATGCAAAACCTTCCAGAACGATAACGACAGATGACAACTCATTCAAGAAACGAAACACTGCTAGAAGTGGAATCAATTTCCCTTTCGTTTGGAGGTGTTCACGCTTTGTCGGACGTAAGTTTCGATATTCGCAAAGGAGAAGTGCGTTCGATTATTGGACCCAATGGCGCAGGTAAGAGCTCAATGCTCAATGTCATCAATGGCTTTTATCACCCGCAGGAGGGCAGCATCACTTACCAGGGGAAAAGGCGAGCGCAAATGAAACCGCATGAAGCGGCTTTGGGCGGCATTGCCCGAACCTTCCAGAATATTGCGCTTTTCCGGGGAATGAGCACCCTCGATAACATCATGACGGGTCGAAATACCAAGATGAGCAAAGGCCTATTCTGGCAGGCGCTCCATTTTGGACCTGCTAAGCGTGAGGAAATCGAAAATCGCGAGTTTGTCGAGCATGTGATCGATTTTCTTGAGATCCAGACTATACGAAAAACACCAGTCGGCCGACTGCCTTACGGTTTGCAAAAACGAGTCGAACTGGGTCGCGCACTTGCGGCTGAGCCCACTTTGTTGCTGTTGGATGAGCCTATGGCGGGCATGAATCTCGAGGAAAAAGAGGATATGAGTCGGTTTATCCTAGAAACCAACGAAGAGTTCGGGACGACGATTGCACTCATCGAACATGACATGGGTGTCGTGATGGACATATCAGATCGGGTCGTGGTGTTGGACTATGGGCGGAAAATTGCAGAGGGCACTCCAGAGGAAGTGCGGGCGAACCAAAATGTGATTGATGCCTATCTTGGAGTCAGTCATGATTAACATGACGGTTATCCGACGAGAGACTTTCTTTATTTGGTTTTTAGGAGAGAGAGATGGCATTTGATTTATTTCTCCTTGAGGTCGTCATTAGCGGCTTGATGACCGGCGTCATGTATTCCTTGGTTGCGCTAGGATTTGTTTTGATTTTTAAAGCGTCAGGCGTATTTAATTTTGCCCAAGGTGTTCTCGCCCTTTTTGCTGCGCTCGCGCTATATGATTTTCTCGCTGAGGATGGCTGGTTCTTCGCGGTGTTCGGATTCACCTTGCCGGTATGGCTTGCGATCCCGGCCACTGCGCTGATTATGATTTTTCTAGCCTGGGTAATCGAGCGCGCGGTGCTTAGGTTCCTTGTAAAGCAAGAAGAGATCATCTTGTTTATGGCAACGATCGGCCTCGCTTTCGTTCTTGAAGGTCTGGGTGATCTTTTGTTTGGATCTGATGTAAAGCCGCTTGATATCGGGATTCCGCAAGGCGCGTCAGATTTGCTCTTGGACAATTTTAATCTCTATGTTGAAAAGCTTGAGATTGTCGCTGCCGCTACCGCTGCAGTATTGGTTACTGCTCTTGCTATTTTCTTTCAGAAAACTCGAGTCGGACGCGCGCTACGAGCCGTAGCGGATGATCATCAGGCGGCACTCAGTGTTGGGATTTCTCTCAACAAGATCTGGGTAATCGTTTGGTCCGTGTCAGGCATTGTCGCTCTGGTCGCAGGTATTATGTGGGGCAGCAAGTCTGGTGTGCAGTTTTCGTTGTCGCTGATTGCGCTCAAGGCCCTTCCCGTTTTGATATTGGGTGGGTTTACTTCGGTGCCAGGCGCGATTGTGGGTGGACTAATAATTGGCGTGGGAGAGAAATTGGCTGAGGTTTATGTTGGGCCATTGGTCGGGGGCGCTATCGAGAACTGGTTTGCGTATGTTCTTGCGCTGGGGTTTCTGCTGTTTAGGCCGCAGGGCTTGTTCGGCGAGCGAATCATTGAGAGAGTTTGACCATGTTCTATCGAGAAAACGGTCAGTTTAAATCGAGCTACAGTTCGGATCAGGCGATCTTTCCGATTGCACAAGATCGCGCGTTTGTTATCGGCATACTCTTGGTTGCTTTTTGTGGTGTGCCATTTTTCATTAACGAATACTGGGCTAATGCAATATTGATACCGCTTTTGGTTTACGCGCTTGCAGGGCTCGGACTCAACATTCTGACTGGATATTGTGGGCAAGTTTCTTTGGGGACGGGCGCATTTATGGCAGTTGGCGCTTATGCCTCTTTTAAGCTGGTGGGTTTCTTTCCTGAGGTTAACTACCTTATCCTGATATTTGTTTCCGGTCTGGTGACGGCGGCAGTTGGCGTTGTTTTCGGATTACCGAGTCTACGGATTAAAGGTTTTTATCTTGCTGTTGCTACGCTTGCAGCACAGTTCTTTCTGATATGGCTATTTAATAAGGTGGGATGGTTTTATGATCATAGCCCCACCGGAATGATTACGGTTCGTCCGATTGATTTTTTTGGAGTTCGAGTCACGGGCCCTGAAGCGACGCCGGCAGCAAAATATTTGTTTACGCTTACGATTATTGCCACGTTGACGCTCACGGCGAAGAATATTGTTCGAGGTCGTGTCGGTCGATCATGGATGGCTATTCGGGATATGGATATTGCGGCAGAACTGATTGGTATCAAACCCCTTCAGGCAAAGCTTTCGGCTTTTGCGGTCAGCTCGTTTTACATTGGTGTTGCGGGCGCTCTTTATTTTGGCGTTTATCTGGGTTCGGTAGAGCCGTTAGAGGCCTTTGACATCAATCAATCTTTCTACGTTCTTTTTATCATTATTATCGGTGGGCTTGGGAGTATCCTAGGGGCTTTTCTGGGAGCCGCCTTTATTGTGTTGCTTCCCATTTTGATGAAAAACCTTATGGTGGGTGGCTTCGGTGTTGCATCCGGTACAGCGGGCCACGTCGAGATTCTGTTGTTGGGTGCTTTGATTATCTTCTTCTTGATTGTGGAGCCACATGGCCTGGCGCGGCTATGGCAGATCGCTAAGGAGAAGCTACGACTTTGGCCGTTTCCGCATTAGAGGCGGCCATTGATATAAATGTTGTATTAACCATAGAACTAAGAGGAGGCTAATGATGAATCTTAGAAAACTGACAGGAGTCGCTGTAGCTGCTGTATTGGCATTGCCAATGTTTGCATCTCATGCGAATGCCTACGAGTTGGTGATTCCGACGTTAGATTATCGAACCGGCCCTTATGCGCCGAATGGAATTCCCCTCGCTAATGCGTATAGCGACTACATCAATCTTCTGAATGAGAGAGACGGTGGTATTGAAGGTGTGAAGATCAAGCATGTGGACTGCGAGACGGGTTATAACACTAAAAAAGGCGTGGAGTGTTATGAGAATATTAAAAACACGGCGCCCTCGAGAGCTCTGGCTATCCAGCCATTTTCTACCGGGATTACCTATCAATTAATTCCGAAATCAGCGGTTGATGAAATTCCAATTTTCTCGATGGGATATGGCCGAACGTCTGCAGCTAATGGAAAGGTATTCCCTTGGGTCTTTAATTTTCCGGCGACTTACTGGAGTCAGGCGACCGCGTTGGTGCAGTACATTGCTGATCAGGAAGGCGGTATGGCCAGTCTAAAAGGAAAAAAGATCTATCTTGTTTATCATAACTCTGCCTACGGGAAAGAGCCGATTCGAACGCTTGAAGCGTTGGCAGAAAAGTACGGTTTTGAATATCGTGGTTTGCCGGTTGATCATCCGGGTCAGGAGCAAAAAGCCACGTGGCTCCAGATTCGTAAAGAGCGACCCGATTGGGTCCTGATGTGGGGTTGGGGCGTGATGAACCAGGTGGCCATTAAAGAGGCCGCCTCGATTCGATTCCCAATGGATCGGTTTATCGGCGTTTGGTGGTCAGGATCAGAGAACGACGTACTGCCTGCAGGTGAAGCCGCTGATGGCTACCTCTCCGGCGCGTTCCACGCGGCGGGCGGAGATTTTGCCTTGCATGACGATATCCGAAAATATGTTTATGACAAGGGGATGGGCGCTGGCGATCGTGATCGAATCGGTGAGGTCCTTTACAACCGGGGCCTGGTTGCGGTGATGTGGACAGTGGAAGCCATTCGAAATGCGATGAAGATTCATGGAACCAAAGAGGTAACCCCTGCAATGGTTCGTGATGGTTTCGAAAGCCTCGAAGTCGATGAAGCTCGACTTGCTGAGCTGGGCTTAAAGGACTTTACCTATGGCATCAAGATTACCTGCGAGAATCATGAAGGACCTGGTCGAGTTGCCGTGCAACAGTGGGATGCGAAAGCTAAGAAATGGAGCATGGTCTCCAAGTTCTATGAGCCGCTTCGTGAGATTACGGCACCGCTCATTGAAGCGGATTCAATGGCTTATGCCAAAGAAAATAACGTGACCCCTCGAACCTGTAGTTAATCAGGCTGTTGGGTAATCGTATGATGACGAGGGAGGATCGATGAGTGCAGTGATCCAGTCCGAGCGCGAGGCATTGCTCTCGGTTAATAATATTGAGGTCATTTATGACCACGTTATTCTTGTGCTTAGAGGTGTCTCCCTCGAAGTCATGAAAGGTGGTGTGGTGGCCTTGCTCGGTGCCAACGGCGCCGGCAAGTCCACAACCCTTAAAGCAATTTCCAATCTCCTTGGAGCCGAACGTGGCGATGTCACCAAAGGCTCAATTACGTTTCAGGGTGAGGATGTCCAAAGCCTTTCGCCTAATGAGTTGGTTCGCCGTGGTGTGATTCAGGTGATGGAGGGCCGGCATTGCTTTGAACATCTGACGGTAGAGGAAAATTTACTTACGGGTGCTTACACCCGTACGGATGGCCGCAGTAGGGTCGCGGAGGATCTTGATCTCGTTTACCAGTATTTCCCACGTTTAAAAGAAAGGCGTACGAGTCAGGCGGGATATACCTCAGGCGGCGAACAGCAGATGATTGCAGTAGGTCGGGCATTGATGGCGCGACCTGCCGTAATTTTACTTGATGAACCATCAATGGGGCTAGCGCCACAACTGGTTGAAGAAATCTTCGAGATCGTCAAACGCCTAAATGAAGATGAAGGAGTGACGTTCTTGCTTGCCGAGCAGAACACGATGATGGCGCTTCGATACTCTAATTATGGGTATATCTTAGAAAACGGACGGGTCGTGATGGATGGTGAAGCATCTGCTCTAGCGGAAAACGAAGATGTAAAAGAGTTTTATCTTGGCGTGAGTGGAGATGATCGTCGGAGTTTCAGAAATGTTAAAGCCTATCGCCGCAGAAAGCGGTGGTTGAGTTAGAAGCCTGATTGCCCGGAGGTGGTCTGTATCCCAGTGCGAGATCGTTTAATTGGTCGACTACCGAATAGCGTGTAATGATGAAAGAATTTTTTGATGAACTTGAGACTCGTTCGGACGATTTGCGATCAAGAGAGCAGTTTGGACGATTGCGTGAGCAGGTTCATCATCTGAAGGCGCATGTGCCGGCGTACTCGGATCGACTGAAAGATATTGATCCGGAAAGCGTGATTGATCGCGATGCCCTGGCGTTTTTACCCGTCACCCGAAAATCGGAATTGGCTCAGGCGCAATCCGAAAATCCGCCGCTTGGCGGATTTTCGGATCTGACAGGCCAGTCTATGCTCCGGATTTTTGCATCCCCGGGTTCGATTTTTGAGCCGCAGGCCAATGTCGAGGATTTTTGGCGAACGGCGCGCGCGCTTTTTGCAGCGGGGTGTCGCAGCAGTGATTTGGTCTATAACACATTTTCCTATCACTTCACCCCTGCCGGTTTTATGCTTGAAGGCGGCGCGCACAGAATCGGCTGCACGGTTTTTCCTGCCGGTGTTGGACAAAGCGAACTGCAAGTTCAGGCGATTGCGCACCTCAGGCCATCCTTTTATGTGGGAACACCTTCTTTTCTGAATATTCTGGCGGACACGGCGGAAAAATTATCGCTGGACATTTCAAGCCTTAAGTATGGCCTTGTTTCGGGAGAGGCCTTACCGGCTGCTTTGCGGGAGGCGTTGTCGAGTAAAGGGATTAATGTGCTTCAGGCATATGCAACCGCGGACGTTGGATTAATCGCTTATGAGTCGTCGGCGCGAGATGGCCTCATTATTGATGAAGATGTTATTGTTGAGATCGTTCGTCCTGGCACGGGCGATCCGGTGAGTTCGGGTGAAGTGGGCGAGGTGCTTGTTACGCCGCTTAGTGCAGGCTACCCGTTGATTCGTTTTGCCACGGGAGATCTGTCGGCATTTATGGATGGCTCAAGCGCCTGTGGGCGAACTGGACCGCGAATCAAGGGTTGGATGGGTAGGGCGGATCAGACGACCAAAGTCCGGGGGATGTTTATACATCCAGCGCAAGTCGCCACGGTGATTTCCCGTCATTCAGAAATTATTCGTGCGCGGCTGGTTGTGACTCGAATTGAAAATTCAGATGCGATGACCCTGAAATGTGAAATTTCCAGTACGGGTATCGACAAAACTGGTTTAGTGTCGTCGATAACGGAAAGCGTCCGTGCGATTTGCAAGCTGCGGGCTGAGATAGAGTTTGAAGATCAAGACGCGCTACCAAACGATGGCAAGGTAATTGATGATCAACGACCTATTGAATGATTTTGGATATATTCACCTAGAAGAAAATTGCCAATTTGTCTGATGCCACTCTGGTGTTGGAACGCAGTAAATACGACGGGACTATTTCATGGACGACTTTGATATTCGGGACGACGCTTCCTCTTACTCAAACCTTTTTGGATTTCTTGGCGCGCCTCTAGATCTGGTGGGAGCGTCCGATGCGGATATTGCGATTCTCGGCGTTCCGTTTGATCTTGGGACAACCGGTCGATCGGGTACCCGTAGTGGTCCAGCAGCCATTCGGCATGCGTCGGGCACTCTTCGCTGGGAAGAAGCGCACTGGCCCTGGACCTATGCTTTAGCCGACCATTTAAAGTATGTTGATTGTGGTGATCTTATTTTTCCGCCCGGGGATAGCAAAGCATTTTGCGAAAATCTGGAAAATAAGGCCCTTGAGATTATTCGATCAGGGAAAACGCTGCTATCTCTTGGCGGAGATCACTTTATCACCCTTCCCTTGCTAAGAGCGCACCATGCAGTGTACGGTGAAATGGCACTGGTTCATTTTGATGCGCACACAGATACCTACGAACAAGGTTCAGCAGTCGATCATGGCACAATGTTTTATCATGCACCGCGAGAGGGGCTAATTGATCCGGCAACGTCTGTCCAGATTGGTATTCGAACCCCGTATGATTATGATGCCCACCCGTTTTTAGTCCTAAACGCAGATGTGGTAAATAACAACGCAGCACCGACGCTCATCGAACACATCCGAGAGCGAGTTGGCAATCGGAAGATTTATCTTACCTTTGATATTGACTGCCTTGACCCTGCGTATGCGCCAGGGACCGGCACTCCGGTGGCGGGCGGGGTCACCAGCAATAAAGCCCTGCAAATTCTTCGGGGTCTGAAAGGATTAGATATTGTTGGCATGGATGTGGTCGAGGTGGCGCCATCGTATGATCACGCGGAGCTAACGGCGCTCGCGGCCGCGACGATTGCAACTGAATGTCTTTATTTGCAGGCAGAGCGTTTACAAGCAAGCATGCGTTAAAGACAGTTGATTTCCATTATTGATTAGAAAAATGACTTGATTGGAAATAGATAATAATGTTTTCGTAATGGTAGTGATTAGAAATCACTGTCATGCAGGTCTTTAACGACACGTATCCTTGAACCGACGATCATCATCTCAGGATACAACAATGGAAAATGTTGTTAGCTTGCCGATTAAAACCCTGCCCATTCGGACTTTGATGGGGCCTGGGCCATCTGAAATCAATCCACGAGTCCTGACCGCGCTGGCCCAGCCGGCTATTGGTCATCTCGATCCTGCATTTATCTCTTTAATGGATGAAGTTAAGGAGTCATTGCGCTATGTGTTCCAGACGGACAACCGATTGACGTTTCCGGTCTCCGGACCCGGATCAGCCGGAATGGAAACCTGTTTCACCAATATCGTTGAGGCTGGGGATAAGGTGGTTGTGGCGCGGAATGGAGTTTTTGGCCAGCGTATGGAGGAAATGGCGATTCGGCTAAAGGCAAATGTCGTCACGATCGATGATGAATGGGGTCAACCGGTCGACCCGGAAAAGCTCGAAGCCGCCTTGAAGGCTAATCCGGATACCAAAGTTGTTGCGTTTGTGCACGCAGAAACCTCCACCGGTGCACTTTCTGACGCAAGAACCCTGGCAGGTATTGCGCGCCGATATGACTGTTTGACTATTGTCGATACGGTAACGTCGCTAGTGGGATCGCCACTTTATGTTGA
>JABHUE010000143.1 GCA_018672825.1 Pseudomonadota bacterium | reverse complement strand
TGGGGCGTGTCAGATTACGTATAAGTACTTTATCTCAAATCTCATATAAACATCTGAATCGCCCCCACCTTGCTAGACACTTCTCAGCCATACAAAATGGCAATAGGAGAAGTGAATATGAGCAGCAAACGATATACAGAAGAATTTAAGATTGAAGCGATCAGGCAGGTTGTTGATCGGGGCTACAGTATTGCTGAAGTAGCCGACAGGCTCGGCACAACAACCCACAGCCTGTATGCCTGGAAGAAAAAGTACGGTCCGGATTCAGCCGAGCACCAGGTTAAAACAGAGTCTAATCAAGAGATCAAACGCCTGAAGAAAGAGTTGCGGCGTGTCACAGAGGAACGAGACAAGCTAAAAAAAGCCGCGGTGTACTTCGCCAGCCAGTTCGAAAGAGGGGGTGTATACGGGATTGTTGCCCTAAGTCATAGGACACCCCTACCCTACCCACTTATCTTGTATACGCCCCCTTTATTTTCATTTGGGAGTTATGGCTCCCCTGTCCGTCTGCTTTACAGCCAGTAACAGCGGATCAACGTGACCAAAACGTGACCGACAGGAGTCCGCTCCAGTCCATTTGAGTCATAATCAGCCACATACGCGTGGGATCAGAGTGCGTATGTTGTTGATTAGATGTGATTGTTAGTTTGAAAGCTGGTTTCGCAATGCGAAGGTCGGGAGTTCGATCCTCCTCGGCTCCACCAAATCTTCTGTTCTACATCAACTCTTTACCCGGGTTACGATGGCGCGGTTTGCGTTGGCCTCACTGCGACCATGACCAGAATGTGGCTGAAGCCGGTCAAGTGCATTCACCGCTTCCCTTACGGCCTCGGGTTTCAGGTGAGCGTAACGCGCGGTCTCAAAAATTAAACCTTGACCTTAAGGGTCTCCGACTTTAGTCAAACCCACAATGCCCAAGACCCTTCAGGCAGCGCAGATGTCGCGCGTGATATAAACCCAAAAAATCTAATCAGTGTCGCGCCATGAAAAACACGGAATTTTACACGTCAAAAACATTGAACCTCGGAGCTGCGACTTAATGGACAAGAGTCTTTTTGGTTACATCTGGAGATATTCCAAGAGAGACCAGATCGTTTTACTGCTGGTTACGCTTACGACTTTTCCAATTTTGTATGCCTCCCTGGAGTTGCCCAAACGAATCATCAATGATGCAATCGGTGGCGCTCAAGGGGATGTCACTGTTCTGGGCATTAGCCTAAGCCAAATTCAATTTCTGCTGTTTCTATGCGCTGGATTTCTACTGGCCGTCACGGTTAACGGCCTGCTGAAAATGCGTCTTAATACCATGAAGGGTGTTCTGGCAGAACGGTTACTACGAAGATTCAGGTTTCAGCTGTTGACACGCATTCTTCGATTTCCACGGCCATATTTTCGACACACCAGTCAGGGAGAACTTGTTTCCATGGTCACTTCGGAGGCTGAGCCGATGGGCGGTCTCATGGGCGATATGTTATCTCAGCCTGTCTTTCAGGCGGGCCAGATGATGACGATCCTGGTTTTTCTTTTTGCCCAGAGTTTCTGGTTTGGATTGGCCTCAGTTGCTTTGATACCACTGCAGGCATGGATCATTCCCAAATTGCAGCGCCAGATTAATCTCCTGAACAGGGATCGAATACAGGAAGTTCGCAGACTCGCATCTGATATTGGTGAGACCGCCGCTGGCGTAAGTGATATTCGCATCAATGGTGGTTTGCGATATCGAATGTCATTGTTTTCCGACCGCCTTGGAAAATTATTCAGTATCCGTTTCGAGATTTTTCAAAAAAAGTTTTTCATGAAATTTCTCAATAATTTTATTAATCAACTGACTCCTTTTTTTTTCTACTCGGTAGGCGGTTACCTTGCCATCAAAGGCGAAATCACTATCGGAGCACTGGTTGCCGCCCTGGCCGCATACAAGGACTTGTCTTCGCCGTGGAAAGAACTATTGGCTTATTACAATCAATCTCAAGACATGGCGCTACGATGGGAAACTGTTATTGAGCGATTCGCACCAAACACCCTAGTAGCAGACCACTTATTCGAAGACCCGCCAAAATCTGCTACGAGCCTAAAGGGGGACATTGAAATCAACAACGTCACGGTGCGCGATGAAGAAGGTCAGAATGTGTTGGTTAATATCAACCTAGTGATACCGCAAGGTGCGCGGATCGCAGTCAAGACCAACAACGAGTCTGCCGCTCAGGCATTCGCTGATGTGCTCACACGAGAAATCATTCCGCAACGCGGATCTGTGAAAATTGCTGGGCACGAGTTGAACACCCTGCATCAGGCCACACTCGCCGGTTGTATTGGATATGTGCACTCCAATCCCAATATTTTGCGGGGCACGCTGGGTGAAAACCTTCTGATGCCACTAAAAACCGAGCCAATTATTGATGCCGATGTTCACCAAAAGATCAAGAGTTTTCAGCAAGAAGCCAAACGGTCAGGCAATAGCACAGACCCATTTGAAGCTGACTGGATTGACCCGGAGGTGGCCGGCCTAAAATCCTCGAATGATATTCGTGACTGGTGGTTTCAGTTGGTTCAGGCAATGGGAATCGATGACTTCATGGTTCGCCGCGCGCTACGCTCACAGATTGATGTGAGCAGACATCAGGCACTGACAGAGGCTATCGTGCCGCTGCGACCGGAGATCGCCAAACGTCTCACCGAAGCCAAGCTGGATGACGTGGTTTATAGATTTCATCCCGATAAGTTCAACGCGGTGTCCCCGCTCGGCGCCAATCTTCTCTATGCTTTGCCTACCCGCAAACTGACCCAACTCAGCTTGTCCCGGGAAATTAACTTCGTTCAGATCATGCGCGCTCAAGGAATTGCAAACGAGTTAACAAACATGTCGGCCACATTGATAGAAAGCTTAACCGCAACCTTTGGTCATGACGGTACAAACCATCCGCTGTTTCAGCGCTTGAACATCGATGAGGAACTCTATAAACGGCTCGGCGCCATTGTCAAAAAGCGTCAGAGCGTTGGCGATGCCGACTTGCCTGATGAAGATTACGCCTTGATATTAACGGTACCCTTTGCGTTTTCGGCTGAGCAGATCGGTCCGGCTTTCAGCGAGGCTTTTAAAGAACGCGTGCTGGAAATTCGGAAACAAAATGCGACTCAAATGTTACGCGCTTTGGATGGGTTGTTCGAGCCTATTGATTCGAATCGATACATACCGGCAATGACTCTGATGGGTAATGCCATATTTGGCCGAATCTCAAGCATGGCCGGCGCCCGAGAGAAGTTAATCGAGGATACGGTGGTTAATGTGTTGAGTGAGCACGGCTTGCGGCGATTAGCGGCAGAATCCATATT
>JABHUE010000142.1 GCA_018672825.1 Pseudomonadota bacterium | reverse complement strand
TTACGTCTAAACCGGGTTGGATAAAGTAATTAATCTCATCATGGGTATTCCAGCCGCATCCTGTCATTTCGGTATGGTGAGTCTGGTAACCCGAACCCCGACAATCGCCATACGGAAACGCATTGTCAGTCTTGGAGAATTCAACACCGCCACTGGAGTCAGGTCCAGAGCATGATGTGAGCAGGAGGGTTGAGAGAATGAGGAGGATTATTTTTTTCACGATGCCAGTCTATCTACCTAGACTTCTTTAGCCAAGTTAGGATTGATAAAAAAACCCTGCATAATCCGAAGGGAGCGCAACGGATAGCAGGGCGACCCGTTCCTTTCTGTCACTTCGATTTGTAGATATATTGTGTCCATACAGCGGCAGAAAAACATAACCTTCCAGATGTTGAATTGATTTCTTGAGTAAATAAAAAATATACATTTCAATAAATAGTTCATAAAACATTAAGATATAAGCATGATCAAGATCGTGACCTACAACATTCAGTTTGGACAGGGCCGTGATGGCAAGGTCGACCTTGGACGGATTATTGATTCGGTTAAAGGAGCTGATTTAATTGCCCTCCAGGAGGTTGATCGCTTTTGGCCTCGCTCGGGCGAAATTGATCAAGTCAGAGAGATCACCAACGCTTTTGAAAGCTATGACTACGCTTATGGCCCCGGAGTTGATCAGGCTGGCGGTGAGATTGATTCTGCGGGTCGGCCGATTCGCCGACAGTTTGGCAATCTTTTGCTCAGCCGGGAACCGATTGCCTACTGTCGCCATCATTTGCTTCCCAAGAGTGCCAGCATTGGCCCGCTCAGCATCCAGCGTTCGGCGCTCGAGTGTGCGGTCAATTTTGGTGACACTTCGTTTCGATTTATTAATACGCATTTGACGCATATCAATTCCGAGACCCGACTTCCTCAGGTGGAAGCGTTACTTCGCATTCATCACGACGCGGCTCATGAGGGTCTTCCGGTCAGCGGGGCAATAGAGGTGAATCCGTTGAAAGACGGGGGCAATTATTGGGTGGAGGGTCTTATGGACTTCGAAGTGCCCCCACATGCCGTGATGCTCGGTGATTTCAACAGCGTCCCGCATACTCCCGAGTATGAGCATATGGTTGGTTCACTTTCACCCTATGGCGGGAGAGTCACCCATCCACTGGGTTTTGTAGATGCATGGGTGTACGCTGGTGGCGACGTTGATGCGGGCTTTACCTCTGACGTTGACGATGTGCCGGCCCGACTGGACTACGCTTTTGTTAGTGCAACTCTCAGAAAACGAATTCAAAAATGCTGGGTGGATGAAGCGGCAGAAGGTTCTGATCACCAACCGGTCTGGGTTGAGCTTTTTGATTAAAGTGCTGTCTCGGAGATCGTCCTGTGACGATGTTTTCCAAAGATAGAGTTTTCATAAATCGTTAATAAAGACGGAACCAGAAATAACACAAGCAGTGTTGCAAACGCGAGTCCAAATGCAATCGAGGTTGCCATTGGGATCAGGAACTGCGCCTGAAGCGATGTTTCAAAGAGTAAAGGCGTGAGTCCTGCAATTGTTGTCATTGATGTGAGTAGCACCGCGCGCAGGCGCTGACAGGCAGCTTCTACCACTGCTTTTTCTACGGCCATACCCTGTTGTCGAAGCTCTTTATAAAACGTTACTAAAATAATTGAATCGTTGATCACGATGCCGGCCAATCCAAAGAAGCCAAACATTGAGAGAATCGTCAGATCAATACCCATTAATACATGACCCCAAATCGCGCCCACGAGCCCGAAGGGAATGATGATCATAACCAGCACAGGCCAACCATACGAACCAAAAACCCAAGCCAACACGAGATAAATGAGTACCACCGCCACGAGAGCGCCGCGCTTCATGTCACTCATGGTTTCGCGTTGATCTGCTTGACGGCCCTCGAAAGAAAACCTCACGCCGTGCCGAGCTTCAAGCGCTGATAAGGAATTCTTTTTTAGGCCCGCAATGATACGATTATCGTTGTTGACGGTGTCATCAACATCACCAGTGACCGTCACGGCAAGTTTGCCCTCGACGTGTCGAATCGAATCAAAACCACGGCTGGGTGTCATCTCGACCACATTGTCGAACGGAACGGCGCCACCACTCGGCAACATAATCTCAAACTCTTCCAGACTGTTGAGTCGGTTACGTTCGCTGTCCGGCAACATCACACGCACTTCAACTTCGTCACCCTGATCGGCCATTACCTGAACAAGTTGACCTTCATATCCTGCACGGAGCTGTCGGCCCAGATTTTCTACCGAGAGTCCCAATGCCTCTCCCGTCGGGGTCAGTTTCAAGATTCGTTGTTCGCGCCCATAAGGCATGTTGTCTTCAACACCAGAAACGCCCGGAATCTCGTTCAGAATCGCTTTGAGTTCAATGGCGGCGCTTTTCACCCCGGATAAATTATTGCCGGTGATCCGAACCTCGATATCCTGTCCCGGGGGGCCGGCCGTAGGCTCTTTGATGGATAGATTTTCAAGGCCTGCTGTTTTGGGGATTCGACTGTGCCATTCGTTAATGAAATCCCGATTGCGCGCAGTTCGTTTATCGGGCTTGATTAATTCAACCAATACAGAGCCGATGTTGTCGTTACTACGCGTTTCCCAGTCTCCGCTCTCCCCCAGGCCTTTTCTTGAGATTGCGGTTTTCACGAGTCCGCCTCCAAAATGCGCATCGGTTGCCCAAGCTGCTTTTTCGATTTCGTTCAGATAGTCCGCCACTGTCTCTTCTGGCGTGCCCGACACAAAGTCAACGTTGGCAAACAGAATGGGGCCTTCAGCGACGGGAAAAAAATTAAAAGCGATGCGCCCGCTGGCAAGCCAGCCGACGGTGACGGTGAATAGAGCGATCGAAAGTGCGATGGTTGTCCATCGATGGTGAACACCGGTTTTGACGATTGGCCTGAAGATTCGATCGCGAAAGTTTTCAAAGCCCGTGTCGAGTTTTTTCCGCAAGCCTTTGGGTTGATAGTGACCCATCCGGGAGAACGTGCCGCGTAAATGTCCGGGCAACACCAAAAAAGATTCGACCAGGGAGGCGAGGATCACGCAGATCACCACGATGGGAATCGTATGAAGGATTGAGCCGATGATTCCGCCAATCAGCAATAAGGGCATAAACGCCGCGATGGTTGTCAAAGAAGAGGAGATCACGGGCGCGAGCATGCGTTTTGCGCCTTTTTCGACTGATTCAAGCGCACCACCCCCGCGTTCAAAGTGCGTGACGGCATCCTCGCCCACCACAATTGCGTCATCCACGATGATGCCCAGGGTCATGATCAGTCCGAAAAGACTGATCATGTTGATCGAGCCGCCATAGAGATACAAAACACCGAGTGCGGCGAGAAAAGAGGTTGGAATGCCGATGGTGACCCAGCCAGCGGCCGGCGCATTCAAAAAGAAGTAAAGAATCAGGATAACGAGCGCGAGACCGGATAGTCCATTTTTCAAAAGTAATTGAATACGGTCCTGAATGTATTCCCAGCGCTCGTCATAGATATGAAGTCCCACGCCTGGCGGGAGAGTTGGCTGAGTCTCTTCTTTCCATTCGCGGAGAATTTTTGCCGATTCAAGACTGTCCGCATTACGGGTTCGGGATAAGCGCATTTCAACTGCCGGCTTTCCCTGAAATCGAACTTCGGTCTGCGCGTTTTTTGGCCGACGTGTAATCGTTGCGATGTCACCAAGCGTAAGTCGACGACCGTCTTGTGTGACGATGATGGGAATATCCGAAAATGCAAGCTCTTGCCGACGCTGGTCTTTGAATCGGAGCTGCAGCGCAGACTCGCCGCGCCCGATGATGCCAACCGGTAGGTCCCGAGATGCCGCGGAAATTCGCCGGCTAATATCCTGAATGGACAGGCCCAGTTCTCGCAGCGTGCTGGGCGGGATTTGAATCGCGATTTCTTCTTCTGGAAGCCCGTAGATGCGAATGTGCGCAATCCCTCTTTCCAGAAGTTCGCGCTCAAATTGGTTAACGAGCGTGCGGAGCCCTTGAGGATCTTCCGGACCTGAAATAAGAAGGTTTGCGACCCGCTCGTGGTTTACGATTCGGGAGATCTCCGGGGTTTCAGCACCGTCTGGCAGGTTGCTCACGAGATCAACACGCTCTTTGACGTCATCGAGAGCAGGCCCCATGTCGGTGTTCTCTCGGAATTCCAAAGTGACGAAAGCCTGACCGTCGACTGAGAGTGACTTTAGTTCTTTGACGTTCTCCGTGCCTTTGAGTTGTCGCTCTAGAGGTTCGGTGACAAGTGTTTCAAGATCTTCCGAGCTAGCGCCTGGCCAGGTGACTTTGACGGAAACAAAGTCGATATCAAAACTAGGAAAAAACTGCGTGTTGAGCTGTGAAAGACCCCAGACGCCTGAGATCATCATCATCGCCATCAGCAGATTGGCCGCCACGGGATGGCGGGCAAAAATCGCGAGTATGCTACTTCCCATAGACTTAATCAGTTGCGATTTGAAACCACGTCAACACGCAGGCCTTCAATCGCGTTGGGCAGTTGACTCGTCAGCACTTGATCTTCGTCGCTGAGATCGCCGCTTCGAAACAGACTCCAGGTGCCCCATTCGCCGTTACGATATTCACCAACACGTTCAAGTTGCACACGCTCGAGTCGGTCTGCTTCTATCCTGTACGCAAAATTGGCGCCGTAGACTGCGGTGGCCGGGAGCGCGAGAACGTTGGTTTCTGCGGGTAGCGTCAAAAGGACTGCTAGCGTCCGGCCGAGTTCCAAATTGCCTTCCGTGCGGGGAAGGTTGAAAAAGCCATCGACACCGCCCTCTCCCGATTCAATCTTTCCAGCCAGTCGATTGAGTTCAATGACGATCTCTCGGCCGTCAATTGTCGCAATCGCGGGCACGGGCTCCCCTTGATCAAGGCTTTGTCGCAGCTGTGAGAGGTACCGATTCGGAATTTGTGCGCGTACTTCGGTCGATGCCGTCTCAAACAGATCGATGAGCAACGAGCCCATTTGCGCACGGTCCCCCGGGGAGACATGTACCGCTGTAATGCGACCGTCGAATGGCGCCACGATTTTTGTTCGCTCTAGATTTCGAAGCGCGTGATCCCGAAGGGCTGACACTCGCTCCAGGCGAGCGCGAAGCTGGGCGAGTCTGATTGGGTGATCATCAATCGCGTTTTGACGAACCGTGAGATTAAGCGTCTGGCGAGCAACCGCCTCGAGCGCTGTGTCGACGCTGGCTTGAGACCCGGATTGCGATTCGGCAAGTTGTTCGGCGCGTTTGAGTTTGGTTTTTGCAAGCGCCAGAAGTTTTTCATCTTGTAAAAATAATACCCGATCATTTCGGAAACGATTTTTCTCACCCTTGATTTGCGCCTCGATCTCAGCGAGTTCAGCTGCTCGCTGGGCCAGGGTTAATTTTGAGTCTGCGTCATCCAGCTGTAATAGCGTTTGGCCTTTTTTGACCGCGTCTCCCACGCGTATCGAAGAGGTGAGGACGTCTGCGTTTAACGCCGAGCGAAGGTGCGATTCATGAGGTGACTCGATTCGACCGAATAAGCGAAGAGTAGGGTGCAAGTCTCTCAACTCGACTGAAACCGCCTCTACGGGCCAACTCCGCTCCGAGCGAGTTGAGACTTCATCTTCTGGTCCGGACGACCGGAGTTCTAAAAAAATGAAAACGCCTGCGGCCAGAAGGACGAGAGGAAGAATGAAACGAATGACGCGGCCCATAAGGAATACGATTGGAGAAAACGACCCCTTATTGTAACGGTTACTGTGAAAGGCTAGTGGAGATATCGCGCCGAGTTTGCTAGGCCCCGCGTATTGCGGATGTAAAGGTTAATTGACCGATCGATGAGCGGTGTTGATCGTGGGTCTCAAAATAACGGTTCAAAGCTGCCGTTGTTGTGAGTTGTTCGACGGTCTTGATCGCAGATTGAAGATCCTCTTCTGTTGCCAGCGCCCAAATTGAATCTCCACTTCTCCATTCAGAATCAATGACGCCTGCCGGATTAAAGTACGCGTCCCCTTGCATGACGATATCAACGGCAGCTGTATTTTTAGGCGCTTTAAATCCCACGTCGAAGAGCAGTTGCGTGATTATTGAGATATCGCATGTGCGTTCTTTTATCTGGTGGAGCGCGCTCGGAATTAAATGGTAGAACCAGAACCCTCGTTCTAATTGAAGATGACTGCAACTATTAATAACGATGGCGCCACCGGGACGCAAAACTCGAGCAAGTTCTGCAAATACGGCCCGGTGCGCCCGCCAGTCGTTTGCGGCGCTGTCTGACAGGTGGTGTAAAACCTGATTGATAATCACGCCGTCCACCGCATTATCGGCGAGGGGTATGGTAGAGATTGCGGACTCATGGAAGCTAATTTTTTGCGTCAAATCAGTCTGCCCAAACTTTTCCCGCGCGTGGCACAGCATATTGGCATTTATGTCCAGCGCTTCAATTTTTGCAACCTGTGACAGCAGGGCTTTACTGTATTGGCCGGTCCCGCAACCCGCATCAAGGAGCACCTGACGCTCTAGCGGCTGGCTTCCTCTCGCAAGACCGACTTTGATGAACTCAATGCCCACGGCTTGACGAGTGCGGTCGTAGTCATCGCTAGTGCGGGTATAGTTTTCGTAGCTGCTCATTTTTCGGGACACGAGTTGAAAGGACTCAGTATAGTTATGACGTATTCGAACCACCAGCCAAACACTCAGGAGAGTCGGCTAAATGTGCGGAAGATTTGATCGCCATCGTCCCGTTGTCGAGTTTGGCGATGTGATTGATGAATTGGATTTCAGCGACGACGACCCGGTGGCGCCAAGTTATAACGTGGCGCCCTCCCAAAAGGCGGCAGTCGCTTGCCGGACAGATTCCGGGATCAGACTGCTTGATCTCACCTGGGGTTTAGTTCCATCATGGTTAACGCGTGAAGGCTTTTCGAAGCCAATAAATGCACGCGCCGAGACCCTTGCCGATAAGCCAATGTTTCGTGATGCGTTTCGCAGGGCGCGCTGTCTCGTGCTTTGCGATGGCTACTATGAATGGCGGTCCGAAAAAGCCGGTGTTAAGCAGCCTTATTACATTACAACAATCAATGGCGATCCTTTCGTTATGGCCGGTATTTGGGCCCAAAATACGAATTTTGATAAGGCAATGATCGAGAGTTTCTGCGTGATTACAACCGAGGCTAATGACTCGTGTCGAGAGGTCCATCACAGAATGCCGTTAATCTTGGAAAAAAACCAACATGACAAATGGCTAAGCAATGCAAAGCTGGATTCCGATACAGCAGCCGTGCTGCTAAAGCCCCCTCGTCAGGAAATGAAATTAAGACCGGTCAGTCGCTACGTTAATGCGCCAGCCAACAACGGCCCTCAGTGCATCGCGTCTTTACAGAATCAGGAAACCGTGTGATGACAGTCGTAATTGATAAAAAAAAGATTTCCATTCTTGGGGGAACGGGTTTTGTTGGGCGCGTACTGTGTAAGCGATTGCTCGAGGACGGTCACGATGTGTCAGTCATTACGCGCGGTCATTCGCCAAAAATTGAAAATGATGTTGCGGCAGTCAACTTAAAAGTGCTGACATCTTCGGCGAACATTGAACGCGAAGCGGTGCTTGCCGGTCAGGATGTTCTGGTGAATTTAAGCGGCATCCTTCACGAATCTAGGCAGCAGAGTTTTCATGACGTCCATGTCGAGTGGCCCGCGTCCTGGATCTCAGCGGCGCACAAAGCAGGCGTTTCCCAAATCCTTCACATGAGCGCGCTTCGCGCAGACATGGAAAATCCACCAAGCGCATATCTGCGCTCAAAAGCGGCTGGCGAACGTGCTGTAATCGATAATGCGAACGGCATGACCATCCAGATCTTCAGGCCTTCGATTATTTTTGGCGAGGGTGATAACTTCTTCGGGCAGTTTGCGAGCCTGTTGCGATGGGTTCCAGTGTTCCCGTTGGTATGCCCAAATTCAAGATTTGCACCGGTTTGGGTGGAAGACGTGGTAAGTGCTTTTGCGAACGCGTTGGGACGGTCTGCAGTTGAAGGACCGGCTGAAACCTATAACCTTTGTGGGCCCCGGTCATATCGTTTTCGTGAGTTGATCGAATTTACAGCCGAGAAGCTTGATAAACGTCGGCTCATCATTGGTGTGCCGGACTGGATCGCGCAACTGCAAGGACGAGCGATGGAATGCCTGCCTAATCCCCTATTTACGCTGGACAATTTTTATTCATTACAGGCAGATAGCACGTGTGATTGTAATGACTTTGCGACTCTCGGTATTGAGCCCGAGTCATTAGAGCGCGTGAATCTGTCGTTGTGATTTTGATGGGGCGTACCGCCCGCTTTGAATTGACCCGCTGTTAGACGTGTTAGGGCCGCTCTGTTTTCGGTTCGCGCTCGAGTAACGTGGTTACCGCTGCGCTGGGATCATGACCTTCAAATAAGACCCGGTAGACTTGCTCACTAATCGGCATTTCGACTTTAAGCGTCTGGCTTTTTCGATAAAGCTCACGAGCGCTGTTAATGCCCTCTGCTTCTTGACCTACTTTTTTGATGGCTTGTGCCATGGTCTCTCCGTGACCAATAGCAAGGCCGACGCGTCGATTGCGGGATTGATCATCCGTGCAGGTCAGAATTAAATCGCCCAAACCTGTGAGGCCAGAGAATGTTTCAGCTTGTCCGCCGAGCGCCTGACCGAAGCGGGCAAGCTCGGCTAAGCCCCGGGTGATCAGCGCAGCGCGGGCATTAGCACCGAAGCCAAGGCCATCGCTGATACCCGCTGCGATGGCGATTACATTTTTAAGTGCGCCTCCAAGCTGCACTCCCTGAATGTCAGAACTGGCATAGACGCGAGTTTTGCGATCTCGAAACCATGTCGCGATTTCGTTGGCGGTCTCAATATTATGAGAGGCGACCGTTAGGGCAGTCGGTAATCCAAGGGCTACTTCACCCGCAAAGCTTGGGCCTGAAACAACTGCTGGTGTGATCTGGTTTCCAAGTTCCTCGATAACGACGTCACTTAACAGCAGGGACGTTTTAGGTTCGAAGCCTTTGGTTCCCCAGCAAATATTTGGTGTAATGCGGACGTTTTTAAGCAGCGGCGACAGTTTTTGCAGGACTTCCCGGAAGGCATGACTGGGCACTGCGAGAATGAACGAGTTGACGCCCTCAAAATCGTGAAGGTTGTCAGTCGGTGTTATTTTTGCTTCGAGGGGGATCCCCGGGAGATATTTTTCGTTGACACGATCTCGCGCCATTGCTGCTGCGTGACTGGGGTCGGCGCTCCATAAAAAGACATTTTTCCCGGATCGGGCGGTTAGGCAGGCAAGCGCCGTCCCCCAGGAGCCTGCTCCGAGGACAGCAATTGATGAGTCACCCGGCATTTTTTTAATTTAGGGTGTGTGGGTCGTGAATTTGTAAGGTGAGGCGACTTTCCGGTTCAGTCTCTAGACACTGCTTTGCTGACCGGCGTTTTGTTCTTTATTCTGTAGGTACATCGCATCGAAATTAACGGGTCCAAGCAGAAACTGTGGAAAGCCCCCTTTCGCCGTTAGGCTGGCAATGGTTTCGCGAAGAAAAGGATACAGCACCGTAGGACACGCGGCTTCCAGCATCATATCCAGCATTTCCGGTGTGCTGCCCTGAACGGTAAATATACCCGCCTGCTGTGCCTCAACTAGAAATACGACATCTTCGCCTTGCTTGGCGGTAACCGTCACTTTTAAAACAACTTCATGAATATGCTTATCGGCCTCAATGATGTTGTGATTCGCTTTTAAGTCAACTTCGGTCTCGGGCCGGTATTCTTTCCAGGTAAACACGGCAGGACTCTGTGGCGACTCGAAAGACACATCTTTCGTGTAAACCTGGTGCAAGTGAAATTTAGACTGGGGCGATTGCCCGGCAACATCATTCATAGGTTGGTTCTCATTAAGATTTTCGTTCTACCGGGAGGTTCTCTTTTTCCCAAGCGGTTAAACCGCCGCTCAGGGTGAATACCTTTTTAAATTCGTTTTTTCGCAATATCGCCGCTGCGCGATTCGCCCGCTGACCACTACGGCATGACAAGACAATAGGCTTATCTTTAGTCCGAAATTTCTCGAGTTGCCCTAATTGGTCTTGAAGTTGTTTGAGAGGAATATTGATTGCGTTCAGAATATGACCCCGGTTGAATTCCTCTGCTTCGCAGACATCCACGACCACGGCGTTTTCCTGACTGATGAGTTGCGGCAATTGTAATGCGCTGACTTGATTTGCTCCGCCACCTCCGCGGCGAATGGAATCGAAACCGATTAACAAAGAAATAACAACGAGCGCCGCAAAGAGATACCAGTTTTGGGCAATAAATTCGAGGTCCATAAGATTTAAAGAATGATCGAAAGGGAGGAGTAGTCTACATCACGCCGACGGAGACATCGTTAGCGAGGCCCACCGGTTGTGCTTAATTGTGTGTGCTGCAAAAAGCTTCGCGCATCGTCTCCATGAGCGCAAGAATCTTATCGTCACCGATGCGATAAAACACTTTGTTTGCCTCTTTGCGTGACGCCAAGATGTCCTTGTCTCGAAGAATGGACAGATGTTGCGAGATGTTACTCTGAGATGTGCCCACGAGGTCAACGAGGTCCTGGACACTCGTTTCATTTCCTTCAGCCAGAATGCAGAGAATTTTCAGTCGGAGCGGGTGGCCCATTGCTTTGAGGGAGCGTGATGCAACATATAAATCGGCTTCGCTCGCCAAAAACATCTGTTCAATTGCGGTTGCGTCTTCCGCACTGATGGTTGACCTGTTTTCTTGTATTGCCATATCTTGTAATGCCGTAAAGGACCGCAGCGGCTTTCCTAATATTAGACCAACATTATACGCTAATATGCGCGAATGCTCTTTCGCTAATGTTGATCAGGGCGTAAAACTCAAGAGCCGACTTTAATCACGGATCCAGCATGGACCAGCGTTATACTTTTTACGTTCCCTCCGGTCTATTGCGATCCTACAACGGCGTGCTATGAAAAATTTATTGTTCTCGAAATCCCGGTTTGCTCTGGTGCTGGTAATCTTTCCGCTGATGATGCTTTGGCAACCCAGTGTTGCAACTGAAACGGCTGAAAGTGAAGCGCTGCCGCTCGAAGACCTTCGTCTTTTTGCGGAGATCTTCAATATGATCAAGAGTGATTATGTGGAGTCCGTTGATGATGCAACCCTGTTGCAAAATGCCGTAAGAGGAATGCTGAATGGTCTTGACCCCCACTCAGCTTATCTCAATGCTTCTTCGTTCCATGAGATAAATATTGATTCCCGCGGCGAGTTTGGCGGCTTGGGTATCGAAGTTACTTTGGAGGGTGGGGTGATTCGGGTGATCTCACCGATGGATGGCACACCGGCAGATCGCGCCGGTATCAAAAGCGGAGATTTAATTATTCGTCTCGATGGCATGGTCGTCAAAGGTGAGTCATTGGATAAGGCGATCGATAAAATGCGGGGCGCACCGGGTAGTGAGATTACGCTAACCATTTCGAGAGAAGGTGTGGAGGCTCCATTCGATATCACGTTGAAACGGGCGATCATTCAGCTTCGTAGCGTTCGCGCAGAGATGTTGGAGTCCAATTACGGATATGCACGCATCAGTCAATTTCAGTCGGGCACAGGCGCTTCTTTGCGTCAGCAGATTGAAAAACTCCAAGATCAAAGTGGTGGTCAGTTGGCAGGACTGGTTCTGGATCTTCGGAATAATCCGGGTGGCGTACTCAACGGTGCCGTTGAAGTCAGCGACTTGTTTCTGAAAGATGGCGTGATCGTTTCGACGAGAGGTCGTGCAGCAGACGCGATTTATACGTTTGAAGCGACTGGACGAGATGTGCTCGATGGCGCACCACTTGTCGTGCTTGTTAATCGGGGTTCTGCGTCGGCGTCAGAAATTGTCGCGGGCGCGCTTCAGGATCACCGCCGGGCATTGATTCTGGGGACTAAGACTTTCGGCAAGGGCTCAGTGCAGACTATTCTGCCGATGAATGACGGTGCAGCAGCCTTAAAACTCACCACCGCGCGTTATTACACCCCGAATAACCGCTCCATTCAGGCGACTGGAATCGAGCCCGATATTGTCAGTCGGCCTTTAAAATTAGCTGACGATTTACAAACGGCGGGTATGCGTGAGTCTGATCTCGCAGGACATCTTGCCAATGAAAGCGAGATTGCAGAGGGGTCTGGGGACTCCGCCGAGTCTTCCGAGAAACAACTACAGGATCGTGATCTAGAAGTCGGTGAGGCGCTTAATATACTTAAGGGCATCACGTTTTCCAGACTTCAAGTTGACTGATTTTCAGTATCGCGTGCTACTCGAGGAGATCGCAGCGCCACGAGCTAATCGTGGCCTCCCGGGCGCCGGCGAATTGCCACAGCGAACCTTGGGTAAGGTTTTGGGTCGGTTCGTTTTTGTTCGGGTCAGATCGTGATTTTTTCCCAGACCATCGCACCGTTAACGCCGAACCTTCAGCGCAATCTGCTTCATTAAAAACCTGGCACCGATCAAACCCGATCTGCGCAATTCTGTGAACTTCAAGGTCGATCGGCATATTGTGGCATCCCGCTTCATCCCGATTGGGAACCAGGGATAATTCTGAAAGCTGATCGAAATCATTGATCGAGTAAAAACGAATATGAGCATTTGTTGTTGGGGATGGTGGATTTCTCGCACAACTTGCGATAAACCCTAATGCCAATAAAAGTATGATGCTGCTTGGAAGATTTCGAAGAAAGGTCATGGCTTTAATATAATTCTGTTTTCAAGAATTTTAGGAAATTTAATCTGGAGGAATCCCGGAACGCATGATTGCTTTTTGAAAGTGAATTGAAAACGGATCAGGGCAGTGCTCACACGTATACTGGGCCTTGGCCGTTAATGTTGAAAGCAAAGTTGGGATGAGATCAAGATATGTCAAAAAAAATAGTCCTCGTTGACGGATCGTCCTACCTCTATCGTGCGTTTCACGCGATGCCAAATCTTGCTAATTCCCGAGGAGAATCGACAGGTGCTGTTTATGGCATCGTCAATATGCTGAGACGCCTCATGCGTGAGCAAGACACTCCGCATTTCGTTGTTGTTTTTGACGCCCCCGGGAAGACGTTCCGTGATCGGCTCTACCGCGAATATAAAGCTAATCGCCCGCCGATGCCCGATGAGTTGCGGTCGCAGATTGACCAAGTGCATGCCGTGATTAAAGCGCTGGGCCTGCCGCTGCTTTCAATACCCGATGTAGAAGCCGATGATGTTATCGGAACCCTTGCCAAAGCTGCGCCTGCAGCGGGTATGGACGCATTTATTGTGAGTGGGGACAAGGATCTTGCGCAACTGGTGGGTCCAGGCGTCGTGATGTGCGACAGCATGAAAAACGTTGTGTATGACGAAAAGGGCGTCGAAGAAAAGTTTGGCGTTCCGCCTGATCGAATTATCGATTTTTTGGCATTGGTGGGTGATACATCCGACAACATACCCGGCGTGCCTAAAGTGGGACCGAAGACGGCTTCTCGCTGGTTGATGGAGTATGGGTCACTAGATACTTTGGTTGCTAATGCCGACGGTATCAAAGGAAAGGTGGGGGAGAATCTGAGAGGCTCACTCGATCAGTTAGCGCTGTCGCGGAAGCTTGCAACGATTAAATGTGATGTGCCGCTCGAGAAAGAGTTGGAGGCGCTCGTTATCTCACCTGCGGATGAAGATACCTTGCGTCAGCTTTATGCGGAGCTTGAGTTTAAGACCTGGCTTTCTGATCTGGGCGGTTTAAATGAGTCTGTTGAAGCGGAGCCCGCCAAAGCGACTCGCTACGAGACCGTTGTTGATATGTCGACACTCAATAAATGGGTAGAGAAGCTGACAAAAGCCCCTTATTTTGCCTTTGATACCGAGACGACGTCGATTGACGCCATGCAGGCCCGTCTGGTGGGCGTGTCTTTTGCGGTTGAGGCAGGAGAAGGTGCTTATGTGCCCGTCGGCCATGATTATCTTGATGCACCAAATCAGCTGAGTAAAGAGCAAGTCTTAGGTGCCCTGCAACCTCTGCTGGAAGATCCCAATCGGGCGAAGCTTGGACAGAACCTAAAATATGACTGCACGGTGCTTTATAACCACGGCGTTATGCTTAATGGTATCCGCTTCGATACGATGCTCGAGTCTTACGTTCTTGACAGTACCGGGTCGAGGCACGATCTCGACACGTTATCTCTGAAATATTTGGGTCATAAAACGATTCACTATGAAGACGTTGCCGGAAAAGGGAAGGGTCAGCTTAGTTTTAACGAAATCCCAGTGGAGGTAGCCGCACCGTACGCAGCAGAAGATGCCGACATTACATTGCGCCTTCATGAGACGCTTTTTCCGCGACTGAAAAAAGAAGTTGCCCAAACCGAGCTGTTTGATCGGATCGAGATGCCGCTGGTACCGGTGTTATCAAAAATCGAAAGAACCGGCGTGCGTGTCGATGCTCAGATGTTGGCAGCACAAAGCAAAGAACTTGCCGAGCGGACCCAAGAGTTGGAAGCGAAAGCGCATGCAGAAGCCGGCGGTGTATTCAACATTGCGTCGCCGAAGCAGATTCAGGAGATTCTTTTTAATCGGTTGGGACTGCCCGTTATCTCAAAAACCCCAAAGGGTCAGCCCTCAACTGCAGAAAGTGTTCTCGCTGAGTTAGCAGAGCAGCATGAACTGCCCAAGTTGATCCTTGAGCATCGTGGCCTTAGCAAACTGCGGTCAACCTACACGGAAAAACTGCCCAGGCTGATCAATGCTCACTCGGGCAGGGTGCATACCTCTTACCACCAAGCCGCCGTTGCAACGGGACGATTGTCATCGAGTGATCCTAATCTTCAGAATATTCCGGTTCGAACCGCTGAGGGTCGTCGAATCAGAGAGGCATTCATACCCGCAGCGGGCTGTCAGCTGGTGGCAGCTGATTATTCGCAGATCGAACTTCGGATCATGGCGCATTTGTCTGCTGATAAAGGTTTGCTCAGTGCTTTTGAGAAGGGTGAAGACGTTCATCGAGCGACCGCCGCGGAAGTTTTTGGTGTCGAACTTGATTCAGTCTCTAAAGATCAACGCCGCAGCGCAAAGGCGATCAATTTCGGTCTGATTTATGGCATGTCGGCATTTGGTCTTGGTCGACAGCTTGGAATCGATCGAGGCAAGGCCCAGGATTATATTAATTTGTACTTTGAACGTTATCCCGGGGTCAGAACCTTCATGGATGCGACTCGAGTGCAAGTCCGTGAAAAAAAATATGTTGAAACTGTTTTTGGTCGGCGCCTGTATCTACCTGATATCAGTTCGAGCAATCATGCTCGTCGTCAGGGTGCTGAGCGAGCGGCCATTAATGCGCCGATGCAGGGCACCGCAGCAGATCTTATTAAGCTTGCGATGCTCGCTGTCGATGACTGGCTCTCCACCGATGCAAGGGATTCGAGAATCATTATGCAGGTACATGACGAATTGGTTCTTGAGGTGCCAGAAAGTGATGTCTCCAGGGTAAGCCAAGAGCTGTCCAAATTGATGAGTGGTGTTGCAGAACTGGCCGTTCCTTTAAAAGTGGATGCTGGAATTGGCAATAACTGGGCTGAGGCTCATAGTTAGTCTGCGGGCGTAACCTCACGATCAGAGAGAAGATCAACGACCCGTTTTCGGGCATCGTCGACACCTATGGCGTGAGGGACCGAAAACAACTGCAGGGTGACCAGAGGCATTGACGCGAGTAATCGCTGAGCATCGCGCAACGACTGTAGTTGTTTTGCACGGCCAAGTTTGTCGCACTTGGTTAACAGTATGTGTACTCGAAGCGAAGCAGCTGCACACCAATCGAGAAGCTCGAGATCCAATTTGGTAGGCTCGCGCCTCGAATCGATGGGTAAAATGAGAGCCTTCAGACTGTTGCGTTCCTGCAGATAACGCTGAACGGTTTTCCCCCAATGTAACTGTAAGGACGCAGGCACTTTTGCGTAGCCGTAACCCGGTAAATCAACTAGCCGAAAATGTTCATCCAGCTCAAAAAAGATAATCTGTTGGGTTCTTCCCGGCGTCTTACTGGTCCGGGCGAGCGCTTTGCGCGCTGTAATGGCGTTTATGGCGCTTGATTTTCCGACGTTTGAACGACCGGCAAACGCGACCTCGGCGCCGGAGTCTTCTATCCAGTCTCGAGGATGATGCGCTGACAGAGAATACTCTGCTTTTCTAAGGAGTTTGGGTTCGCAGGTCATTGAAGTCACGGGTATAATTCCCCCTCGGGTTTTTCGCATTGCGTCAAAGGCGCACAGCTGGAAAACATCTTGAAATAAAACTGGACCAGCTGAAACACGGGTTTCGGCCAGACGTTCGGGTCGACCATGTCGTCGATTAATTTGTCGATATAAAGGAGCAGTTTAATGAATCGGCTGGTATCCATTTTTGCCGCTATTGTAATGATCTCGACGTCCCACGGTGTTTTCGCTGGAGATCCAGCGGCCGGGCAGACAAAAGCGCAGTCTTGCGTTGCGTGTCATGGTGCCGATGGCAATAGTACAAATTCGGGGTTTCCGTCATTGGCCGGGCAGGTTCCGGGCTATATTGAAGGCCAGTTGGCGGCTTTTAAGTCTGGAAAGCGTGCGAACGCGATCATGATGGGAATGGCCCAGCCGCTAAGTCCCGAGGATATGGCGGATATTGATGCGTGGTATGCCTCGCAGACTATTACGCCTCGTAGCATCAGTGAGGCCCAAGTCGAAATCGCGACGCAGGGGGAAGCAATATATCGAGGCGGCCTGGCGTCGCTGTCGGTACCGGCGTGTATGGCGTGCCATGGGCCAGCCGGACACGGCATTCCCTCGAACTTTCCTCGGGTTGCTGGCCAGTGGCCAGAATATCTGGAGGCACAACTTCTCGCATTTAAGTCCGGCGAGCGAGCTGGAAAAATTATGGGCCCCATTGCCCATCGACTGACGAATGATCAGATAAATGCGCTGGCGATTTATATGGCGGCTTTACAGTAGTCGCCGCGTTTGCCGGGTGATTAGCTGTCTCCAGAACCTCATCAATGAGTTGCGATCTTAACTACAGAACTAACGGCTATGGCCACTGAAAAACTGTGGGGTGGAAGATTTGCGACTGACACAGACGCATTTGTCGAGGCGTTTACGGCCTCAGAGCATGTTGATCGGCGTTTAGCGCGCTACGACATTATCGGTTCTCAGGCGCACGCGAGAATGCTGGCGGTGCGAGGCGTCATCTCAGAGGCTGAGTGCAACGCGATTTTGGATGGGCTTGATGCCATATTGACAGAGATTTCTGAAGACCGATTTGAGTGGAAGCCGGAGCTCGAAGATGTTCATATGAATATCGAGGCTCGTCTCACCGAGCTGGTTGGCGAGCCGGGCAAAAAACTGCACACCGCGCGATCGCGAAATGATCAAGTGGCGACTGATCTTAGATTGTTCACGCGCGACGCCATTGATCAGATTTCTGATGATTTGACCGCGGTCCAGCAAGTGTTGCTAGAAGTTGCGGATCGTGAGGCCGAGTCCATCATGCCCGGGATGACGCACATGCAGACGGCTCAGCCGATTACCTGTGGTCACCACTTAATGGCATGGTATGCCATGTTGAATCGAGACTGGCAACGATTGTCAGAGTGTCGGTATCGAGTCAATATCTCGCCGTTGGGCTCCGCAGCGCTGGCAGGCACTGGATTTCCGATTGATCGCGAGATGAGCGCGGAGACGATGGGATTCGATTCCGTGTCGCTTAACTCGCTGGATGGTGTTTCGGATAGAGACTTTGTGGTGGAATTTTGTAGTGCGACTGCACTAATGAATGTCCATTTGTCGCGCATCGCAGAGGAATTGGTATTTTGGTCTTCGCAAAGTTTTGGGTATGTCGATCTCGGTGATGCTTTTTGTACCGGCTCCAGCATCATGCCGCAGAAAAAAAACCCTGACGTGGCAGAGTTGATTCGAGGCAAAAGCAGTCGCGCTGTGGGTAATCTCGTTTCAATGCTCGTTCTCATGAAAGGCCAACCGCTTGCTTATAACCGCGATAATCAGGAGGACAAGGAGCCGCTGTTTGACAGTTTTGATAATGCGCATGCCTGTCTTCAGGTGCTTGCGGGTATGGTCTCGAATATGAAATTTAATCATGAGAAGATGCGCGCAGCGGCTGCCATTGGGCATTCAACCGCCACAGATCTGGCAGACTATTTAGTCCATCGCGGTCTGGCTTTTCGAGATGCGCATGAAGTTGTTGGAGGAGCGGTTCGCCGGGCTGAATCGAAAGGCGTTGAATTGCATATGCTCTCTTTATCAGAACTGCAGTCCATATCTAATCTGATTGCCGATGATGTTTACGGCGTGCTGACACTCGAGGGATCGGTGAATTCTCGAGACCATGTGGGTGGTACTGCTCCTTCCCAAGTGCGACAGGCGATTAATCGCGCCCGGGCAGAAATCGCGAGCCGGTGAGGTAAGGCAAAATGAAAAAAACTAAACAGACATTAAGATTCGGAACCCTGCTCAGCCGACTTGGCTTTGCACTGGTATTTATTTCCTCGGTAATTATCTCGGGCTGCGGGCAGAAAGGACCTTTGTATATCCCGGAGAGCCCCTCTGAACAGCAGACGCAAGACGACGAAAGTTGATCTGAGCGTGGATCACTTCGAATATCGTCAAAACGAGTTGTTTGCCGAAGGGGTATCTCTTGCCTCAATTGCAGCGGAAGTGGGAACACCTTGTTATGTCTATTCCCGTGCCACCCTTGAGCGGCATTTTCATGCATTCGATGCTCCTTTTAATGGCTTGGCTCATAGTATTTGCTATGCCGTAAAAGCAAATGGAAACATTGCTGTTTTGCAGGTTTTAGATCAAATGGGCGCTGGCTTCGATATCGTGTCCGGCGGGGAACTTGATCGAGTCATTGCGGCAGGTGGACCTCCTAACCGCGTGGTATTTTCGGGCGTCGGTAAGTCAATTGAAGAAATCCGACATGCTCTTCGACGCGGCGTTCGGGCGCTTAGCGTCGAATCAGAGCCCGAACTGCAACGTATAAACGAAATCGCAATATCGTTAGATCTTCAGGCGTCCGTGGCGATTCGTATTAATCCGGATGTTGACCCTCGCACGCATCCCTATATTGCAACCGGTCTTCGAGGGGATAAGTTTGGCGTTCCTTTTGAGGACGCGTTAGCGCTTTACCAGAAAGCAAGCAAAATGAGCGGTATTTGCCTGACGGGAATCGCTTGTCACATCGGCTCCCAGTTGACCGAGGTCGAGCCTTTTTGTGATGCGTTACAACGTGTGCTCGATGTGGTGGATGAGCTTCACAAGATTGGGATTCATTTGACGCACCTCGATCTGGGTGGGGGTCTGGGCATTCAATATTCCACTGAAAATCCACCGGCACCGCAACAATACATTCAGGCATTAATCGATGTGCTTAAGACTCGGGAATGCAACATGCATGTGACTTTGGAGCCGGGCCGGGCGATTGTTGGAAATGCTGGCGTGCTGTTGACCAAAGTCGAGTACATCAAAAAAGGACCGGATAAAAATTTTGCCATCGTCGATGCGGCGATGAACGATTTAATACGGCCAGCGCTATATGAAGCGTGGCATGATGTTGTTGAGGTCAATAAGACGGTGGATCGAGATTCCCAAAAATGTGATGTGGTCGGACCGGTTTGTGAGTCGGGGGATTTTCTCGCGCGAGATCGAATGCTCGCGATCGAGCAGGATGACCTTGTGGCAGTGCGGTCGGCTGGCGCTTATGGATTTGTGATGAGTTCAAATTACAATGCCCGCCCGCGAGCGGCAGAAGTTATGGTGGATGGCGATGCGTTTCATGTGATTCGTGAGCGTGAGTCGACCACATCTCTTTTTTCGGGCGAGCACCTTCTCAGGTAACATTTTTTCATGATCGTTTTTGACTCAGCTCCTGCAGATCGTCGGTTTCTAGCGGGGGTCCTGTTCTTCTGTGCGTTTGCAAGTTTGGTCAGTTCGGTGTGGTGTATTCATATTGATGATGTCGTGAACAACGACGCCGTTGAGTACATTCGCGCGGCCGAACTTTTTGCCGCGAGAAATTGGTCAGGCGCGTTCAATGTTCATCAGTGGCCTTTTTTCTCAGCGTTAATGTGGATTACGTCAGCCGCATTAGACGTTGATTACGAAGTCGCTGGCTATATTCTAAACACAGTTTTTTTCACATTAGCCGCAATTTTTTTCGTGCTAACTGTGCACGCCTTCGGTGGAACCTCGCGTCGGATGCTCACCATTGCTGCGCTGGTGGCGGTGCTCCATCCCTCTTTTAATGAGTATCGCGCCTATATTATTCGTGACGCTGGATATTTAGCGTTTTATCTCTTTGCATTGTTTTGTCTCGCACGTCACTCAACAATGCCATCACGTGCAACTGTGTTCGGAACGATTGTGGCATTGATGCTGGCGTCATTGTTTAGGATTGAGGGCGTTGTTTTTTTGTTGGCGACACCTCTTCTTTTTGTCGTAACCCGCCGGAATACGAATGGCCATCTTTGGAAGCGTCTGAGTATCCTTTTGGTGTCAACAGTTCTTTTGGCAATTATTTTGGGGTGGTGGCTGATTGCGCCATCGACGCAAAGCGTGTCTGAAAGTCTCCCGTCCGGTCCGGTACATGTCGTGATGAGTGCTTGGGCGCATATGAGCGACATGGTGTCGCAAAAAATGACAGTGTTGCGCTCAGAGTTTCTCAGTCCTTATTCTGCAGAATATGCTTGGGTGCTATTTGTGTTCGCGGTTGGCATGCTGCTCTTATCCGCAACCTTTACGCAACTGACGATCCCATGGGCGCTATTTATTATCGGCGGACTTTGGGCTGGTATTCGTTTTGAGCATAAATCTCAAAACCGGTTGTGGCTCAGCCTGGTGAGCATGCATCTGTTGATTTTGCTCGTGTTTACGGTGATCAAGCTTTTTTTGGTTGCTCGATATCCTCTTGCGCTGACGATCACCATACTTACTCTAGCGCCGTTTGCTGTCGATCGTATGTTTTCAGTTTCAGCATGGCGACGGTTGAGTGGTCTGCGGCGTGCCCTCATCACGCTGTTGATCGTTTGGGGGATCGGCGAGAGCATTAGTGGTCTGGACAACGTCACTCGAGCAGGCGCGATTAAGGAAGCGGGTCGTTGGCTGGCTGCTCAAAGCCATGCTGCTGAATTAGTTGTAACCAACGACAGACGTCTTGCTTATTATGCGGGGCGTCATCAGGATCTTGAATACGTTGAACCCAGCGCGTCAAAAATTTTGCATGGTTTGCGTGGAGGCCTTTGGCCCGACGCCGCATACGTCGCACTCCGGGTCAGGAGGAGCGACCGATCTACGGAAACTTGGATATTAGAGGCGCTAGGTGGCGCACCACTGAGGATCGTTGATTCAGGAATTGGCGATCGGGTAATGATCTATTACCGACCCTAGCGCGTTGTCGATCAGTCAATGTCTCAATAACATCAACCCATGCTTCGCGCTCGCAAGTGATTGAGAGGGTGCCGATCAAGCTTGCATCATTTCAGCGGTAAATTCTTGCATGTCATCGATCGATAGTCCCTCGAAGTACATCCGATACCAAAGCTCGAGATTGAGCAATATCCACAGTCGAAAGTTATGATCAACTTTTCCGCTGAGATGTTCTTCGATCATCGATTGGATAGCACGATGCTCAAATATCCCCATCTCGACGAAGCGAGATTGAGAAAATAGATTTCTTAAGAAATGGTGCAGGTCGTTTCTGAGCCAGAGTGCAATGGGGAATCCAAATCCTTGCTTTTCTCGGTAGACGAGCTCGCGTGGCAAATAACGCGATGATACCGAGCGCAAGATGTGTTTGAGTTTCATTCCTTTAAGCTTCATGTGACTCGGAATTGATGCCGCATATTCGACAAGACGATGATCGACCAGAGGTGATCGATTTTCAAGAGAATGAGCCATACACATCCTGTCTGCAATCACCAGCAGATGATCAGGCATCCGTGTCCGCAAATCGGTGTAGAGCATGCGGTCGACGAGTTCATTTACGTTGCCAGCGTTGAAGTGGGTCAGTATTTTTTCCCGTGAATCCTCTGAATCAAAACGGTCTCGCGCATCAGCGGTGAACAACGCTCTTTTCGACTCATCGGTAAATCGGAGAAAGCTCATACTGTGTGCATAACGATCGCCACGCTCACGCAATGACATTTCATTAAGCCATCGGGCTTTCTGCGCGATCGTTTTATACTGAAAGGTGTCAGGGATAAGTCGAATTAATCGCTCGATCACCGTGCGGCGCAACCATGCAGGAAGCACGGCGTAGTAATCGGCTAATCGCTGTCCGGCAAATCGATCATAGCCCGCAAAACTCTCGTCTCCACCATCTCCTGAAAGGGCAACTTTTACATGTTGACTGGCGAGTTGGGCAACGAGGTAAACACCGACTCCAAAAGGATCTGACGGTTCATCCAGGTGGTGAATCATCTTTGGGATTTGATGAATCATATTTGATTCCACAATCTGTTCATGAGCTTCCATGCCATATTGCCGGGCCACCATGTGTGCATAAGGCAACTCATTAAATGACTGCTCTTTTACGCCGATAGAGAAGACCGGTACTGGATCAGGTTGCAGCGTCGCCATCATGGCTGATACGGTGCCGGAGTCGATACCGCCTGAAAGAAATGCACCGACTCGGACATCACTCAACATATGGGAATCCACTGTGTCGAGTAATGTTTGGTGTAATCCCTCTTCGATTTCTTTTTCGGATCCTTGTTGTTTTTGCGTAAAGTCGATATCCCAATATCGCTCAATACGAGAAACCCCTTTCTCGAAAACAAGATAACTGCCAGCCGGCAACTTCATCACGTTTTTAAAGAACGAAAACTGGTCGGGCATAAACCGGAGTGACATGTAATGCCAGAGTCCCTCGAGTTCTATTTCTGGCTTGACGAGATTGGAGGACAGCAACGCTTTCACTTCAGATGCGAAAAATAATCGGTCTGATTCCTGAACAAAAAATAGCGGTTTTTGCCCCATATGATCTCGGGCCAATAACAATCGTTCTCGGGTTCGATCCCACAGTGCAAATGCAAACATCCCGCGGAGGTGCTTTACACAGTCGTCTCCAAGCTCCTCATACAGGTGCAAAATAACCTCGACATCGGTTCGTGTCCGGAAGTGGTGGCCTTTTTCTATTAAGTGCGTTCGGAGTTCAGGACTGTTATAGATTTCTCCGTTGCAGACCAACACCAACGTTTCATCCTCGTTCAGGATTGGTTGGTGACCGGTCTCCAGGTCGATGATACTGAGACGGGTCTGTGCCAACACCATTGCACCTTGTTGATAATAGCCCTCATCATCAGGACCTCGATGCTCGAGCGCGCGAGCCATCTGATTAATGCAATCCCGTTGTTGCGGGTCAGGGCTGAGGATTCCGGCTATTCCGCACATTAATTTTTAAACAGGTAAGTCCCGAGTTACGGCGCTGTAACGAGAGGTTGAAAGAAAGACTTAGATCCGACTAAGCAGTGCAGCCTTGGATTGTATCGGTTTCAAGGTCATTGAGACATAGAGTAATGTTTTGGACTTTGATACTCGATTTTTAGAAAACTCATGCGCCCTGTCAAAACCTGCATAAGTTAATGGGCTGCTTGATGGGCTTTAAAGATTCGAAAGTAATAGGGGAAACGCGTGATTGACATCGGCGCGACGGCAATTGATCGAATCAGCATCAATTGATCAGCTGTATTCGTGGGGTCAAGCCGCAGTCGTCCACAGTTACCCGTACCCGCGGCCAGAAGTACGGCGTTTTCCCCTGCCTGGAATTTCGCGATGGTCGATGACTCCCCTCTTCGAGCAATAAAGCGTCTGTTTTCGCTCCAAAACAGCTGCAAAATGCCGTCCCCATCGCTTTTGAAGTTAATCGAAATGAGATTGTTCGAAAGAAAATGATCACAGAAACGCGGAGAAAGCTCTATTTGGCTGTCCGAAGTAATTGTTTTGAGTTGCCATCCTTCGTCAGTGAATTCGATGTCTAGATTTTTTGACCTGATGATCGATGCCGGGTCACTTAAATCCAGTTCTACAAACGAGCCCAAGCCGAGCACTTGCGCGGGAGGATGATAGTAAGGAATAACAAAACGACGCACCGCATCAACGTGTACCAAGATAATGGCGATACCTGTAAATAACGCCAGCAAAGGCACTCTGACGCCAATTGCTGATGCGCCAAAAGTCATTGCGGGACGATAACGCAACCAGAAGCGGGTTTGTCTTATGTGGTTAATCGTGGAAAAAAACAGGATCAAAGGGCACGCCAGGATCGGTATCAGGTATTTACCCTGCACTTGGATTTCTTGGGCCCACTGATAGTAGGCATAGATCAGGAACTGCGAGACGATGGCTAAAAAAAGAAGACTTTCAAATATAAATTGACGTGTTCGGGTTGCGGGCCTGCCAGTGATAAAACGAAAGATCGCAATGCATGATTGAAAAGGAATAGACACCAGCGCGATTCCAATGACGATGGTGTATAGCAGATACTGAGGAAAACCGACCCGAAGGCGTAGCCAATCAAGATTTCCGATTGCAGAGATAAGCGTCTCATCTAGAAAATTTTTGTAATCACCCAAAACCAAGCCTAAAAAAGACACGCCTTCAGCCGCAAACCCTTTCAACTGAGAGGGGTCGAGGCTCATATGTTGCTGACTCAGTTGCGCACCGACCTGAAACAGCAACGGGTCGTGCCAGCCATAATGAAAAATATTGAAGCCGATCCACCAGCCACCTCCGAGTACAACGCCAAGTACCATGAGACCCATCGACGAAACCCACTGACCTGCCCTTGGTCGAGCCAGCAGCAGTATCGCAATTCCGCCGAACGGTAAAAAAAGCCAGGCCGTAAATTTAGACAGTATTACCAACCCGATCGCGATCCCGGTAGCGAGGGCAAGCGTACGACTCCCCTGCCGGAGAACGAATCGGGAGAGACAGAAAACCAATAAAGTCACTGAAAAAATGGCGGCGCTATCATCATTGAGATGGGACGCAATAAAAGCGAATTGCGGCATTAGCCCGACCAACAAAGCGCCGATGAGTCCAATCGCTATTGATTGAAAATATTGGGTGAGGGTTAGGAAAATAAGTGCGACTGTTAGCGAGCACAGCACGGCAGAACCGGCTCTCATCAGAATCTGTAAATCGATCCCGGTCCAGGAGAGGGTCTTTGCTGTTATTGCCGACACGATATAAGGCAAGGGCGGCCGTAGCGCTCTCGTAGAGCCATATGTTGTTAAGTTAAGTTTGGCCAGATCTTCCGGCAATACAGCGAGTCGGCCTTCTGAGAAGATAAATCGAGCGCCATCGAAATGAGCATCATAGTCTGGACCGGCGCCATAAGGCAGCGCGAGAGCAGTCGCAAAATAATAGATCAGAAACACGAGGCCAATCGTGATAGTGCCTCGATTAAAATTTTTAATGTTTGGGGTTTTGGTCAACTGAACTTCTCAGTGAGACTCTCTTGATCGTGTCAGATTAATGTTTTAATAGATTGAAGGGGGCGACACCAAATTTAGTGCATGCCAAAACCCCACGATATTGCGCTGACTACGCTAGCATGAGACTCAGTTTTGTGCTCGTGTAGTGGTTGATCGCGATAGACGAGATAGGAAATGAAGCGAACATTTTTGCTGATTGATTTTCGATAAAACAGCTCAATGCTGTGTTCTGTGCCGTCGGGGACCAGACTGGTTCGGCGAGTATTAAAGTTGATCCCGCCAATCGACTGGTTCCAATAAGGCGTGCTGACTCGAGCGTCGCCATCAATGGTTCTCAATGGCTGTGACAGGGCCACTCCAAACGCGTCTCCTTTCGATAATAGATCGCGCCCGAGTAGGCCAAATCCCCAACTATTGCTTTCGATTGTCGAAAAATCGCTGACCAGACTTGCAGCATAGTCATCCGCCCAGGTAACACCGTGGGTGTACTGTCCCACCATTGACCAGTGGTTATTCAGGGCGATATCGCCGCGCGCGGCGCCAAAGACGGTTTGTGCGCGAGAAACGCTAAGGGCGCCGTGAGAGGCACCGCCGAGCAGGTTACCATCTTCTTCGAGGAAGCCAAGTTGCAGGCCGACCCGAAAACCTTTTTGTTTTAAGCCCAGATGGAAACTTGAGCTCTCACTTTTAAGGCCGTGGCGCATCTCGTCATCGACTGAAGAGAACGCAAGACCCGATTGCCAACCTGTTTCAGACCTAAATCCAACGGAACTGTGATAGCCCAGGTTGCTGAATCCCATGACAGGGGCGGAAAAAGCATCGCTGCGAAAAAATCCGGTTGTCAAAGGAAGATTTTGGGACGCTCCCATATTATTAAAAAATGACGGCAGACGCTGATTGAAGCCAAACGCGTACTGAGCACCGGTTTGATCAAATGCGGTCAGTTGCATTTTTACCGTTTGATCGTCTTCCTGATCGTCAATATATGGATCAAGATACGACGTTCTCTGATCAAACCGGTAACTTGCCGTTAGTTTAAAGTCACTGCGCTGAATCAGGGTTTCGTTAACCTGTTCGGTGTCCAATTCTTGGAGGACGGATTCGGCAGAGGGACCAGGATTTCGAACGCTGATGCGCGTCTCCAGGTCCAACTCATATGTCCTGCCATATTCATCCAAAACAAGGGTCTCATCGAGATCTGGATTGTTCCGGATAAGGGCGTAGCCAACACCCCCCAGGACGAGCGCCGCGAGCGCGACACCCGCTCCGCCGCTCGATCCACTTTCATCGGATGAATCCCCTGAACCGTCTTCCTCTTCCTCTTCCTCTTCCTCTTCTTCTTCCTCAATGGGCGCTGTGATTATGCCAATGGGTGCGAGGGCTGCTTCGATATTCAATCCGCCGGCGCCGAAAATGCTGTCAACGCCCGGTGCGCCGAGGTCGGTTGCCGATTTTTTTAGAATTTCGGCCACTTCAGTGGCGG
>JABHUE010000092.1 GCA_018672825.1 Pseudomonadota bacterium | reverse complement strand
TGGCACGATCAAGGCCTTTTGTTTTAAACCCTGAACCGACGAATGACAAAAGTACATCAGATGCATTGACGCCAAGTTCACCGCGCAGTTTTGCGCTGATCCGTTGCCGGTCGGCGATGGGTCGGCGATCTAAATCGAGCGTTGGTGGCAGCAAATGAAACCGTTCTTCCGGTGTACCGTAGTACTGCTGATAGACGGATTTCTCCCGCTCCGAGAGTGAGAGAATTTCCGTTCGGCTTTCCCGACTAAAAACGGCCCGCTCGAAAGTATAAAGATGATGATAGCGCGGGGTGAGGCGATAAAATGGCCCGTACTGGGGCGCAGTGCGCCCGAGATAGCAGAAGTCTGCTCCGTAGTAGACATCCAACCCAGGCATTTTGTTGAAGCCCACAATCGCGTCGAAGTGCGCTTGCTTGGTTGCTTTTTGCATCTGGTTAAAGAAGCGACGATCCCGCACATGATTGCCACCGACTCGACTTGATTTGAGAACATTCAACTGAATGTTTTCAGGTTTTTCACCTTGCCACTCCGAGGTATAAACGGACACCGCGTGACCACGACTCTGGCATTCTTTTAAAATTCGAAGAAAATCGCGTTGAAGGCCACCATACGGGAAATATTTATAGAGGCAAAGCGCTAGTTTCATGGCGATAACCCTGTTGAAGGGTTTGTTGATGGCATGATAGTTTACCTTGTTAACGAAACGGATTGATTGCCGTTTCGCTCCCAGTTCAATGCCGTTTCGCAGATCACCTCGAGACTGTCATAACGAGGCTTCCACTGGAGCAGATCATGAATCTTTTGATTGTCTGCAATGAGTTGGGCCGGGTCGCCCGCCCGTCTCTTGGACTCTTGAATTGGAAAATTGGTTCCGTTAATTTTTTGCACCGTATCAAGAACTTGCCGAACGCTATATCCATGCCCATAACCACAGTTGATGATGGTTGATGGTTCACCGGCCCCAAGATAATCAAGTGCCTTTAGGTGAGCAGCAGCTAGATCCTCGACATGAATGTAATCGCGGATACATGTGCCGTCTGGCGTATCGTAATCGGTGCCAAAAATCTCAACGCCTGAGCGTTTTTGGCATGCCGCCTCGCAAGCGACTTTAATAAGATGCGTGGCCTCAGGTGTCGATTGGCCCAAATGACCCTCAATTTGAGCGCCTGCCACATTGAAATAACGCAACGCGACGTATCGAAGTGGCTTGTTACTGCTCGACCCTGAAGCGATATCCTGCAGGGTCCATTCGGTGATCAGTTTTGTTCGGCCATAAGGATTAATCGGCGCCAGCGGTGCATTCTCGTTTACTGGAATTGACGGCGGATTTCCGTAAACCGCCGCGCTGGATGAAAACACAAATAACCCGATCCCACTTTTTTGCGCACATTCAATGAGATTGAAAGAGGCCACCACGTTATTTTGGTAATACTTGCCTGGATGTTCAACTGACTCTGGAACCACGATATGGCCGGCAAAATGAATGATGGCGTCAAAAGCGTTAGCCCGCATGATTTCAAGCATCCCCTCTCGGTTGCCTGCATCAATCTGATGGAAAGCCGCGTTTTCGGGAATCGCCCAGAGATGCCCGCTATAAAGCGTATCGACTACGGTGACACGATGCCCGGCATCGATCAGTTGATGGGCGGTGTGAGAGCCGATATATCCGGCTCCGCCGGTGACGAGAATATTGAGAGGAGAAGAAGACAAAAGGCGGCCTTGTTAGATTTTTTGAAATTATATCGTGAGCTGGGGTGAGGAATAAGCCAGCAGTTTGGAGAGCGCGTTAATCACGCGATCAGCGCGCAGCTCGGAGAGACATTTGGTATGCCCAAGCGGACAGTGCCGGGCAAAACAGGGTCGGCAGTCGATCGAGTTAAAAATCGAAGTCGCGTTGTCGCCAAGCGGGGGCGTATGCTGCTCGCTGGAAGAGCCAAAAATTCCAACAACAGGTGTATTGGTCGCAGCCGCTATATGCATAAGACCTGAGTCGTTGCTCACAACCGCATCGGCAGACGCTAATAGGTCGATGGCCTCCGCAATCGTGGTTTGTCCGACTAGGTTAATGACCGCAGTTGTGACTTGGCACGACGCCATAATTTCGTTTGCAATTTTTTGATCACCGGGTCCGCCCATTAGCCAAACCTGCCATCCGTGTGCCGTGGCGTGATTCGCGAGGCTGGCAAATGATGCAGGAGGCCATTGTTTTGCGGGGCCAAATTCAGCGCCCGGACACAGTGCGAGCACGGGCCGGACTTTGATTTTTTTGTTAAGTCGTCTAAATATTGTTTGAGGTGCTGATAGATCGGCTTCAAGCCGCGGCGCGGGAAAAGCAATTTTTTGTATAGATGTTTTCGTTCGCGCTAGATTGATAAATCGATCAACCATCAGATCCCGTTTATGTCGTGGTTTGGGACGACAATCATTGATGAGCCCCCATCTCGGCTCTCCGGAATAGCCCGTGCGTAACGGGATCGCGGCAAAAAAAGGGACCAAAGCGGCTTTGAAGGACCCGGGTAGAACGAATGCTTGGCTAAAGCGCTTCTTCTTCAATGACTGGCCGATACGCCATCTTGCTTTGAGATGAAGGCGCCCGTGTGCAAGCGTTGTTTCGATCACATCATGCACCGCCGGCATTCGTCTGGCTATCGCGGCGGTATTTGCGGGTGCGACGACTGAAATTTCAATGCCGGGATCTTGAGTTTTAAGATAACTGCACAAGCTTTGCGCCATCACCATATCGCCGACCCACGCGGGGCCGATGACGAGAGTTTTTGAAGTGCTGTCCACAGTGCGCCTGTGTGATGGCGCTAAGTGTCACCCTTGGGTAGAAAGAACTGATTTCCACAGTAAGGGCAAAGGGCGGTTTGACCGGGAGCGATTGGAAGAAAAACCCGGGGGTGCTGACTCCAGAGTTCGGTATTATCGGGTGGGCAGTGCAGCGGCAGATCTTCCGAATAGAGGCGATGGACAACGTCCTGTCGATTTTTGTGATTGCCCTGATTAAGGACTGATTCGTTCATGATCAAAAGACTCGGTTTAGATGAAGGTTAGCCAGTCATCATGGAGAGTGTCACGACCGTGGACGCAGTCGAAATAACGGCTTTGAATTAACTCCGTAATGGGCCCACGCGTGCCGCTACCGATTTGCCGACCGTCGAGCTCGCGAATCGGCGTGACTTCCGCAGCAGTGCCAGTAAAGAAAGCTTCATCGCAAATATACACCTCGTCACGCGTGATTCGTTTTTCAACAAGGCTCATGCCGGCCTCGTTGATCAATTGGATGATCGTGTCGCGAGTGATGCCTTCAAGGGCGGAAGTGAGGTCTGGGGTGTATACGACGCCATCCCTGATGATAAATATATTCTCCCCCGTGCCCTCCATGACATAACCTGAGGCGTCGAGCATCAGGGCCTCATCAGCGCCGCCGGAGACGGCTTCTTGCAGCGCGAGAATCGAGTTGATGTAGTTGCCGCAGGCTTTTGCGCGACACATCGTGATATTCACATGATGGCGGGTGAATGAGGACGTCCTCACTTTGATTCCGTTTTTAAGGCCATCCTCGCCTAGATAGGCGCCCCACTCCCAGGTGGCAATTGCCACATGCGTTTCCAGCATATCGGCACGGATACCCATGCCTTCAGAGCCATAGAACGCAAGGGGTCGCAGGTAAGCGGAAGAAAGTTGATTATCACGAACGACTGCAATTTGAGCATCATTCAAGGTTTTCGAGTCGTAGGGCACTTTCATTCCCAGAATATGAGCAGATCGAAAGAATCGATCGGTGTGATCTTCGAGCCGGAAAATCGCCGTGCCACGATCGGTCTCATAAGCTCTTACGCCCTCAAAGCAGCCAAGACCATAATGCAGAGAATGGGTCAAGACATGAACCTTCGCTTCCCGCCACGGCACCATCTGACCGTCGAACCAGATAAAGCCATCACGATCTGAAAAAGACATCATAGTTTCCTTAAAGGTTAGAGTGAGTTAGGCCAAAGCGCCAAATACAAACAGGATTATGACAAAACTGACAACGTTTGGGCGCGCGTTGGCTCAATGACTAGATAACATGGCGTGCACCGCTCGAACGGCGTCTTGTGCGTACGGGGTGAGCCGGTCAGCAATCTGCTCGGGCAGGATTCCCGGCCCCAAAATACCGATGCCGACCGGTTTATTGGTCTCTAGCTGGAGGTTGATAAGACTCTGTATGACGGCTTGACCCATTGTTTGGCCATGTGCGGTTTCGCCTCGCTCAATAATGCCCAGTACGACAGCCCCGTCTATCGAGACCTGTGTGAGCAACCGCTTAACCGCTAGCGGTTTTTCCATTGATCCTGGTACCCACTGGATATCAGTCACATTTAGCCCGAGTTGTTCTGCTTGCGCGCAGGCGACGTTTTTCATGTTCTCGCATGCCTGTTTGTGAAAAGAGCCGATGACCAGTCCAATGTTCAATTTTATTGCCGTTGATTTTCTATCAATCTCGAGATTTTATCTCATTGTTGTAATTAAGCGCGGCGGGTCGGCTGTTAGCCGTATCGCGACACAGATTTGGGCGTCAGGCGCCAAGGAATTTCTTCCAGACTCCCTGTACGGCTTCACGTTCAGACGCAAACCTGTCGTTGGATACTCGAGATTCGCCACGTCTGAGTTTGATTTCATTTTCTGCTGCGAGATAGATGTCCAGAGCGCCCGCAAGCTGCGATGCGTCACCTGCGGCGAAAAGGCCGATGTTCTGAAGTTGCGTGATAATGCGCTGATTCGCACGACAAGAGATCAGTTCGGGATGATCCGAAGCATGTTTAAGGATCATGTACTGACATAAAAATTCGATATCAATCAACCCGCCGGGATCGTGTTTGAGATCGAAATCAACAATCGAAGCGTGCTCGGATCGATGATGATCTCTCATGCGCTGACGCATTTGACACAGATCCTGATGGAGTTTTTCATTGTCGCGGGGTTGGGACAGAATGACTCGTCGAATATCTCTAAACTGTCTCTGAAGATGCTCGTGGCCGACAACGAGTTGCGCTCGCACTAACGCCTGATGCTCCCAAGTCCATGCCGATTCTTTTAAGTATTCGGCGTAAACCCGTAAGGGGGTTACGACCGTACCGGAATTGCCGCTAGGACGAAGCCGGGTATCGATTTCATAGACTTCTCCTGCTGATGTGCGCGTGGTTAGGATATGCGTCAGTCGCTGGACCAGGCGTCGATAATAATGTCGTCTGGCTGAAAGTTCAGTGTTCTCACTTTCCGAAGATTCATCAAAGACAAAGACAATGTCGAGGTCTGAGTGATAACCTAATTCTTCACTGCCAAGTTTTCCATAGGCGATGATGCCAAGATCAATGTCGCTCGGCCGCTCGACGGTGTCGAGAGTGGCCTCAGCAAGTTTCAAGCTTTCGTCGAGCAGTGCACTAGC
>JABHUE010000140.1 GCA_018672825.1 Pseudomonadota bacterium | reverse complement strand
TCGTCAGAAAGCGGAACAAACACTTGGTTTTTCACGTTTTTTACTCTTGAAGCAATTTTCAATACCGTCATCATAACTGGGCGTTGGGGTCAATCGCGGTCAAACCTATGGTAAAACAGTGGCAAAAGATGACGAAACTGTGGACAAGCGTAAAAATCGCGTTCTCCGCCGTTTAACTAACCCGTAATAGAAACCTATGACCACCATAATTGCCGTTGTAGAGGATGATCCAGACCAGCGTGAGAACTACAGCGACGTTTTAACGGCCCATGGCTATGAGGTTCGAACCTACCCCGATCGCCCAACCGCTGAGGCGGCATTCAATCTCGAACTGCCGGACCTTGCGATGCTCGACATCATGCTTGGAGAAGATATGAATGGCGGTTTCGATTTATGCATGCAACTTCGAAATATGAGTTCAACGTTACCTATTATTTTCTTAACGGCAAGAGATAGTGATGCTGATCGAATATCTTCCCAAAGAATGACGGCTTGGGATTACATAACGAAACCTGTTAGCCTCGAATTCCTCGTTGCACGCGTTCACGCCCTTCTGAAAATATCCGATCAACTTCAAACCGCGCCAACTGAATCCGCTACGATTTCAGTAGGATCGTTAGAGCTTAATGAAAACAGTATGTTGGTTCATTGGAAAGGACAGCCAGTAAACCTAACCCTCACCGAATTCTGGATAATCGAATCGTTAACCCGCAATCCAGGACATGTAAAGACCTATGACGGTTTAAGTGATGTCACTCGACAGGGCTTAGTCGAGCGAAATACGATCAACGGCTATATTCGCCGAATTCGAAATAAATTTAGAACATTAGATGATTCATTTGATCGAATCCAAACTGTTCACGGAACCGGTTACAAGTGGGAGCAAGATAGCACGTGAGTGCAGATTCTGTCCGTGCCAGCGGGCGGTCGACTGGCATTAAAAAATCTGGCCCAACAGCCCCAGCAATCAGACCGGGGCTAAAAATCCGAACGAAACTACTTCTATTGGTGTCTTTTCTGCTCGTGATTCCATGGATGGGCTATGAATCGGTTCGCGAGATGGAAAAATTCCTACTGGAAGGTCAAGAGCAGGCACTTGAACTGACGACCCAGGGAATATCAAGCATCCTAGGTAACCGAAGTGAACTTTTTGACTCGGAAATCGGCGTTCCCGAACTCGCAGGCACGACGCTTCCGAATCTGATAAAAGAGATAGATGAGCCCTTAGCGATAGACGCGCCCTCCGAAACTTGGGCACAGGCGGTCGGCGATATGGTTAATTTTACCGGGTTTGGTTTATATGAATGCGGCCCAGACTATCGTCCGGATTCACTCGCAGTCCGTCATGCAATGTCGATTGATAGCACGATGATTTTCGCGTATTTTGAGATCGACGACGACCTACTTGTATTTCGCAACCCTGACCTTTTATCTCTCGACACCAACGATCAGATTCGCCTTACGATTCAAAAGAAATCAGGCGAGATCCTGCGTTATCTCTTAACGCCCGAGGGACCCGGCCGACTGAGTGTTTACCTTATGAAGTCCAATTGGAGAGAGGTTATTGATGGCGAAGCACTAAGAGATATCGCGGGGACCATTGACCCTGACGACTATGGATACGCTGTAAAGCTAAGAATTCCGGTAGCATTCCTCGGGTCAGGCTCAAAACTCAAATTTGAGATCGTTGATGTTGACGATGACCAGACTCGGGAAATTAGGCAGATAATCAGTACGGAGCCCGATCCTTTTTTGCATAAGTTTGGAAGTGTTCGACTGGTTACTCCGGCCTTGGCGAAATTGATCCAACCCGTTTACGTCTCTGAAGCAAACATCATGGTCTGGGACCAGTTCTTCCGGGTGCGAGCTCAAGTCGGATCTGTGTTTCCGTCGATTAGAGAGGGTTTTGGGCGATCCCCCGATGAGCAATCTTTCTTATCCTCGATAGAGGATCGTTTTTTGGGATTTTTTGAGTGGATTTTACGTAACCCTGCTCGCGGCATGACTGATATGCCGACTGACTCCAGTCGTGAGGATCGCAGACTTCTTAATAAAGTCATCGGAGATGGGGTCTCACTCAGCGAACGTCGACGATATGGTGACGCTAAACTGATCGTCACGGCTTCTCCGATTTGGGCCGCTGGGCAAATTCAAGGCGCGGTCCTGGTAAAGCAAAGCGCCAACAAACTGCTGACACTTCAATATGAAACTTTGCAGCGCTTTACGATCCTGTTCTTAGGGGTGTTTGTATTTTTAGCATTTGCGATTTTGGTGTTCTCGACTCGATTGACCTATCGGGTCGGAAAGCTTCAGCGTGAGACGGAACAGGCCGCAACTGCC
>JABHUE010000031.1 GCA_018672825.1 Pseudomonadota bacterium | reverse complement strand
GTCCCGCGCCCAAGCAGTTCTACGCTTAATGTCCCCTCTTCCAGATACAGTCGATTAAGATCGGTTATTTCTAGCTCACCACGAGGAGAAGGTTTTAAGGATCTTGCCAATTCTGACGCGCGGTGATCATAAAAATAAAGGCCCGTGACAGCGTAACGAGATCGAGGCTTGGAAGGCTTCTCCTCGAGTGTTTCCGCTTTGCCTTCACTATCGAAACTGACCACTCCATACCGCTCTGGATCCCTGACCGGATAGGCAAAAACTGTTGCGCCGTGAGTCAAAGTCTGGGCCTGCCGAACCGCTTTAGTCAGGTCATGGCCATAGAAAATATTGTCTCCTAGAATGAGCGCAGACGGCTGTTGCCCAATAAACTCGGAACCCAAAATAAAAGCTTGGGCAAGTCCATCAGGCGCTGGCTGAACGGCATATGAGAGGTTAATACCCCATTGCGATCCGTCTTTCATCAACTCTTGAAACCGGGGCGTATCTTCGGGAGTCGAAATAATAAGAATATCCCGCAAGCCCGCAAGCATCAGCACGCTCAATGGGTAATAAATCATCGGCTTGTCATAAACGGGTAACAGCTGTTTTGAGACCACCTGGGTAACAGGAGACAAACGAGTGCCTGATCCACCGGCAAGAATCATTCCCCTCATCAGCCCGCTCCTAATCCACGGCGAAGGGACGACGCACCGTCACCACCAACGGACACAACCCATTCTTGATTGTTTAAATACCATGACACGGTCTCATGGAGGCCTGATTCAAACGTCTCTTTTGCAGACCAGCCAAGTTCAGTTTTAATTCGGGTCGCATCGATAGCATATCTGAAATCATGGCCGGGACGGTCAGTCACAAATTCAATTAAAGAGGAGTAACTCCCCTGCTCTCTCGGTCTTATTTGGTCTAAAACGTTACAGATGCCATGCACAACCTCAAGATTTGTCCGCTCTGAATCACCACCAATGTTGTAGGTCCTGCCGTTTTCCCCTGACTGCATCACCGTAACCAGCGCTCTCGCATGGTCGTCAACGAACAGCCAATCGCGGACATTATCCCCTTTTCCATAGACCGGAATCGGCTCTTCGTCTAATGCCCGATGAATTACAACCGGAATCAGTTTTTCGGGATACTGATACGGGCCATAGTTGTTAGAACAATTTGACACGACGATGTCTACGCCAAATGTCTCTCCCCAAGCCCGTACAAGGTGATCAGAGGCGGCCTTACTTGCCGAATACGGGGAGTTGGGCTGGTATGGCGAATCCTCAACAAATAGACCTTGCTCACCCAAACTACCGTAAACCTCATCAGTCGAGATATGGTGAAAGCGAATTTGGCGACGCCCCGACTTCTGACTCGTACTTTCCTCCCGAACTAACTCCAAAAGGTTATAGGTTCCCTTAACATTGGTCTCGATAAAAAGGCCGGGTCCATCTATCGAGCGGTCGACATGCGACTCCGCTGCAAGATGCATGATGGCATCCGGCTGATGACGCTTAATAACATCCCGCAACGCGTCTTGATCGCATATGTTTACCTGTTCGAATACATAACCGTCATATTGGGACTGACCAGAAAGTGTCGATAGATTACCCGCATAGGTTAACGCGTCAACGTTAACAATCTTCTTGACGTTTTTTTCAATTAAGTGCCTTATGACAGCAGACCCAATAAAGCCGGCGCCACCTGTAACGAGAATACAGTTCTGATCAGGTAAGATCATCGACGCTCCGTTCTGTTTTCTGATTCAACATCTCTGCGGTAGCTGTTTTCAAGTCTTGATAAATTAAAGAAGCATAGTCACGCACACCCTCTGCAACCGGAATCGGTTCACTGTTAAAACCTGCACTGCGGATCTTTGTCATTTCGGCTTCGGTAAAGCTTTGATACTTTCCATTCAACTCCGTCGCCATTGGAAAATAGGTCAAGAATTTTTCTTTAACGGCCTCTTTAAGGGATAAAGAAGATTCGCCGTCCAATGCCCTGCAGGCATTTATCACAGCGATCGCAACGTCATTGAAACTCTGACTAGTTCCAGTTCCCACGTTATAGATGCCATCAACATTCCGGTTGTCGTAAAAAAATAAGTTTGCCCGGATCGCATCATTAACGTGTACAAAATCACGACGCTGCTCTCCATTTGAGAAACGGCCAGTTCCCTCAAAAAGACCAATTGTTTTTTTCTCAAAGTACTGATGGGTTAGGTGCCAAACCACGGAGGCCATCCGGCCCTTGTGGGATTCTCTAGGCCCATAGACATTAAAGTACCTCAATCCCACAAGCTGGCTTGATCGATTCTTCTTTACCCGCCACGCGAAATGATCGAACAGCGTTTTAGAGTAGGCGTAAGCATTAAGCGGACGACAATCCTCCGCACTCTCGATAAAGGGTCCGTCTAAGCCATAAACGGAGGCAGACGACGCATAAACGAGTGGACACCCTACCGACTCCAGAGCCATTAACAGTCGTTTTGAATACTCAAAATTAACAGACATTACAAAACGACCGTCTGCAACCATTGTGTCTGAGCATGCTCCCAGATGAAAGACGTATGAAAGATTCTTGGCCAACGCTGCTGACTCCAATTTCTCAATAAAATCGTCCTTATCAAGATAATCTGCAACCGTTAAATCATTGATATTCCGAATTTTTGAAGCGTCAGAAAGATCGTCGACTAACAGGATGTCTGTTTCACCTCGCGAATTAAGTTCAGCGATTAGATTCGATCCGATAAATCCGGCGCCTCCAGTGACAACAATCATAGATTAAACGCTCCTATCCAACGAATCCGAAAAATCACTAACCCTCACCACGCTAGTTCCAAACCGACTGACCACAGCACTCGCGCCTATGGTCGCCAATTGAACGTTCTCTCGCCAACTCAATCCAAGGCCCAAGCCCAGTGCGATCACCGCAACGACCGTATCCCCGGCGCCGCTCACATCAAAAACTTCCAGCGCACTCGCGGCCTGATGAATCATCTCACCCGAATCTTTGAAAAGAGTCATCCCCTCATCGCCCTGGGTAACCAGTAACGCTTCGAGACCGGTCGCTTCAATCAAGTTGAAAGCTGCCGTACGGAACGCATCGCCAGATGCTGACACCCCAGTCACTGCTTCGAATTCAGAGCGATTAGGCGTAACTACAGTTGCCCCTTTATACCGACTGAAATCCGTTCCTTTGGGATCAATGATTATTGGCTTTTTAGTTAATAACGATATCGCCAGCATCTCTTCAACATGATCCAAACTACCTTTACCATAATCAGAGATCACCACGACATCGGCTTCATTATTTAAAGATCGAAAATCCTCGACTCCTTGGCGAATCAAATCATTGCTCGGCGCTTTCTCAAAATCCGCTCGCAATAACTGTTGATTGCGAGATACTATTCTTAACTTCTCAGTTGTACGTCCATGAGCATCGATATGTAAGTGACGGTCAACGTGTGCCTTAGCTAAAATAGCGTCGAGACGTTTACCCGCATCATCATCTCCAATGAACGAAAGCAAGTCACATCTCGCACCCAATGAGGCGATATTTGCCGCAACATTTCCTGCGCCACCCGCGCATTCCTCCACGACATTGACATTAATGATGGGGACCGGTGCCTCAGGAGAAATTCGATCTACATCACCCAACCAATAACGATCAAGCATTGTGTCTCCAACCACTAGAATCCGTATGCCGGACGCCGTATCTAGCAGTTTTCGATTGACCGAATCCATATTATTGGGACTCCACCAATACCGGTCTTCGACCGATACTGTAATAAGAAAGATTGTGCATCGCGACGACCTTGGGATCGAAAACGTTACGACCATCAAAAATAACTTTGGAAATCAGTTTTTGCTCGAGTCGGTGAAAGTCAGGCGCACGGAATTCCTTCCACTCGGTAAGGAGTAGTAAAGCGTCTGACTGATCGACAGCATCATACAGATCATCGAAAAACTCAAGAGACGCGGTTTCACCTAACTGCTTTTGAGCCTCGGTCTTCGCAACCGGATCGTAAGCACGAATAGCTGCGCCCCTCTCGGAGAGAGCTTTTATCACTGCAAGACTTGGCGCCTCTCTCATATCGTCAGTATTGGGCTTAAAAGAGAGTCCCCATATCGCAAAACATTTGCCGGTTAAGTCCTCACCAAAATGGGAAAGGGCCATTTCAACCAGGCGGTTTTTCTGGCTCTCATTTACGCGCTCAACCGCTTCCAGCAATTCAGGCTTGTGACCTGATTTGATCGCGATCTGTGCTAACGCTTTTACATCCTTGGGGAAACACGAGCCACCATAACCGCATCCTGGGTATATAAAATGATAGCCGATCCGCGGGTCTGATCCGATACCCAAACGGACCGCCTCTATGTCTGCCCCAACTCGCTCGGCTATATTTGAGACCTCGTTCATAAACGATATCTTGGTCGCCAACATCGCGTTAGCCGCATATTTTGTCAACTCTGCCGATCGAATATCCATCAATAAAAGGCGATCGTGATTACGATTAAATGGCGTGTAAAGTGCGCGCATAATTGATCGCGCCCGATCACAGTCTGCACCGACGACAATGCGATCAGGTTTGACAAAATCTTCTATCGCTGCGCCCTCTTTTAAAAACTCTGGATTAGATACCACAGCGAAATCAATTTTGTTGCCTCTGGACTCTAAGCGAGATTGAATTGCCTCACTCACACGGTCCGCAGTCCCAACCGGAACAGTTGACTTATTAACAATGACTTTAAATTCGATGAGCGCGTCACCGATGCCCTCAGCAACCGCAAGCACATGCTGCAAGTCAGCCGAGCCATCTTCTTCTGGAGGAGTGCCAACCGCGATAAAAATGACGTCTCCATGATCAACGCCATCAGATAGGTTGGTTGAGAAACGAAGCCGGCCTGATTCGACGTTCGAACGAACAAGACTTTCGAGTCCAGGTTCATAGATTGGAATGACACCGTCTTGGAGTCCTCGAATCTTTTCCTCATCGGTATCAATGCAAAGCACCTGATTACCAACATCGGCGAGACAGGGGCCGGAAACAAGTCCTACATAACCGGTTCCTACAATCGTAACTTTCATTTGATCCAGATACCGTCTCTTCGAATTTGTGTTTCAACTAAAGGCGCCCAAAAAAGAAGGGTGCCTAGTCGACACCCCTCTTTTTAATCGTTTCCAATTTTATCAGTTTTGCGGCAACTTTCCATCGATCACGATGTTTTCGATGTTATTTTTGAGGGTTTTCTCGCCAATTCCGGGAACCTCCAGTAACTCATCAACGTGGGAAAAACCGCCGATTGCTAGTCGGTATGCGATGATTTGATCCGCCAAAATAGGGCCAACGCCCACAATATTCTCGGCCAATACCTCAGCAGAGGCCGTATTTATGTTTACCGGTCCTGCAGTTGCTACAGACCCATAAAACGTACCGAGAAGGAAAAGGAGTTTAGCGGTCTTTTTGAATCGAAATGTTTTCATTTTCTACGCTCCATGTAGATGGTTGATTGGACTATTGGACTGCAAAAATGCAGCCAACAACACTTTGGCAACTCTACCGGGAATCCGCAATGTAAATACATCACTGTCTGTCACGGTAAAGATATGACTACGATCCTAAAGACTATCGAGAAATGGAGAGTCTTTTTAAAATCTAAAATTGGGTTAGATCAGGACTGGTAAAAATCGCCATGTTAACGAAAACTAACGCAGCACGGTAAAGCGAACGCAAACGACGGGGAAAGTAGTACAGGCTAACCGACTCAACGAACAGACACAAGCGAACAGACACAAGCGAACAGCTTGCCCGTCAAATATATAGGTTACCCAAGATCAGAGCTTTTATTCCCCGAGCGATTAGCACGGCGACACAAAAACAACGCAGCGGTGGTTGGCGCAGCGCCCAGCAAAAAACCGAATAGCAATGCTACCAACAAAGCGACCACGATTTTGCCTTCCCATAAGAAGTCGAAGTACACCAAGGTCACATCTTGTGTATTTTTTGCCGCAAAAGTCATACCAAAAAAAATGATCATCACTAGCACTACACAGAGGACTGCTTTTTTAATAAAGCGCATCGAAATCAATCAAGAAAAGACCGGCGACGATATTTAATTATCGTGACCGTTTGGGACATCGTGTTTTGGTTTCGAGCTGTGCTGGTTCACTCGTTCACGGAGCAGTCTACCGGGCTTAAAGTGTGGTACGAACTTCCCGGGCACATCAACCGAATCACCGGTCTTGGGGTTGCGACCACTTCGCGGCATTCGATAACGAAGTCCAATGCTGCCAAAACCTCGGATCTCAATTCGATCCCCGGTAATCAACGCCTGGCGCATCCGATCGAGAACGGTGTTTACCGCAAACTCAACATCCCGCGGCGGCAAATGAGACTGATCAAGACAAAGGCGCTCGATTAGTTCAGACTTCGTCATCGTACTCATCGGATCGCCTGTTCGCGCATCTCTATCAAGTTCCTAGCTGTCTTGCTTGTTTAGTTCTTCTTTAAGTTTATCGCCAAGAGAGGTGCGCAGGGTCGTCTGACCGCTGTACTGCTGAACGGTTTGACCTTCGACCTCCGCATCTAGGGCTTTTATTGATAGCGTGATTCGTCGCGTCTTTCGATCAATACTGCTAATTTTGGCTTCAACCTCAGCATCGACACTCAAAACGGAGCGAGCATCTTCAACATAATCTCTCGACAATTCCGTTGCGCGGAGATAACCCTCAACGCCATCCCCGAGGTCGACGACGGCGCCCTTTGCGTCCACGCTAGTTACTTTTCCTTTGACCGATGCGCCCTTGGAGTGACCCCCAACAAAGGCGCTAAACGGATCCTCTAAAGCTTGTTTGACACCCAAGGAGATTCTCTCCCGCTCCGGATCCACAGAAAGCACGATCGCTGTAATTTGATCACCCTTTTTAAAATCACGAACCGCATCTTCACCCTCTCGATCCCACGACAAGTCACTCAGATGGATGAGTCCATCAATACCGCCTTCAAGACCAATGAATACTCCAAAATCGGTGATTGATTTGATTTCCCCAGTTATCTTATCGTTTCGCTGATGAGCGGCTGCAAACTCGTCCCATGGATTACCCGAACATTGCTTCATTCCGAGAGAAATGCGACGACGCTCTGAATCCACCTCAAGTACCATCACCTCGACTTCGTCCCCAAGATGACAGATTTTATTGGGATGGACATTCTTGTTCGTCCAGTCCATTTCAGAAACGTGAACGAGGCCTTCCACGCCTTCCTCAAGTTCCACAAATGCACCGTAATCGGTGATGTTTGTAACCTTGCCAAAGATTCGCGTCTTTTCCGGATAACGTCTTGCAATGTCTGACCAAGGGTCCTCGCCAAGTTGTTTCATACCAAGAGATACTCGGTTACGCTCTCGGTCGAACTTAAGCACTCGAACAGTCACCTCATCTCCAACATTAAGCGCCTCAGAAGGATGTTTAACCCTCTTCCAAGCAATATCCGTAATATGAAGCAGTCCATCGAGGCCGCCGAGATTCACAAACGCGCCGTAATCGGTGAGATTTTTGACAATTCCGGTAACCACTTGGCCTTCTTCAAGATTCTTGAGCAACTCACTTCGCTCTTCCTGCATCTCCTGTTCAACCACGGCTCGTCGCGACACAACGACGTTGTTCCTTGCTTGATCCAGCTTAATCACCTTAAATTCAAGCTCGCGATTTTCGAGGTAGGCAGAGTCCGTTACTGGCCGCACGTCCGCCAATGAACCCGGCAGGAATGCCCGAACCTCGTCGAGCGAGATCGTAAAGCCACCCTTTACCTTACCTGTCAGAAAACCAGTCACAATAGCCTCATTATCAAACGCCGTTTTTAGCGCTTCCCAAGACTTCACTCTTCGCGCTCTCTCTCGAGACAGGCGTGTGTTTCCGAAACCATCTTCCAGGGCTTCGATTGCAACTTCGACTTGATCTCCAATTTGGATAGAGACTGAACCGTCCGCATCGCGAAATTGTGTGGCGGGAATCTCAGACTCGGACTTTAGGCCCGCGTTTACGATGACGTAATCGTTATTTAAATCGATGACTTCGGCGACAATCACGGCGCCGATCTGCATTATGGAGTTTTTAAAGCTCTCTTCAAGGAGTTGTTCAAAGTTTTCTGACATTTTTTTGGTAGGAAGCCTTATACAGAATGGCGAAGTTAGGGGTGAATTTTAACTGGAAGACCAGTCTCTTTATAAAACCAACTTGATCAATACCGTCGGACGCGTAACAAGCTCATTATTTCATCCAGAACTTGTTCCCGCGTAATTTCCGACGTGTCGATTTCGACGGCGTCGCTCGCAGGCATCAACGGGGATATGGCCCTATGGGTATCCTGATAATCCCTCGCCGCGATCTCGTTTTCGAGGCGCGAGAGATTAACATCAAAACCCTTGTCCTTCAACTGCTTATAACGCCTTTTTGCCCTGACTTTGGGGGTTGCTGTCAAGAAAACCTTCAACACGGCATCGGGAAAAACGACTGATCCTAAATCCCGCCCATCAGCAACGAGACCCGGCGCGCGTCGGGATTCCCGTTGTCGAGCCAATAGCGCCTGGCGAACTTCCGGGATCGCCGCATAAATTGACGCGGAACGTCCACCTTCCTCACTTCTGATCGCGGCGGTGATATCCCGACCCTCGACCCAGATTCGAATCTCATCTGTCCGGACCTCAAACCTAACATCAAGCTGATCCCCAACGTGCCGGAGTTGATCAATCTGCTCGGGAAGAATATGTTGCTCATGGGCAATATGAGCGAACGCCCTGTAAAAAGCCCCGCTATCGAGGACGTGCCAACCGAGTTTATGAGCCAATAACAACCCAACCGTGCCTTTTCCTGTTCCGCTCGGACCATCGATCGTAATGACAGGATCATGGTCAGACATTTTCCGCTGAATCCGATTCTGAAATATCTAATCCGACTTGATTGGCAATCTCGACAAAATCTGGAAAAGACGTTGCGATATTATCCGCATCACAGATTTTTATTTCCTCACTTGCGATCCCGCCTGCCACCGCGAACGCCATTGCAATTCGATGATCACCATAACTATCTACTTGGCCACCCTTTAATTGGCCACCGGTGATATCCATTCCGTCAGGCGTTTCGGAAGCTTCAATTCCAAGGACGCGTAGCCCATTAACCATTGCCGTAATCCTGTCGGACTCCTTGACCCTCAACTCCGCCGCACCTCGTATACGAGTAATACCGGTCGCAGCGGCTGCTGCCACCGCAATGATTGGGAACTCGTCGATTGCGCCCGCGACATCCTGAACAGATACATCGATACCATGAAGCTCGGACGAATGAACAACAAGATCGCAAACCGGTTCATTGGTAAATTCCTGAATATTAGAACGGCTAATTTTTGCACCCATTTGCATAAGAATTCTCAGTACGGCATCTCGAGTCGGATTAATACCGATTCGTTTCAACACTAGTTCACTCCCCGACAGCAGGCAGGCGGCTACGATAAAAAATGCAGCGGAAGAGATATCTGATGGTATACGGACTGCCTGGCCAACAAGTTCCTCGTCACCAGAAATCCGAAGGCCCTTGTTCCCTCCCGAACTCTTTTGAGAAAACGCGCCTAACATTCTTTCGGTGTGATCGCGGGACGCTACCGGTTCAACGATCACTGTCTCGCCTGAGGCATATAACCCTGCCAGCATTACCGCCGACTTTACTTGTGCACTTGCTACCGGGAGCACATATTTAATTCCTTGTAATTCCGAACAACCTCTTATGATTAATGGCGCACGATTATCTTGGCTCTCAATGTCAGCGCCCATCTTGGAAAGGGGCTCAATCACTCTCCCCATCGGGCGACTTTTAAGTGACTCATCGCCTATCAGCACGGTGTCGAACCCCTGACCCGCGAGTAGTCCGCTCAACAACCTCATCGACGTGCCCGAATTTCCAAGATCCAGCGGTCGAACCGGCTCGCTAAGACCGTATTTACCCACACCTTCAACTATCACGACCCCGGCACACGGCCGATCCACTCCGACCCCCATTAACTCAAACGCGTTTAAGGTTGCGAGCACGTCGTCGCCTTCCAGAATTCCCTCGATTCGGGTTTGACCCTCTGCGATTGCACCAAACATAATGGCTCGGTGACTGATTGACTTGTCCCCAGGGATTGTCGCCTCTGAAATAAGGGCCGACGACGGCTTAGACAGTAGATAAGTCATATTGGCTAATTAATTTTTTGATTCGGTCTTGATAGTTTCAAGCCGGTTTCGAAGTAACTTTGCCGCCTTAAACAACCCCTCTAAAGATTCTCCGTCGGATTCCGTAATCGAATTCTTAATCCGGTCAAGAATCGTTTGATAAGCGTTAATCAGTTCAACGGTAATCTCTTTATTATCAAGACAGATATCGCGCCACATGACAGGATCACTGCCGGCGACTCGGGTAATATCAAAAAACCCGCCTGCTGCTAATGCTAGGCACTCATCTTGGTCAATCTGCTGGGCAAGTTGAGACACCAGCGCGTAAGCGACGATATGAGGCAGGTGACTGGTCATGCCAAGGACACGGTCATGAGCATCAACTTCCATAATTTTGATGTGTGAGCCAATTCGCTCCCATAGTTGCGTTATTTTCTGAATAGAGGCGGGATTCGTCTCTGCGGTTGGCGTAAGAACAGTCCAATGATTTACAAAAAGATCGGGGCGCGCAGCCGCCGGACCACTAGACTCACTGCCCGCAACCGGATGACCCGGCACGAAATGCTCAAACTGATCAGCTAAAGCGTTCCGGGCAATGTCGACGACGCGCCGTTTCGTACTACCGGCATCAGTTAAGATCGCGCCGGTTTGAAGCGCTTCGCCCACCTGGGGCAATAAACTTGTCATTGTGCCAACTGGAGTTGCCAAAAGAACTACATCCGCCCGAGATACAGCTTCCCCCACATTCGTTGTACTCGAATCAATTAGTCCACGCTCCATAGCCATATCAAGGGTCTGCATATTACGCGCGCAACCCACAACATGACCGACTAATCCCCGCTCCTTTAATGCGCTGGCAACCGACCCTCCGATAAGTCCGACTCCAATAACAGCAAGCCTGTCGATCAGCGGCAAGTTAATCGATGTCGGCATTTTAAGCTTCTGCCAAGTGACTAATAATTTTTCTTAAGGTCGCAATAACTTTTTGATTTTCAGAAGGCAATCCGACCGTGATCCTGAGGTGCTCGGGAAGGCCATAATTTCCGACCGGACGGACGATTACTCCCTCGGTCAGCATTAATTCATATATTTTTGAAGCGTTAGAGCCTACTTGCACACAGATGAAATTAGCCACCGAAGGGATTGTCGTTAAACCAAGATCAACTAAGGCCTGGTTCAACTGAAAGAGTTGCTCGGCATTCTCCGTGACGCATTGGGAAATAAAGTCTGAATCTGAGAGCGCGGTTTCCGCTGCTGCGAGCCCCATTGAATTGACATTGAATGGTGGTCGCACCCGATTAAGTATCTCAGTAATCTCAGGCGTTGCGATGGCATAACCCACTCGCAAGGCAGCTAAACCATAGGCCTTGGAAAACGTTCTGGTGACGATGAGGTTTGGAAAGCGCGTCAATAGAGCGACGCCATCTGGATAATCGTTTACACCAAATGGCCTCACGTATTCAAAATAGGCTTCGTCCAGCACTGTAATAACGTGATCAGGAAGATCTGAAAGAAATGCCTCAACTTTTCCCTGACTTACATAAGTCCCGGTTGGATTATTAGGATTTGCGATGAACACGATGCGGGTATCCGAGTTGATTGCCTCACGCATCGCCTCTAGGTCATGTCCAAACTGGATTGCCGGCACGATCGCTAGGTTCGCATCTACTGATTTTGCGGCTAACCCATAGACCGCAAATGCATGTTCAGAAATCACAACGCCCTGGCGTGACTCCACAAAGCATCGCGTAATAATATCGAGCACATCGTTGGACCCGTTACCCAGCGTGAGCTGTGACGGCAATACATTTAATTGCGCTGACAATTGTGTCTTAAGTCGAAAGCCGGAACCATCAGGGTACCGAGCTAAATCATTCGCGCAATCTCTTAACGTATTCTCAACACGTGGACTTGCCCCTCTCGGATTCTCGTTAGAGGCGAGTTTGATAATTTCGCTGATGCCCAATTCACGTTCTAACTCCTCTACCGGCTTGCCGGGTTGGTAGGGTCGTAAGTCCCGGACACCATTAGCAACGAGTTGATGGAGGCTTGATTCGGCGGTCATATGCTTCGTGGGTAAGAGCCCAAGAGTTTAAAAAAGGCAGCCTCCCCTTTCATTCGCTCAACCGCTTCAGAAACGGATGAGTCCTCAATATGCCCCTCAATATCAATAAAGAAGACATAACGCCAAAGCTGAGGGCGCATTGGGCGAGACTCGATGCGAGTCATGCTTATTTTCGAATCGGCTAACGGCTCAAGCAGTCTAAGCAGCGCCCCTGATTGATCAGGATTGGCAACGGCGATGCTTGTCTTGTCTCGCCCGCTCCGTTCGGGGGCTTGCCTTGAGATCACCAGGAAACGGGTGGTATTACCCGGAATATCTTCAATTTTACGGGCCCGGATTTCCAAACCGTAAACGCTACCCGCAAGTTCCGAGGCCACGGCCAAAATCGTGGGATCTTCTGCTGCGGCCTTTGCCGCATCTGCCGTGCTGGATGTTGCAACCTGGTCCAGTTGGGGCCAATTTTCTGCTAGCCAACCTCGACATTGGGCAAGCGCTTGCTCATGGCCTGCTATTGTTTTTGATTTTTGTGCGTCCGGATGCGCTAACAAGCAATGGGAGACTCTTAAATCGATTTCATTACATATCTTCAGTTCGGTTTTCAGCAAAAGGTCAAGGGTTGCGTTGACTCCACCTTCGGTTGAATTTTCGATTGGCACAACTCCGAAGTCGGCCGCTCCGGTCTCGGTCAGCCGAAAGACTTCTTTTATGCTTGACGCCGGAGTCGCGTCAATCTGCTGTCCGAATACTTTATAAGCGGCCTGTTCGGTGAACGTTCCTTCTGGACCTAACACCGCAACCGTTAATAATGCCTCGACACCTCTCGCTGCTGAGATGATCTCGCGAAAAATTGCCTTGATTGCATCTTCTGAAAGCGGTCCCTGACTCGACTTGATGAGGCGATCAAGTATCTGGACCTCGCGTTCGGGGCGATAAACAGGTGCACCGAGACTCGTTTTGCGGGACCCGATTTCCGAAGCCAACCGGACCCGGTCATTAATCAGGTTCAATAACTTCTCGTCGATCTGATCGATTTGATTACGAAGCGGCTCTAACTCTTTATTCTTCGACATTTCGTTAACGGACTAAGGCGTCAATGACACCCGACTTGTTAAAGGAATCTTTGCAGAGTCTACCCGCAGATCATACTTAAAGGGTTGAAAATTGGTTACTCAACCGAATCCAATGCTTCACCCGAGTCGATGACTTTACCAATACTCACCAGATTTTCTCGATCATCCAGCCGGATCAAACGCACGCCTTGGGTATTGCGCCCCACAACGGGTATTTCCCCGGTGCGAGTCCGGACAAGGCGACCACTACCAGTGATCAGCATTAAATCATCGCCCTTGATAACCCGATCGGCTCCAATGAGTGCGCCGTTTCGCCCGCCAACTTTAATCGCGATTACCCCCTGACCGCCACGGTTTTTTAACGGGAACTCGTTTAATTCGGACCGCTTACCGAAACCATTTTCAGTTGCTACCAGCACTGTTTCGTCGTCACTATCCTCGTTAAAAATCAACATCGAAATGACTTCATGGCCATGCTTCATATTGACTCCTCGGACACCGCGCGCTGTTCTTCCCATCTGTCGAACTTGAGATTCAGAAAAGCGAATTGCTTTCCCTCCCGAGGTGAACAGCATAATATCCGAGTTCCCTGTCGTCAGCGCAACTTCGACCAACTCATCATCCTCGCCCAGATCAACCGCGATTAAACCGATTGAGCGAGGCCTTGAAAACTTATCGATTTCGCATTTCTTAACGACTCCACGACGAGTCACCATGCAAACAAAACCTTCTGTATTACTTTTATTAATGGGCAGTAGTGCCGTAATGCGCTCGGATTCGGAGAGAGGTAAAAGATTAATAATAGGTCGGCCACGAGCTTGCGGTCCCGCCACTGGAAATTGATAAACCTTCAGCCAGTAAACCTTTCCGAGATTTGAGAAACACATTACCGTATCGTGAGTGTTGGCAACGAATAACCGTTTTACGAAATCTTCTTCCTTGGTCCGGGTAGCCACCCTACCTTTGCCGCCCCGCTTTTGAGCATGATAATCTGAAACCGGCTGGGACTTGACGTATCCTTCGTGAGATAACGTGACCACCCGGTCTTCGGGCGTGATCAAATCTTCGTCGTCGAGATCTTCGTGAAGATCGTTGATTTCGGTCCGCCGCGAATCGCCATAACGGTCTTTGATATCAACTAACTCAGCACGAATAACCTCCATCAATCGATCAGGGCTTTCGAGGATATCAAGGAATTCCCGAATCCGTTTAAGAACCTCTACGTATTCTTCCCTAATCTTTTCCTGTTCAAGCCCGGTCAGACGGTGAAGACGTAGATCAAGTATTGCTTGCGCTTGCAATGGCGAGAGGCGATACCCCTGTTCACTCATGCCATATTCATCTGCCGACTTCTCAAACGAGCCTTCCTGAAGACGAGAGGCCTCAAGCATCTGATCCACGACGCGAGACTCCCACGCTCGTGCCAGGAGCCCTGCTTTTGCTTCGGCCGGACTCGTCGACTTCTTAATCAATTCAATCACTGGATCTATATTGGCCAATGCAACCGCGAGCCCTTCCAGCAGATGAGCGCGGGCGCGGGCCTTCTTCAGGTCAAAAAGAGTTCGGCGGGTGACGACTTCACGACGATGACGAATAAAGTCTTCGAGAAGCTCAATTAGAGTAAAAAGTCTGGGCTGATTGTTCCTGAGTGCAACCAGATTGATACCGAATACTGTCTGCATCTGGGTATGCTGGTACAGGTTATTCAGGATAACTTCGGGACTCTCGCCGCGCTTCAGTTCAATAACAACTCGCATGCCAGACTTGTCCGATTCATCTCGTAACCCCGATATTCCCTCGAGGCGTTTATCTCTAACCAACTCCGCAATCTTTTCAAGGAGCCTTGCTTTGTTGACCTGGTACGGCAACTCGGTTGCAATCAATGCATAGCGGTCATTCCCCGGCATATCCTCCGTAAGTACCCTGGCTCGAACATAAATCTTGCCCCGACCTGTCCGATACGCATCCCGAATACCTCGACTCCCGTTAATGATGCCGCTCGTTGGAAAATCAGGTCCCGGAATAATTTCCAAAAGCTTCTCCAGAGACACGTTTGGGTCATCAATCAGAGCCAAACAGCCGTCGATTGCCTCGGAAAGATTATGCGGCGGAATATTGGTAGCCATGCCAACCGCAATGCCGGCAGACCCATTAACCAAGAGATTTGGAAACCGGGCGGGCAAAACCGAAGGCTGATGTTCGGTTTCATCATAATTTGGAACAAAATCGACTGTTTCACGGTCAAGATCGCTCAGGAGTTCATGCGCGATTTTGTCAAGACGAATCTCGGTATATCGCATCGCTGCAGGCGCATCACCATCTACTGACCCAAAATTGCCTTGCCCATCGACAAGGGGATATCGCAATGAGAACGGCTGAGCAAGTCTTACAATAGCGTCATAAACCGCTGAATCACCATGAGGATGATACTTACCAATCACATCGCCAACGACTCGGGCCGATTTTTTGTAGGCTTTGTTCCAGTCATTGCCAAGTACAGACATGGCAAATAAAACTCTCCGATGAACAGGCTTGAGACCATCTCTTACGTCTGGAAGCGCCCGACCCACGATGACACTCATCGCATAATCTAGATACGACTTGCGCATCTCCTGCTCAAGATTTGCGGGTAGGGTTTCTCTGGCTATTTCATCCATAAGATTCAAGCGACTCTCTAAAGTCGTATCAAACTAAAAAGGTGATTTGGAGAAGCGCTAGAGGATTTACCCGCGATTAATAGCGCTCTAATTCTGGTTAGAATTTTACCACGAAATCCTATTTTTCGCGCATATGACTACTCGGAAAATCTGTTTAATTAACGCAAAAAATAACCTGAAAACGGCCCGAACCGCGACACTTATAATGAAGCAACGATCCAGTTCAAAATGCTGCCCATCCAAGGAATCATCAGGACGAGCAACAACGCATTAACACCCAATGCCCAACCGACAAGGGGCCGGTAACCATATGACGATGCGCTAAGCAAATGCGGCGTAGGGTCATCGAAATACATCAACTTAACAATCCTTAAATAATAGAACGCGCCAACAACTGCAAAGAGTATCGCGACCACGACAATTTCAATAAAACCTGCTTCCAGCGCCGCTTCGAGAACGAATAGTTTTGCAAAGAATCCTGCCGTGGGCGGTATTCCCGCTAAAGAAAACATGGCCACCAGCATCATTAACGCAAGAAGAGGATTCCGCCGATTAAGTCCGCGAAGATCATCTAATTGGTCGCACTCAAAACCCGGCCGACTCAGGGCAAGGACCACACCAAAAGCCACAAGCGTCGTAAACATGTAGATCAGCGTATACATCATTGCTGCTGAAAGACCGAGTTCCCCGGCTGTCGAAAAGCCAAGCAAAAGAAAACCCATATGGGAAATTGTGGAATAGGCAAACATTCTCTTAATGTTTGATTGCGCAATCGCAATGATATTGCCGAGGCCAATTGACAAAACAGCAGCAACCAAGATGACGTCTTGCCAAATCTCAAGCCAACCCCCAAGACCCGAAATCAGCAGTCGAAGTAAGATCGCAAACGCTGCAAGTTTCGGTACCGCTGAGAGATATAGCGTGGTGCTCGTCGCCGAACCCTCATAAACATCCGGCACCCACATATGGAAAGGAGCGGCTCCAAGTTTAAATAATAACCCTGCAATGACCATCACTACCGCGAGCGTTAAAGGAAGGCTCGAGGGGGCCAGGTTAGTCAATGTGGCGTCTGAAATTTGATCCAAAGAGAGTGAACCCGTAAGGCCATATAGCAATGACATCCCGTACAACAACAGCCCAGACGCCAGCGCGCCAAGGATAAAATATTTCATCGCCGCTTCCGCAGCTGCTACTGAATCACGCTGCATCGCAATCATTCCGTAAAGGCAAAGCGCGAGCAGTTCGATTCCCACATAAAGTGTCAAAAGGTGAGACGAGCCTATCATTGTCATCATGCCGACCACCCCGAACAGAGCCAGCACCAGATACTCAACCCGCCAGAGACCTCGCTCTAAGCTATATGCCCTTGAATAAAACAAGACCACTGCTGCTGCCAGGCACGTCGCGGCTCGCAACACAGCGGAAACACCGTCTTGAACCACAAGGCCATTTAACGCTGAGCCAAGCGGATGCGCCAACTGTTCCAGCGAAAGATAGCTGGCTACGAGCAATGAAACGGCTGTTAATGGCCAGGCCAGTGCACACGATTTATGGGGCTTTGTTATTAACTCGACCAAAAGAATAAGACAGGCCATTGCGGAGACCACGATCTCCGGCAAGACTGCGCCAATATTGAGTTCAGCTAAGGTCATTACAGTTTTGTTATCTCTAGATGCGCAAGTAAATTTGCGATGCTCTGCTCCATGACTTCGAGTAAGGGCGACGGCCAGACCCCGATCAACAGAACTGCCAAGGCAAGAATACCCATGACACCGAGTTCGCGGCAATCTAGATCTTTCAACGCCTCTACGTCCGGATTGGAGATTCCGCCAAAAATAACCCTCTTAACCATCCACAATGTATAAGCCGCCCCGACGATTAAGGTCAGAGCAGCAATTGATGCATAAACACCGCTCACAGAAAATGCGCCCAGAATGACCAAAAATTCCCCAACAAAGCCTGATGTTCCCGGGAGTCCCGCGTTCGCCATTGCAAAAAACACCATAAAAAATCCGAACATCGGCATCACTTTGACCACGCCTCCATAGACCGATATTTCTCGGGAATGCAAACGATCATAAAGAACGCCAACACCCAAAAACATCGCCGCCGAAATAAAGCCATGGGAAATCATTTGAACAACCGCGCCAGTCATTGCTGTCGTGTCAAATACAAAAAATCCTAAAGTCACAAAACCCATATGGGAAATCGACGAATAGGCGATCAATTTCTTCATATCGCGCTGAACCAGGGCGACTAACGCAATATACACAACCGCTATGAGGGACAAACCGATTACGAGCCACGCGAGCTCATGAGCAGCGTCGGGCGCTATCGGCATCGCAAAGCGCAAAAATCCATAAGCGCCCATTTTTAGAGTGACGGCCGCAAGGATCACTGACCCACCGGTCGGCGCCTCCACATGCGCATCAGGAAGCCAGGTATGCACAGGCACCATGGGTACCTTAACTGCAAACGCGGCAAAAAAAGCGAGAAAAATTAATGTCTGGACGGAACTTGTCAGAGGCAACTGTTGAAACACAAGGACATCAAATGATCCCTGTGAAGCGTTGTACAAATAAAGCAATGCAACCAGCATCAACAATGACCCGGCGAGTGTATATAAAAAAAACTTTATTGCAGCATAAACACGGTTCGGCCCACCCCAGATCCCGATAATTAGAAACATGGGGATCAGCATGGCCTCCCAGAACAGGTAAAACAAAATACTATCGAGAGCGCAAAAAACCCCAATCATTAATCCTTCCATAATAAGGAACGATGCAAAATATTGTGCCACGCGTGTTTGGATAACACGCCATCCAGCAATGACTACAATTATGGTCAAAAATGTAGTGAGCAGAATTAACGGAACAGAAATTCCGTCAACGCCAAGAAAGTATTCAATATTGAATCGGTCAATCCAGGGTTGACGCTCTACAAACTGCATATCGCTACCACTTCGATCGAAGCGGGTCCACAGCGACAAGCTGACCCAAAAAGTCAGGAGGGATACCAACAGTGAAGACCAACGTGCGACGCTCGGGCGATGACTACCCGAAATTAAGAGCACTAATGCTCCGCCGATGATGGGAAGCCAAATGACGAGAGATAACAGGTGATTATCCGAAAAGTTCATCTTAAATCTGCTACCTAAACAGTAGCCAGGAAAGTATCGCGACCAGGCCAATGATCATGACAAAAGCATAGTGATAAACCAGTCCGCTCTGCGAGCGGCGAAAAAGGGTCGATGCTCTGCCGATCAAACTCGCCGTCCCGTTAACCAATATCCCGTCGATTGTTCGCTGATCTACCCACTTCCACAGTAAATGACCAAGTGACTGGGACCCTTTCGCGAAAACCTGGTTATAAAGTTCATCAAACCCATATTTCTTGAGAAGCACCTGGTGGACAAGCTTCATCCGCCGGGTTACATGATCGGGCCAATCCGGCCTTAGAGAATAAAATATCCAGGCCAGAACAATTCCCGCAATTGCGAGCCAAAACGGCCAAGAGAAAGGCGCGTGAGACAGCATCTCTAACGCACCGAAATGCCCACCATCGGAAAGCGAGCTAACGTTAACGACGCTCTCTCCTAGCAGACTGCCGTCACCGACGGCTCCGACAAGTAAAACGCCGGCAAAAATTGACGGAATCGCCAGAAGCACGAGCGGTAGCGTGACGACCCATGGGGACTCATGCAGATGCGTTCGCGTATGCTCATCGACGCGAGACGGACCATGGAAGGTCATAAAAATCAGGCGGAATGAATAAAATGCCGTGATCAAAACCCCGAGCAAAACGGCGACATATGCAAAGCCAGCCCCCGGTATCTCCGAATGCCGGACCGCCTCGATAATAGCGTCTTTCGAAAAGAAGCCCGCAAATGGCGGAATGCCGGCGAGCGCCAAGCTTCCTACGACCGATGTGAGGTAGGTAATCGGCATCAAACGACGCAATCCACCCATCCGACGCATATCCTGTTCATGGTGCATTGCGATGATTACCGACCCGGCTGCCAAAAATAACAGCGCTTTGAAGAAAGCGTGGGTGCCTAAGTGAAAAATCGCGACCGAGTAAGCAGATGCGCCCAAAGCCACTGTCATATAACCCAATTGAGACAGCGTTGAATACGCAACCACCCGTTTAATATCGGTTTGCACCACGGCCACAAAAGCCATCAACAACGCCGTCAAGGCCCCAATGATCAAGACGGTCGAAGATGCGGTTGTGGATAACTCAAACAACGGGGACATACGGGCGACAAGGAAAATACCCGCGGTTACCATCGTCGCCGCATGAATTAACGCAGAAATCGGAGTTGGCCCCTCCATGGAATCGGGTAACCATACATGAAGCGGAACTTGAGCTGATTTACCCATCGCACCTACAAACAAAAGTAAGCAAATGAGAGTAATCCAACTCCATTCATTCCCAAAAGGTCCGGTTACCGATTCGTGTTGAACACCATGAACGCCGGCAAAAACTTCGCTGTAATCCAGCGTGCCGAATAGGCTCAAAATCGCGGCGATTCCCAGAATAAACCCGAAGTCTCCTACTCGATTCACTAAAAAAGCCTTTAGATTCGCTTTTATCGCTGACTCGCGCTCGTACCAGAACCCGATCAGAAGATAGGAAACGAGCCCGACCGCCTCCCATCCGAAAAACAGTTGGAGAAAATTATTCGACATCACCAACATCAGCATCGCGAAAGTGAACAGCGCGATATAACTAAAAAAACGGGTATAGCCCGGATCATCCGACATGTAACCGATTGTGTAGATATGAACCATCAACGACACAAATGTCACAACCACCATCATCACTACCGTCAAAGAGTCGATCAGAAAACCAATTTCAAACTTAACGCCGGCGACAACGCCCCACGTATAAACGCTGCCATTAAAATAGCCGCCGTCAAACACATCCCAGGCGACTAGACAAGATAATAAAAAAGCGAGCCCCACCCCACCAATTGCGATGCGATGGGATAGACGCCTTCCGATCCTGGGGCCAAGAAAGCCCGCGCCGATAGCGGCAAAAAGACACGACAGCGGAATCAACAGATAGATCAGTTCGTTACTTATCATCGAGATTAGCCTTTGAGCCGGTCGAGATCCTGAACGTTGATCGATCGACGCGTCCTAAACAACACGATAAGAATCGCGAGCCCAATCGCAGCCTCGGCGGCAGCAACGGTCAGTATGAAAAACACAAAAACCTGACCCGATAGATCCTGAAGATAATGCGAGAACGCGACAAAATTCATGTTAGCGGCGAGCAAAAGCAGTTCAATCGCCATTAAGATAATGACGAGATTCTTACGATTCAGGAATATACCCACGACGCTGATCGCAAACAAAAGAGCGCCAACAATCAAATAATGTGACAAGGGAATCATGAGTCGTCCTCCGGACGGCTCGGCAAGGTGACCAGGCGCACACGATCCGCCTTTCGAACCTTAACTTGTCTCTCCGGCGCCTGATACCGGGTCGTTGGTCGCCGCCTCAGGGTGAGAGATATCGCCGCAATTATGGCCACCAATAAAATGACTGCCGCTAACTCAAAAACGAACACGTACTCGGTGTAAACGAGTTCTCCAAGCGCTTTGGTATTGCTGTAGTCAGCGCCCTGCCCTGCAGGTCGAGGCAGACTCGTCGAACCAAAATCCTTTGAGAACATGACCAGCACAAGCTCCCCAGCCATCAAAATCGCAATCAACAGGCCGAGCGGAAGATAGTTTGTAAAGCCTGCTCTCATTTTCGCAATATCAATGTCCAACATCATAATGACGAACAGGAAGAGCACCATAACGGCCCCAACGTAAACGAGTACAAGCGTAATGGCTAAAAATTCGGCCTCAAGAGTTAGCCAGATACAAGCCGCGCTAAAAAACGCGAGCACCAAAAAGAGAGCGGCCCGAACGGGGTTGCGCACGGTAATCACCATGAGGCTTGAAGCGACTAGAATGGTCGAAAACACATAAAATGTAATCTGAAGAAAACTCATGACTTATCGATACGCCGCGTCGGCTTGCCGAGCGGCCGCAATTGAGGTTTCATGCGCATCTCCAATCTCGAGTAAATCATCTTTGCTGACCGTGCCCGAAGCGCCCGTCTCAAAGTGATACTCATGAAGATCAGTGAGTACAATTGAGTCGACCGGACAGGCCTCCTCACAATAACCGCAATAAATACACTTAAATAAATCGATATCGTATCGAGTCGTACGGCGAGTGCCATCATCGCGCTCCTCTGACTCGATGGTAATCGCCAAGGCCGGGCACACCGCTTCACACAGTTTGCAGGCGATGCAACGCTCCTCGCCGTTGGGATATCGCCTCAACGCATGAAGCCCTCTAAACCGAGGAGATTTAGGCGTTTTTTCTTCCGGATACTGAATCGTAAGTTTTTTTCTAAAGAAATAGCCCGCGGTAACCGATAACCCCTTGAGCAAGTCGCCCAAAAACCATGTATTAAGAAGGCGTTTTATCATTATCAGGCTCAGGTAAACCAGTAACCGATCGGCGTATAAAACCGAGCGACGCCGATCACGACGATCCAAATGAGTGTCACCGGAATAAAGACTTTCCATCCCAAACGCATAATCTGGTCATATCGATATCGGGGAAACGTTGCCCGAAACCAAAGGAATAAGAAAGCGACCATTGATAACTTAATAAAAAACCAGCCAATGTCAGGAATCCAGGTAAATGGCGCAAACGGGAGTGGCGAATACCATCCGCCCAGAAACAAGATGACAGTCAACGCTGAAATCAGAATCATGTTGGCATATTCAGCTAGAAAGAAGACGGCAAAGCCCATTCCTGAGTAATCAACATGAAAACCGGCAACGATCTCCGACTCACCTTCGGCAACATCGAAAGGTGCACGATTAGTTTCGGCAACACCGCTAATTAAATAGACCATGAATAAAGGAAACAACGGCAGAACGTACCACTGATGAATACCGCCCTGTTGCGCCATCACGATTTCACGAAGATTCAGGGATCCGGCGGCCATAAGAACACCAACCAAAGCAAAACCCATCGCAATCTCGTAGGCGACGATTTGGGCCGCCGATCGCATTGCGCCCAAGAATGCATACTTGGAATTTGACGCCCAGCCCGCGACAACAACGCCATAAACACCCATCGATGTTAATGCGAGCACATAAAGCAAGCTCGCATTAATATCCGTCAGAATCAGATTCTCCGTAAACGGTATTACCGCCCAAGCCCCCAGGGCCGGAACCAACGCTAGTATCGGCGCAATGATAAAGAGATAGCGGTCCGCGTTGGTCGGAATAATCATCTCTTTGAACATCAGTTTCACTGCATCAGCGATGGGTTGCAGCAGACCCTTCGGTCCTACACGATTTGGACCTACACGAACATGCATATAGGCAATCACTTTTCGCTCCGCTAGCGTGTAGTAGGCGACCATCGCGAGCAGTGGCAAAACAATTGCACTGATCTTAAGTCCAATCTGAATGACAAGCGGTAGCGCGACCCAAATACTAACGATCAAATCAAGCATCGCGCTGATCCGCCGCAATACTAACGTGGGTTTCGTTTCTTAACGCAGCCGTTTCTTTCGATCCTGCTGGAATAGACACACTTCCAGGGCTAACGTTTTGATCGGCATCAATCGGTAGTTCGACTTTTTTACCATCCGCACTCAATGTGATCGATTCACCGTCTTGAAGATCATATTTTTTAAGATCTGACGGATGAACCCGACATCTTCGTCCACGCTCTGCGTCTGCCGTCTGATCAAGCGACCTCGCTCGCCGGACAACCGGATCTGCGGCATATAACGGTGTCCAAAAATGGGTAGTCATCGCGGATGGCGATTTATCAACGGACCTATTTCCGAACGTCCAGTGCTCACTCTCAAGTGTGTGCCAATCGGGCGTGCTCGGGGGTGGAATTTCAGCAATCACATCGTCAGTCGTTTGATATTCAAAGCCTTCAAGCGATAAAAAGTTCCCGAGCACCCTAAGCACTTTCCAGCCTGGCCGGGCACCTCCTCTCGGGTCCAGTGCGGCGCTAGAGCGTTGAAGTAACCCATTGAGGTTTAAATAGCTACCCGCCATTTCAGTGTATGGCGCAATAGGAAGCACGAGCGTTGCCTGATCGGGTATCGACGACCGGAAAGCGCTGAAAACCACCACGTTTTTAGCACGATCCAAAAGTTGGGAGAGCTTTCTCGGGTCACAGTGATCGATAGAAGGCTCTAGCCCATAAAGCAGGACGGTTTTTGCCTCCAAATCCAAAATCGTCTGGGCGTTCGCACCCGCGGTGGACGCCTCGATCCCGCCCGGGAGCCGGTGTGGTACCACACCCGCCCACCATGCACCCGCACTATTAGCCGGCGCGATCACGCCGATCGCGCCTCCTGAGACCCGAGCCAGGACGCTCGCCAATACCCGGATTGCTGCTCCGCTCGGATGGTTGAGCGCTTGTTCGCCCAGAATAATCGAAGCGGAACCTTTAAGCAGGTCCGACATTTCGGTGACCTCGGCGGGTGAGAGGACTCCCTCGGGTTGAGGAGTAAACCCGTTCGGCAGTTTCTCAGCACCCCCTTCAAAGCTTGAGATCAGTTGACAAAGCGCGTCAACTATCGATGCCGGGTCAACCACGCTCTCGACCGCGACATCGAAATTCGCGTCAATACCCGATGATCCTAAAGTGCCGACCCTGCCCCCTGCGCCAACTAACTCGCGAATCCTCAGCGCGAGAAGCGGGATTTCCTTTCTCGGATTAGCGCCCACAAGCAATAAACCATCAAGGGATGATAGGTCCACGAGCGGCGTTTCAAGCGAGGGATAAGGAGCTGCAAGTTGATCGTCTGCGAAATCTCTCTGCGATAATCGATGGTCAATATTTGATGACCCCACTGCCCTCATAATTTTTTGCAACAAGAACCCTTCTTCGGTCGAGGCCAATGGATGCATCAGCGCGGCAAGCGTCTCACTGGCATCTTGTCTGGCGAACTCGACGGCATCAGCTGCAAGGCGAATAGCCTCTTCCCAGGAAATCTCTTTAAGGCCTTCAGCAGCTCTCACCAGTGGTTGTAGCAACCGGTCCTCCGACCCGGCGCCCTCGAAAGCAAAACGGTCCCGATCAGAAATCCAACATTCATTTGTTGCAGGATGCTCGCGAGGCACGACTCGTTTTACCTCCTGATGCGCGGTCTGAACATTGATGTGCGTCCCAAGGCTATCGTGAGGACTAATAGCTTGATGGGACATCAACTCCCACGGCCGCGCACTAAAGCGATACGGTTTCGAGGTTAAGGCGCCTACCGGACAGAGATCAATGATATTGCCGGACACTTCACTATCAACCGAGCCATCGAGATAAGTTTCTATCGTCATTGCTTCACCGCGACCTGTCGCGCCTAACTCCATAGTGCCGGCGATTTCTTGTCCAAATCGCACGCAACGGGTACAGTGAATGCAACGCGTCATCGCGGTCGCAACGAGTGGACCGAGATTAATCGAATTTTTAACCCGCTTTTCTTCCTCATAGCGCGAGTAATCCTGACCAAATCCCATTGCCTGATCTTGAAGAGGACATTCGCCTCCTTGGTCGCAAACGGGGCAGTCCAGCGGATGATTGATCAGAAGAAACTCCATTGTCCCCTGCTGTGCTTCTATCGCAACTGCCGAGCGAGTCCGGACAACCATTCCATCACTTACCGGTGTTGCGCAAGCGGGAAGCGGCTTGGGGGCCTTTTCGACCTCGACAAGACACATTCGGCAATTAGCCGCAATTGAGAGTTTGGAGTGATAACAAAATCGAGGAATATAAACACCGAGCGCATCGGCCGCCTCAATAATCATACTGCCAGGAGCTGTCTGAACTTCTTTATCGTCGATCACAATCGTCACGGTAGTTTTTGCGTCCATTACGCCACCATTCGTGCTTCGATCATCGCCTCGAACTCAGCGCGAAAATGCTTTAGAAAACTCTGTACCGGCCATGCAGCGGCATCACCCAACGCACAGATCGTTCGACCTTCTATGCGATCCGCCACGGACTTCAGTCGATCGAGGTCAGCCACAGTTGCCTTCCCTTTGCGAACCCGGCGCAGCATCCGATAAAGCCAACCCGTACCCTCTCTGCAAGGGGTGCATTGACCGCATGATTCAACAAAGTAAAAATAAGAAATGCGTTCGAGCACTGAAACCATACAGGTTGAATCATCCATGACGATTACAGAACCCGCGCCCAACGCCGAACCCACGTTTGAGAGCCCGTCATAATCCATTGTCGCCTGCATCATGAGATCGGCGGGCACGACGGGGACTGATGAGCCTCCCGGAATAACCGCTTTTAATTTTCGCCCGTCCAGAACACCACCCGCAAGATCGAGCAGATCAGCGAAAGGGGTGCCTAGAGGCACTTCGTAGTTACCCGGACGGTTAACATGCCCCGACACTGAGAAGATTTTTGTGCCTCCGGCATTCGGGACGCCAATCTCTGAAAACCAGGCAGCGCCCTTTCGAATAATTGGCGGTATTGAAGCGAGTGTTTCGGTATTGTTGATAGTGGTCGGCTTTCCAAATGCACCGACCTGTGCAGGAAATGGTGGTTTAAATCGAGGCTGACCTTTCTTGCCCTCCAGCGACTCAAGCAAGGCTGTTTCTTCTCCGCAAATATAGGCGCCGGCCCCACGCTGGGAGTGGAGTTCAAAATCAACGCCGGAATCAAACAGGTTCGATCCGAGAAGTCCTTCCGCTCTCGCCTCTTGAAGCGCGGCTTCAAAACGTTCCCAGGGTTCGAAATACTCCCCCCGGATATAGTTGTAACCAACGGTAGCATCAATAGCATATCCTGCTAACGCCATACCCTCGATAACCTGATGAGGATTGAAACGAAGAATATCTCGATCCTTAAAAGTGCCGGGCTCGCTTTCATCAGAATTACAGACAATATATTTCTGTCCCTTGATATCCCGGGGCATGAAACTGAGTTTTAACCCGGTTGGGAACCCTGCGCCACCCCGACCCCGTAATCCGGATGCCTTTAGCGTCTCAATAATCTCCGCTCTCGGTGTTTTATTTTGAAGCACCTGGGTCCAGGCCTCGTAGCCGCCCTGATTCCGATAAGCCGAAATGGTCCACGGTGACTCAATTTCTTTAGCCGGAAGGCAAACTCGAACTTCTATCGCCCTCATGACCGGTACGGCTCAAGATTCTTGTTAATTGTTTCAGGCGTTAGATCCTCATGGTAATCATTACCCACCGCCATCATGGGCGCGCCGCCACAAGCACCCAAACACTCGGCCTCAAGCACTGTAAACCGTCCGTCAGGCGTGGTCTCGCCCAGCTCGACATTGAGCTGTTCGCATAGCGCATCAATAATCTTGCCCGAACCCCTGAGCAGGCACGACACGTTGGTACACACCCGAATGGGGTGCTTACCGACGGGCTGGGTATAAAACATGTCATAAAATGTAGCAACTTCGAATACTTCGATAGGACGTAAAGCGAGTAATGAAGCCACGGCTTTCACAACATCTTCGCTAATCCAGCCATGCTCCGCCTGCGCATATCGCAAAGCCGATTTAACTGCCGCACGGCGGATCGGATATTTCGTAGCCTCTTTTTCAACTTTCTCAATAAGTGAAGCGGAGAGCACTGCCGTTTCGTTTATGGCGTTCATTAACGATCAACCTCACCAAAAACGATATCTTGAGTACCAATAATCGCCACGACATCTGACAACATGTGACCGCGCGCCATCTCATCAAGCGCAGCCAAATGAGCAAACCCGGGCGCTCGCACTTTTAACCGATAAGGCTTATTCGCACCGTCAGAGATAATGTAAATGCCAAATTCCCCTTTTGGCGCTTCAACGGCCTGATAAACCTGTCCAGGCGGTGTGCTATAGCCTTCCGTAAATAATTTGAAATGATGGATCAAAGACTCCATGTCGTCTTTCATACTCTCGCGCGATGGCGGCGTGAGCTTGTGATCGTCAAGCATCACAGATCCGGGATTATCCTTCAGCCAATCTACACACTGTTTGATGATGTGATTGGACTGACGCATCTCTTCCATTCTGACGAGGTAACGGTCATAACAATCGCCCGTCGCGCCAACCGGTATATCAAACTTTAATTCCGGATACACTTCATAAGGTTGTTTTCGTCTGAGATCCCACGCAAAGCCTGAACCGCGCAACATGGGTCCTGTAAACCCAAGCTGCAATGCACGCTCGGGACTGACTACCGCAATATCTACCGTTCGCTGCTTCCAGATTCGATTATCGGTTAGAAGATTTTCATATTCATCAACGCATGCCGGAAATCGCTCAACAAACGATTCAATAAAATCTAGAACCGATCCCTCTCGATTCATGTTTTTTGCGTGAATCTCGTCATCAGAGTGCACTTTCGAAGATGCATAACGTGGCATTTTTTCCGGAAGGTCGCGATAGACACCGCCGGGTCGGAAATATGCAGCATGAAGCCGGGCTCCGGAAGTTGCTTCATACACATCGCAAAGATCTTCCCTCTCTCGAAACGCATAAAGAAAAACTGCCATCGCGCCAATATCGAGTCCGTGAGCGGCAATCCAAAGCAGGTGATTTCGAATTCGGGTAATCTCCGAAAACATCACGCGAATATATTGCGCCCTTATCGGGACCTGAACACCCAAAAGTTTTTCGATCGCAAGGACGTAGGCGTGCTCGTTGCACATCATTGATACATAATCCAGGCGATCCATATATCCGATGCTATGGTTATAAGGTTTACTTTCTGCCAGTTTCTCGGTTGCCCGATGCAAAAGACCAATGTGCGGATCAATCCGCTCGACGACCTCGCCATCCATTTCCATAATCAGACGCAAGACACCGTGGGCCGCAGGATGCTGCGGCCCAAAGTTCATTGTGTAATTCCGGATTTCGGTCATCGAATCAGAGCCTAACGAACGACTCGCGGAACGGTAACACGAGGCTCAATAGAGACCGGCTCATAAATCACACGCCCTTTCTCATCGTCATAACGCATCTCAACGTGGCCACTGAGCGGAAAATCTTTCCGAAAAGGATGGCCCACAAAACCATAGTCCGTCAGCAGTCGTCTGAGATCGGGATGCCCCTCAAAAAGAATGCCGAAAAGATCAAACGCCTCCCGTTCAAACCAATTCGCGCTCGCCCAGAGACCAACGACCGTTCTCACGATAGGCTCGACTTCGGGCAAATAGACCACCACTCGAACACGGGTGTTTTTGGATACCGAGAGCAGGTGGTAGACAACCGCGAAACGTTCAGGATGCTTATCACCCCTGCCCGCATGCTGGTCAAAGTCGACTCCACACAAATCAATAAGTTGTTCAAACAAGAAATCGGGATGATCCCGCAGCGATCTTAATAAAGCGATCACGTTATGCGCAGGGACAATTAACGTGAACTCTTCAAAGTCCTCATCAACTGTGGCATCAAACTTTAATGCCACCGCGTCAAATGCTGTGCGTTTTTGGTCTGAATTTGCTGTAGACATTAACGTGTGATTACCGCGCGATCGTGGTTTCGCGCTTGATTTTCTTCTGCAGCTGGATGATGCCGTACATCAGCGCTTCAGGCGTAGGCGGGCACCCGGGCACATAAACGTCAACAGGCACGATTCGATCGCAACCCCTTACCACCGAGTAAGAGTAATGATAATACCCGCCCCCGTTTGCACAGGATCCCATGGAAATCACCCAACGAGGTTCAGGCATTTGGTCGTAGACCCTTCGTAGCGCCGGCGCCATTTTATTCGTCAGGGTGCCCGCAACAATCATCACGTCAGACTGGCGAGGGCTGGGTCTGAAAATCATGCCAAACCGATCAAGGTCGTATCGGGATGCGCCTGCATGCATCATCTCTACCGCGCAACATGCTAACCCGAAGGTCATTGGCCACATTGACCCTGTTCGCGCCCAATTGATCAGGTCATCCAGTCGAGCAGTAGCCCAACCCTGAGACAACGTACCTTCAAGTGACATCGACGATCACTCCCATTCAAGCGCCCCTTTCATCCATTCGTATATAAACCCAACGACTAGAATGAACAGAAATAGCATCATGGCTAAAAATCCGAACACGCCAATCTCATCCAGAACAATCGCCCACGGAAATAAAAACGCGATCTCCAGATCGAAAATAATAAAAAGAATGGCGACCAGATAATAACGGACATCAAACTTCATCCGAGCGTCTTCAAATGCCTCAAATCCGCACTCATAAGCTGACAGTTTCGCCGGATAGGGATTTCTCGGACTCAACACTCGCCCTGCGGCAAGCGCGACCACGCCAATAACGATTCCTGTGATCAAAAATAACAGAACGGGTAAGTAATTAGATAGCATTCGACTGTAGTCAGGTTCGGTAAACATCAGCCGAAAAACAAGCTCTGATTTTAATCTTCCGGGGTTTAACGGTCAATCGCGTTAAGAGGTTTTGACGATGACATCGAGCGTAATGTTTACTCCCAAGTAATCGTCACATGAATTTCACAGAAATCGAAATCTGATGGTAACCCTAAGGTTTTTAGGTCGAGAACCATCCACGGGTCCGACCCAGAGATTTCAAGATAAACAGACTTATTAATACACTTGACTTCGAGGTTAGGACTTATTTCAACCCTTCCCTCTCGAATCGCAGGAATCAGGTCAAAATGCTTTTCGTCTTTGCCGCCGACCAAGGCGAATGTTTCAATCTTTGCCTGTTCGGAGTTCCGCTCAATCTCATGATCTGACGGATCAAAACGAATCAGAGCCTTAGGGAGGACAGTCTTCGGGAGTAAAAAAGTAACGTGACGAGTCAGCAAGCGATCAATATCAACGGACACCTTATTAATTTCATTAAAATCTTCAGAGCCCATTGCCCAATAAATGGCTGACGTTGTTTTACGGCCTGCGTTGATTCTTGCCGCTTCCATTACTGACAAGGTCTTACGACTAAAACTATCCTGGTCATCACAATCCTGCAAGCAGGATAGGCTCTCAAGATCGGGCTGACCGATTAACCAGAAATCTTCTAACGCTTTGCATAGCCATTCCGGCTTTGTAGAGATCAGGTTGCTGGCTGAAATCCCGGGTCTTAGAAACATCCCTTCTTCGATCCGCCCACCCTCCCTAATCTGCAGGCTTTCGAGGGAAACACCCCCTAGATCTGAAATGACTTGATCTGCATGAGACTCCACCAACTCCGCAAATGCGGGCAAATTATTGGTTTCGACAAGAGTTCGAAGCCAAAACCGTGAAACCGGTTCCGAGTTCGAGACTTCAAAAACACTCCGATCCGGCCCCACAAGCCAGGACGCACCATTTTCAGGATCCAAATACTTCAAACCCTTCGAACTTGATTCGGCATCGTCAAAAATAATCCATCCGAAGGGTAAAAATTGTTTCGGATCCGTCGACTCATGAGTCAGCACTAATCCGAAGGAGTCTGCGGTTTCGGGGAGCAAGCCGGCATCTTCAAGGGCTATCGTTTGAACCCGCATCGGAGAGGTTATGATTGAATTCTCGGCCCGGTGCACCGACGGATAACGCCAGGTTACCGAATGAGCGCCGTCAAGGTTGACCCCTGGTTGAGATATCACGGCGGCCGGCATTTTGTAATCGGGAAGTGGATAAAAAAATGAGTGCTGAAGGCCAGTGCTGCTGACGATTGAAGACCATGATTTCGCATCAAAGGTGCAAATACCCGCCTCATTGCCCAGTCGGGGATATCCTGCGATACCCGCCCACGGCCGGGAAAGATGGTCCTCCGCTCCACCAAAAAGATACTTTGCCCCCATTCGATTCTCAATGGCCACCACGATGACGCCATCCGGTGCCAAAACGCGAGCCGCGCGGCGCAACATATGCGCCACCGCCTCGACAGAATTTTCAAATTGAGGGCTAAATCGTCGAGCGTACTCCAAGACTCCGATGAAGAGGACGACATCATATCCTTCGTTCGGCAGGGTAACTTTATTGAAATCGGCCTGAACAATCGACACATTCGTCAAACCGGAGCAACGAAGCGCGGCGAGGGCCGCTCTCGATTGACTACCCTCTATCGCGTCCACCTCAAAACCGTTATCACCCAAAAATCGGGTGATAACGCCACAGCCCGCACCGACCTCCAGAACGCGACCACCTGGTTTCAAACTAAGTCCGCGGAGAATATTTGCGCGAACAGGCGAGAGGTGATAGTTGAGAGCCCAGTCTTCAAAATCCTTTGAAAAATCGGCAGACCGCCATGATAGATCGGTAGCGTTTTTAAGGATCGTTTCGAGCGAACGCTCTGTTTCTGCACCATCGGAGTAATCAATTTCTGCCGAAGCGTCAGCAAGATGCCATACGCTTTTTTCCTGCAACAAATTATTTTGAGCAGAAAGGTACGGCACGCGGGGCAATTTACTCCCAGTCATTCAGGGGCTACCAAAGTTAGGAAACCAACAGCTTGTTGCTCGAAATCAGCACCTGAGCAACTTTAGCATTCTGATTATTTTATAGTGCGATACACCAATAAATGGTGCCGAAGGCCGGACTCGAACCGGCACGGCTTGCGCCACCGCCCCCTCAAGACGGCGTGTCTACCAGTTCCACCACTCCGGCAAATAATTGAATTTTTCCATTTAAGATAACAACTTAATTCGAGTTCGTGCCCGGTACCACGGGAACATCTCCATTAGATTGCAATACGTCTGAACCTGAACCCGCTCCGTTAATCTGATCCTCGACCGGTGCCGCATTTTCAGATGCCATCACGCTTGTTGGTGCCGAACTTTGCTTCGTGTACATATACGCCAGGCTTAGTCCGGTCGCAAAGAAAACGGCTGCGAGGATGCCTGTGGTTCGGCTTAAGAAATTAGCCGATCCACGACTCCCGAATACAGACTGTGATGATCCTCCCCCGAAAGCTGCACCCATGTCAGCGCCCTTGCCCTGCTGTAAAAGAACGAGAACAACAATCGCGATCGCCGTAACCAAATGGATGACAGTGAGAATACTAGTAAAAAGGTTCATGATTTTGCCGCTGAAATAATGTCAATAAAATCCTGAGCATGAAGAGATGCTCCCCCAATCAAGCCGCCGTCAATATCAGGCTGCCCGAACAACCCTTCTGCATTATCCGGTTTTACACTGCCGCCATAAAGAATTCGAGTTGAATCGGCTACTTCGGAGCTAACCTGGCTCAATCGTTCTCGAATAAGTGCATGCACCTCCTGGGCCTGGGCTTCGGACGCAGTTAAGCCGGTCCCTATTGCCCATACGGGCTCGTAGGCGACTAGCGCCTTCGGGAAAACATTTCCCTGAGTCTTCGAGAAAACCGCCTCTAGTTGGCGCGAGACGACTTTCGCCATAACCCCTTTTTCGCGCTCCTCTTGAGTCTCGCCAACGCAAATAATTGGAACTAAACCTTTTTCCGAGGCCGCCCGAGTTTTGATACCCACCAACTCATCCGTATCGCCGTAGAGCGCCCTACGCTCCGAGTGACCTACAATCACGTATTCACATCCGCACTCGAGCAGCATGGGCCCGGAAATCTCCCCCGTAAAAGCACCCGACTCGTGAATATCTAGATTCTGCGCGCCTAGTTTAATGGGTTTACCCGAACAGAGCGCTCCCGTCGATTCCAGGAGAACATACGGCGGGCAGACTAAAACCTCAACGCTCGTTGCAAGCTCTGCGCTGAAACCACAATCAATCTCGGAGATGAGGTTACTCGCCATTTCGCGATTGCCGTTCATTTTCCAATTACCGGCTACCATGGGCCGTCGCATCAATCTTCTCCTGAATAAGCCTCACCGTGTAAGGGCAAGGCGAGGGGACGCAATGGTAACGATGCAAGGACAAAGACGCAACGTTTCTACGCAATCCGGGCCAAAAAATTGGTTTTTAGGTCGCGAGCACTCCTAAAGGGTCAAAGTTGAAATAACATCGGCGATCGACTTCGCGTGATGATCAACAAGTTCGGCATCCACGCCTTCTACCATAACCCTAACAACCGGTTCAGTCCCTGATGGACGCAGCACAACCCTTCCTCGGTCACCGAGCGATTGCTCGGACGCTCGAACCTGGTCAGTAACCGTCGGATGATTAAGGATATCGCCAGGCATTACATCGTCGAGCTGTACATTAATGAGTTGCTGGGGATAGATCGTGAGGCCACTAACTAGCTGAGAAAGCGGACTTTGAGTTGTTTGGATGACTTCCAGAACGGCAAGTGCGGCTACAAGGCCGTCGCCGGTCGTACTCCTGTCAAGACAAAGGATATGGCCTGACGTTTCCCCACCCAGGGTCCATTTTCTTGATACGAGTTCCTCAAGGACGTGGCGATCGCCAACTTTTGCGCGGACAAACTCAATCCCTCCCGCTTTGCAGGCAATCTCGACCCCGAGATTTGTCATTAGAGTCCCGACTACGCCGCCAAAACCTTCTCGTTTCTTCAGATACTGACTAAGCAGGAAAAGAATTCCATCTCCGTTGACGAGCGACCCGCTCGAGTCGGCGAGGACAACACGATCAGCATCACCATCAAATGCAATTCCAATGTCGGCATGGGTCTCCCGGACCAGCGAGGAAATACGCTCCGGGTAAGTCGATCCCACGCCGCGATTGATATTAAATCCATCGGGCTCGATCCCAATACAGCAGACTTCTGCACCTAACTCCCTTAAGACCAATGGCGCGACTTGATAGGCGGCACCATTAGCGCAGTCAACGGCTATTTTCAGCCCGTCCAGTCGAAAACTGGGCGGTAGTGTATTTCGACAATGCTCCGCATATCGAGGTACCGCATCGATTAAACGTTCAGCTTTACCCAAAGCCTCTGCCCCAACCGTGATCATCGGCTGGTCCATTAACACCTCAATCGCGTTTTCAGTTTCGTCGTTTAGCTTGCGGCCCTCCGCTGAAAAAAACTTAATCCCGTTATCATGATAAGGGTTATGGGAAGCGCTTATCACCACGCCTGCACACGCACCCGCTTGTCTCGTAAGGTGTGCGATTCCAGGCGTTGGCAGAGGCCCGGTAAGCGCAATATCTACCCCAGCCGCGCTCAGGCCAGCCTCTAGCGCAGATTCCAGCAGATATCCTGAGATTCGCGTGTCTTTTCCAATGATTACCCTGCCTCTGGCATGGCCTGCCCCTAAAACCCTTCCGGCTGCCCAGCCTAACTGCAACACTTCTGTTGGCGTCACGGGTGAGGTGCCGACTTCACCACGGACGCCATCAGTTCCAAAATATTTTTTTGCGTATTTAGTCAACGGTAACACTCTCAGAAAAACTAACAAGATTAAGGCTGTTAAACAGTCGCAGCATCGATACAGTCGAGGCCACATCGTGAACACGAAGAATCCCTGCCCCATTCTTTACGGCAATGGCAGCGACGACAGCGCTCGCTTGATCGAGCTCAAACCCCTTTTCAAAACCTGAAATGGACCTAATGAAAGCCTTTCGAGAAACCCCCACCATCAGCGACGCGCTCAAATCAATAAACTTATCGAGGGATTTCATAAGCGTGAGATTATGCGCTTTTGTCTTGCCAAAGCCAAAACCGGGGTCGACTACGATCTGGTCTGGATTGATTCCTTTTTGAATGCACGTTGAAACCCGACTTGACAAGAAATCATAGATCTCCTGCACAACGTCACGATAGGTCGGTTCAAGCTGCATCGTGTCAGGGGTACCTTGCATATGCATCAGGCATACAGGCACAGCTAGACGGGCGGCCATATCCATCGCACCCTCTCGTCTAAGCGCATAGACGTCGTTAATAAGGCACGCACCCTCACTAACTGATGCTTCCATAACGGCTGGCTTGCTGGTATCTATTGAGACCCGGATCCCGTCTCCGGCAAGTGCACGCACGACCGGGATCACACGCCTAATTTCTTCTTCAACCGAAATCACAATTGATCCAGGTCGGGTCGATTCGCCACCCACGTCAATAACATCGGCACCAGATTCGAACAAAACGCGTCCATGAGCAATGGCCTGCTCGTGGGACAGAAACTGATTCCCATCTGAGAAGGAATCCGGGGTGACATTAACAATCCCCATAATCCGAGGGCGCTCGGAAGAAACGAGCCACTCATTCATGAGCGGGAACCGCGTATTGACTGCGTCCGTTATTCCCTAAGCCGAATCGCCAGCAGGGGAATCCATTTTAGGCTTAATATCGGGTCGCTCAGAGCTCTTTCCACTCTCATCGTCCGACTTGCCGGGCGAATCGTTCGAACTGGGCGGGCGAGGTGATTCACCTTTCATAATCTGATCGATTTGATCCGACTCGAGCGTCTCCCAGTCCATCAGAGAATGCGTCATTACCTCTATCACTTCCCGATGAGACTCAATAATATCGCGAGCGCGGGTGTATTGCTCGCCGATTATCCGACTGACTTCGCTATCGACCTGCTCAGCGGTCGAATTACTGATATTTCTTTGCGTTCCCATATCACGCCCTAAAAATACCTCAGATTCATTGTCCCCAAAAACGCGTGGGCCTAGTGAATCACTCATCCCCCAACGCTGCACCATATTTTGAGCAAGACTCGTGGCCTGTTCAAAATCGTTAGAGGCGCCGGTTGTCATTTGATCCATAAACACTTCTTCGGCAATCCGCCCACCCATCAGCACCGCAATTCTGGCAAGCAAGTGATCCCGGTTATGACTGTAGCGGTCCTCTTCAGGTAACTGCATCGTTACCCCTAACGCCCGCCCCCGAGGGATAATGGTCACCTTGTGAACGGGATCTGTATTTTTAGCCAGCACCTTCGCCACAACAGTGTGACCCGATTCGTGATAGGCCGTATTAAGACGCTCCTCCTCTGGCATTACGATTGATCGTCGTTCCACGCCCATAATGACCTTGTCTTTGGCGAGCTCGAACTGCTCCATTGCGACCTTTCGGCGATTGGCTCGCGCTGCAAAAAGCGCTGCTTCATTCACAAGATTAGCGAGATCGGCCCCGGAAAAACCTGGCGTACCCCTAGCAATAATAGCGGGATCCACGTCTTTATCCATCGGCACCTTGCGCATATGAACTTTTAGAATGGCCTCCCGACCACGAATGTCGGGAAGCGGCACGTGCACCTGGCGGTCAAAACGCCCGGGCCGAAGCAACGCGGGATCCAGCACATCGGGCCTATTGGTCGCTGCGATTACAATAATGCCCTCGTGCCCTTCAAAACCATCCATCTCAACCAATAACTGGTTGAGGGTTTGTTCTCGCTCATCGTGACCGCCCCCGAGCCCGGCGCCACGCTGCCGGCCAACGGCATCAATCTCGTCGATAAAAATAATGCAAGGCGAGTTTTTCTTGGCCTGCTCAAACATGTCTCGAACGCGAGAGGCACCAACACCTACAAACATCTCAACAAAGTCTGAACCTGAAATTGTGAAGAACGGCACTTTCGCCTCACCAGCGATCGCCTTGGCTAATAGCGTTTTACCGGTACCCGGACTCCCCGTCATCAATACGCCTCGTGGAATACGCCCGCCGAGCTTTTGAAAGCGAGAAGGATCTTGCAAAAACTCAACTAATTCGCCGACCTCTTCCTTGGCTTCGTCAACCCCAGCCACATCTTCAAAAGTAATGTTGTTTTTATCCTCGGTCAGTAATCGCGCTTTACTCTTTCCAAAGCTCATTGCCCCGCGACCTCCGCCCCCTTGCATTTGCCGCATAAAAAAGATCCAGACCCCGATAAGTAGAAGGAGTGGAAACCAGCTGATGAAGATTTGCATCAACAACGACGGTCCCTCTTCTTTTTGCGCTTTAATGGCAATATCCGCTTTCAGCAAGTCATTAACGAGCCCCGGATCGCCCGGAGAATAAGTTACATATTTCTCTCCGTTCCGGCCGGTGATATAGATCGTGTCTCCGCTGATCGTAACCTGGTCAACAGCGCCTCTTTCGACTTCATCGAGGAAGACCGAATAATCAATCTCCTGTCCCGTGCGGGAACTTTGTGGCGCGAAATTATTAAACACCGCCATTAGAACCATGGCGATAACAAGCCAGATAACGAGATTTTTAGTGAGATTATTCATAAGTTCGTCAAATTAAAACTAAATTTGTTTAAGGGATGGTGATCAAAGCAAGCGCAAGCGCATCGATGATGGGATTGTGGAATTTTTTGCCAATAAAAACAATGGCGCTCAAATGCCCACTTTAATTGGGCGACGAGCCACAATGTAATTCTCGGCGCTTTTCGGGCGAGAAGCATCCGGTTTTCTGACCCGAACCTCAGAAAACAATCGAGCAACTGTTTTTTTCACGTTTTGAGCCTCCGCTCCTTCAAAAAACTTTGCAACGAAGACCCCTTGCTCACTCAAATGCTGCGATGCAAATGTGGCGCTCATCGTTACCAGATTTCCCATGGCGGGTTGATCTACATCTTTTATACCAGTTAAGTTGGGGGCCATATCTGAAATTACAAGATGAAGCGTTATTTTGGAAAGAATATCATTTAATTCTGCAACAACAGGTGAATCCAAAAAATCGCCAAGAATTACTTTTACCCCTGGAATTGGGTCGATTTCAAGTCGATCAAGCGCGATTACCTGGCCACTATCCCTAACTTTGGACGCTGCGTACTGGCTCCACCCACCAGGCGCTGCACCAAGGTCAAGCACATTAAAACCCGGCCTAAATAACCTTTCTTTTTGGTCAATCTGCTCCAGTTTGAACACCGACCTCGAGCGCAAGGAGCGAGCCCGCGCCTCGCGAACATAAATATCCTTGTTTTGGCGTTGATTCCACGCGTGGCTTTTAGCTGATCTTTTCGTTCCCATAAGTCTTCAGTGTTAATCTTCGTTAAATCTTCAACGCGTTCAGGAGTTTAGGATGGAACTTAAGGGAAAAGAGCTCAACCGCCTTCGAGGACTCGCTCATCATCTCAAACCCATCGTGACAGTCGGCTCCGCCGGCGTTACGGCGGCCGTGAAAAACGAACTTGAAAATGCGCTTACGCAGCATGAACTCGTTAAAATTCGTCTTCCAGCAATGCCTAAGGCAGACAAAAAACATGCATTAACGGACCTTTGCGCCGCTACCGCAGCTGTTGAAATTCAAATTATTGGTCGTGTGGGCGTAGTTTACCGCCCTTTGCAGTCTTAGACTGCACGCGGACCCAACACCGTATCTCGTCGCCTTTCACTAATGTGTTTCGTCGCAGTCGCAGTCAACTGCCACGCCGACTTTCCTTTCATCGTTGCAGCCAACCGTGATGAATATTTTGCCCGACCCTCGTTAGGAATTCATATCTGGGATACGCCTGTTCCCGTTATCGCAGGCAAAGATCTATCTGCCGGAGGCGCGTGGCTCGGTTTATCAACCGACGGTCGTTTTGCCGCATTAACAAACTGCCGAAGCAAATTAGTCACCTCTCGCCCAGGCGAATTATCACGAGGAGATTTAGTTCGTAAATTTCTCGAGAAAGATCCCAAAATCCTTGGCGCAATTAAAAACGGGGATCTTCGACAAGATCATAGATATGGCGGGTTTAATTTGATTACGGGCAGCATCAAGCGCCTTGACATTGTTTCCAATACCAGTGCCCTCACCGAGGAGTTAACCGAAGGCGTAAAAACGCTCAGCAATCACACGCCTGACACCGTCTGGCCCAAAACCCGTTTTGGGGGAAAAAAGTTCGAGACCATCATTGACTCGAACACCAATCAAAATAAATTGCAGTCAGGTCTTTTTAGTTTTCTAACTGATTCAAACCCCGTGGACAACGTGAAATCACTTGAAGATTCATCTGATCATTTAAAGCGAGTAATCTTCGCACGCGGCGAGCAATACGGAACCCGGGCAAGCACTGTAATCCTGGTTGATGCGAATCTGAAAGCAACAATCACTGAAAAAATTTTCGGGCCTTTGGGTATCCAAACGGAATCTCATTCGATCAAGCTTTCACTTTCCTTTACGCCTCAAGAGTCTCATCCGACTTAAACATCAGGACGCGTTGGATTTTAATTGCGCCGCCACCGCCGCAAATTTTTTTCGATAAATAAAAAGATGCCACTTTCGACCGCCTGCTTGCGAAAACAAATACGCCGCACGGACTCCTGCCAACAAAATTGCGCGAACTTTTTCAACCAAATAGGGATCTTCCAAAAATCGTTGCTCGCCTTTGATTAAAATCTTGGGTGTTAGGTCACTCAAATTCGAGGTATAGACATCGGCGAGCGCCTCGATAGATTCGAGAGAATCGGGCTCTGCCCCGTCTAAATGGTCCGGAAGTTCAGCCAAAACTTTTCCAATTTGACCTGATGCTTCGGGCGATTTACCGAGCGTCTTCGCCAAATCCAGCAAAGCAGTCGCGTAACGAACCCGCTCCATTAAAAATGCATCAGGTTGCTTTTGGGTCAAATCATCCAACCCGAAGACAAGACTATCGATTCCTCCTAACGCTTTCTTTGCGTCAGATTCATTAACAGTCCCAACGCTCACCAAGGCGCATCGAAAGTGCTCTGACTGAGTACGGCCACGCCGCGCCAGGTCTTGAACGATTCTGGCGGCGCGTAGGACGCCCGATATCGCGAGCACTTGGGTCTCCATCAGATTAGCAGAGTCTTGACTCATCATAATTTTCCGCCTGACGCTGTCACCGCAAAAATACGAAACCGTGTTGACGTTAAGTCGATCTAATCTTTAAAAAGAAGAGACTCATCAATGCGCTGACCCACCTCATGGGCAACCCTAAGCGCCCGCAGGCCTGCCTCACCGCTAACGACAGGCGCACGGCCCGAACGAACACAAGCAATAAAATCTTCGAGTTCAGCATCAAGGGGAGGTTTTTGTTCTACAGCAATAGAATCAGAAACGATGGGTGCAAACTCACTTTCACCCGTTTTAGGCCCCGGTTTCGAGATATCAATCTGTTGATCCTCAAAATTAAGCGCCAAATAAGAAGAATCTGAAAACACCCTGATCCTTCGAAATTTCTTTGCCGAAATCCGACTGGCCGTGACATTGGCTATTGCCCCATTTTTAAATTCAAGCCTTGCGTTCGCAATATCAACGTGCTCGGTTACGGCTCTTGCGCCCACTGCGGACACGTATTGCAATTCCGAAGGTACTAGAGATAACACAATATCAATATCATGAATCATCAGGTCAGTAACCACATCAACATCAGTTGCCCGGGGGGTAAAGGTCCCGAGGCGATGCACCTCAATGAACCGTGGGCTAGTTAATTCCTGTGCAAGTCGGATCACACCCGCGTTAAATCGTTCCAGATGACCAATCTGAAGAAGTGTGTCTGTTGCTCGAGCAAGCGAAGTGATAGCTTCTGCATCCTCAATCGTATGAGCAACCGGTTTTTCCAACAAAACGGGGATCTTTGCTTTTAAAAATGGCTCAGAGACTTCACGATGCAGCGAAGTGGGCACAACGATGCTGACCGCGTCGACGCGATCGCCTAACGCCTCTACCGAATCGAGCGCCTCGCATTTAACCTCATCAGCGACACGTTTCGCAGCAACAGGATCGACATCGACCACACCAACTAAAGTCACATCTGGCATGCGACTGTAGATTCGAGCGTGAATCGAACCAAGGTATCCGACCCCGACGACACCGACTTTAATTTTTTCTGACCGCTTCACTTTTTTTAATTATTCCGATCGCTGATGCCAACCTCTGTACAGGTTGATCTGAATTTCTGGCACAATCTCAGCATTATAAGGTTCATTCAGCCTAATAAGTGCGGTTCGGTTGATTCATCATTTTTAATTTCAAAGCCCTGAGGTCAAATCATTGGACACCACCATCGACTTTCGAAGCGACACCGTCACCCAACCGACCGCCGCCATGCGTCAAGCGATGGCAGGCGCTTTGGTCGGTGATGATGTTTATGGTGACGATCCCTGTGTAAATGAACTTGAACATAAGGCGGCAGAATTATTAGGGCAAGAGTCTGGCCTTTTTGTGACGAGCGGAACGCAGGGGAATCTCCTGGCAATCCTGACCCACTGTCAACGCGGAGAAGAGTATATCGCCGGAATGCGCTCCCACGCTTATCTGGAAGAAGCTGGGGGTGGCGCTGTTCTAGCCAGCGTACAGCCGCAACCCATTGAGAATCAGCCGGATGGGACTCTCGATCTTGAAGCTGTTCAAGCCGCGATAAAGCCCGATGACTTTCATTTGGCAATCACTAAACTTTTCTGCCTGGAAAATACATTTCTAGGGACACCTTTAACTGGTAATTACTTGCAAAACGCGTGCTCACTCGCACGAAAAAATGGTCTTAACTTCCATCTTGATGGCGCACGACTTTTCAATGCCGCGGTCAAAACAGGGGTGCCTGCTCAAGAGATCGCCGGGCATTTTGATTCAGTATCGGCCTGCCTCTCAAAGGGTCTGGGTAGCCCCATCGGCAGTGTATTGGCGGGGAATACGCCATTTATTGCGAAAGCGAGACGGTGGCGAAAAATGTTAGGCGGCGGTACCCGTCAAGCTGGCATCCTTGCAGCGGCTGGCATTTATGCGCTTGATCATCATATAGACCGACTCGCAGTCGATCACGAATTAGCGCAGATGCTAGCGGATGGGTTGGAACAAATTCAGGAGATCAACGTTCAACCCGAGATACTGCGTACCAATATGGTCTTCATCTCAGTTCCCTCAAGGACAATCGGTCAGTTATCCGGTTTTATGAGAGAGCGAGACATCATCCTCACAGTTGAAAGTAATCCAATCCGACTGGTGACTCACCTCAATATCGACGAAAAAGCGATTACAAGAACAGTTAATCAATTTAAAGAATTTTTTCAGCAACACCAAGCCGTTTAAGTGCGCAGTCACAACAAGTCCGGCACCACCGACAGGATTAGCCCAACTGCTTTTAGGCTGCCCGCTGAGTCGCTTCGCTTTTTTTGGAGTTGTTGAAACCAACGCGAAGCGCAAGCCACTCACGCAATGCTGATTCGAAGGCCTCCTGGCGCACAATGCCATAACCTCGAACCTTTCTTGGCCACTGAACGATTTCGAGAACTTGCTCAAGACTCTCGCTGTTGATCTCCTGGGAACACAAAAACTCAAGCGTTTTCTCAAACTCAGTTTTTAACGAGCGTGCAATTTTTCGTTCTTGAGACCCCCGAAACGGATCAAACCATTTTCCGCGCACCTTTCTTAATGCGCTTAGCAATCTGAATATTAAAAAAATAAACGGTCCAAAACTTCGTTTGATAGGCCGCTTCGAGACAGTATCGATTTTGGATAAAAGCGGTGGCGATAAATGCACTCTTAAACGGTAGCCCTTTTCGAACTCCGCTTCCAGGCTCTTTTGAAATTCAGGGCGAACGTAGAGTCTTGCAACTTCATATTCATCCTTGTCATAAAGCACGTGAAAAGCGCTTTCAACAAACGCTTTTCGCAAAAACTGATCATCTACTTTTTCGCGATCGAGCCAATCGTCAAAACGGTCAAGCCAGTTTTCAAGTTGTTTAACCGCAACAACACCGTGGGATTTTTTAAGCCACTCTTTGCGTTGCAGAATAAGAGCTGACGAGGAATCATTGGGACCTCTCTGATCATTCTCATCGTTACAAATTAATTGGCTTATCTTCGTCGGATCGTTTTGAACTTCGCGGCCGAGCTCAAACGCCGCAAGATTCATCGCGACCGATCTTCCATTTAATTCAATCGCTTTCTTAATCGCCTTGCACGGAATCGGCACCGCTCCCGCCTGGTAAGCATGACCCAGCATAATCATGTTGGCACTCAGGGTATCGCTAAAAACAGCTGTCGCTAGCGCGGTGGCCGGAATTGACATTAACGAACCTGAAGCGTTACGAACGGTCGACAAAAGACTTTCTAACGGGAAACTCTGATCCGGCTGCTGAATGAACTCGCCGTTCATCATCTGATGCGTATTGACAACAGACCGCGTGCGCCCGCTCAACTTTTTCTGGGTATCCAACGATGCGGACACAACTAGATCGCAGCCCAGAAGAAGGTCAGCGCCACCATCGGCCACGTGCGTGGCACTGATCTCCTCCGGTATCGCAGCAAGAATAATGTGACTAATAACCCCTCCTCCTTTTTGGGCGAGTCCTGCCATATCCAGCACGGAGCAGCCCATTTTGGCTATATGGGCCGCCATCCCGACAATGGCGCCAATAGTCACAATCCCAGTTCCACCCACGCCATTTAAAATAATGCTGTATTGACCACGGAGCGTTAGAACGTCTGGCTCCGGTAAAACAGATTTTGAGAGGCTTTGTGTCTTTTGAGCGCGTGATCCGGTTTTTCTCTTGGCGCCAATGACGGAAACAAAGCTAGGGCAAAATCCTTTAATACAAGAGTAATCGAAATTACACGCAGACTGGTCAATAG
>JABHUE010000138.1 GCA_018672825.1 Pseudomonadota bacterium | reverse complement strand
GATTTGGGGATCGACGTAAAGCCATGCTGCAGGATCTCGCGATTCTCACGGGCGGCCAAGTGATCTCTGAAGAAGTTGGCATGAGCCTTGAAGGCGCAACGCTTGATGATCTTGGATCGGCAAAGCGTGTGCAAGTCAGTAAAGAAAATACCACCGTGATCGACGGCGCGGGTTCTGCGAGTGATATTGAAGCGCGAGTCAACCAGATCCGAGTCCAGATTGAAGAAGCCACTTCTGACTATGACAAAGAGAAAATGCAAGAACGCGTTGCCAAGTTGGCAGGCGGTGTTGCGCTAATCAAAGTTGGGGCCGCAACTGAAGTCGAAATGAAAGAGAAAAAGGCTCGCGTTGAGGATGCGTTGCATGCAACACGCGCTGCGGTAGAAGAAGGTGTCGTGCCGGGCGGCGGTGTTGCGCTGGTGCGCTGTATCTCTTCTGTAGCCGAGGTAAAAGGTGCTAACCACGATCAGGATATGGGTATCAAGATCGTTGAGCGCGCTATGCAGGAGCCGCTGCGACAGATTGTGGCAAATGCCGGAGAAGAAGGTTCAGTCGTTCTTAATAACGTAATGAGTCAAGAAGGCAACAATGGATACAACGCCGGTTCTGGCGAGTATGGCGACATGATCGCTATGGGTATCCTTGATCCGACTAAAGTCACTCGAGTTGCTTTGCAGCACGCGGCTTCGATCGCTGGGATGATGATCACCACGGAGGCCATGGTGGCAGAAGCGCCGGACGATACGCCAGCCGCACCGCCGATGGGCGATATGGGCGGTATGGGCGGTATGGGCGGTATGATGTAAACCGCTCGACGAGCCATCTAAAACCCCGCCTTTTTGGCGGGGTTTTTTTTGGTGTCGTCTAAACTTTGGTGATTGTTTTGATCAATAGCTAGAATAGCAAGTACTTCAATCTGGCGATGATGATGCTTTTTTGACTTTTTTTGTGATTTTTATTCAGGCATGGAGATATCTTTGATATGCGATTAGTCGGATTCACACGTGGGACCCATGACGTATACGACAAGACGTTGAAGGCATGTCGGATGGGGTTTTTCGCACTCGTTTTTCTCGCGACCGGTTCTGCTTTTGCTGTGGAACCGATTATGGGTGCCACGCCCTTTAAGCCACAGCCTGATGTTTCTATCCTCAATGCGGGTCTCACGGTGACCTATTCCTATGAGCGTTATGTTCACGTCAATGACATTGAGGTGCTCCGAAATCCTGTGGTGGGTGAGCCGCTTGCTAACATTGCTCATCGTACGCGAGATGGGAATGTGTTAACCGCAAACCAGGCCATGCTGGTTGGTGCACATATCAGAGGCCTTATTCATCTCGAAACGGCAGGCACATATCAGTTTCGGATTGAATCCAACGATGGTGTGCTCGCAAAGATCGGTGGACAACAAATTTGGATCGATCCTGAGATTCATGGGAACCGGTGGTCGCCTGTGCTTCCTCTGGTGATTGATCAGCCGGGATGGTACGAACTCTGGATTAATTATTACCAGAAGAAAGGCACATCAGCACTCCAGCTTGTTTGGACGCCCCCGGGTGAGACTGAGGAGCGTCTCGTGCCGCCTGCCGCGTTTGGGCATTTAGAAAGTCAGGTGGGCCAGTAACGCGGTTTCAATTGTTGAGAGAGGTGCGATAAAAAACGACTTTACTAGCGTTTTTTAGTCGGTCGCTGTTGCGCGTGCACTCGGAATTCGCCTGTTTAAATCAAAATCCTAAACGATGGTAATTAGGGCATCAAGCAGGGCGTCAGGTCTTTCCATCATCAAGGAATGCCCTGTTTTTGTCAGCGGACACACCCTGGCATCTGACATGGCATCAACCATTTTTTGCGCGGCGCGCATCGGGGTCATGATATCGCGATCACCCAGAATGAAGAGCGTTGGGCATCGCACCAATTTCGCATGTTCAAGGCCCGTTGCGTAATTCTCACAGGCTTTCAAGTCGCAGTGGATTACGTTCTCTTTTGCTTTTTCAAGAAGGCGTAGTGTGCTGCCGGCCATCCACATGCCCGGATTTTCATTTCCGCCTAATTGAGCCGATTTGCTGTAACCCCAGTAGGTAATCATATCGATGACATCATGGTCGTTTTTTTGGGCAGAGGCCATCATGTCCGGGTGGACGCCCATGGGCGCGGTCGTGCCAATTAAGGCAAGCGATCGCGCACGATCAGGATATCGTGCGGCAGCGCTGAGTGCCACTAGCGAGCCCATCGAATGACCCACGATGGCCGCGTTAGAAATACCAGCCGCGTGCATCGATTCAATAACGGCGTCTGCCATTTCGTCGATCGTCTCGGATGATGCACCTGATGATTTACCGTGACCCGGAAGGTCGATGGACATCACGTTAAAGCCGTGGCGCGCAAAATAACGTGACGGCAAGACCCAGACGGTATGATCCATGCCTGTGCCGTGGATAAAAACAACCGCCGGTTGATCTTTTTTGTGGTCTCTTGCGCCGGTGTAGGCGAACAGGTCTCCAAATGAAGTGTTAAGTTCCATTCTGCTTAACCTTTTTGAGAGGCTCGTAAGGCCCGATCCAGATCTTCAGTTAAATCATCAGCGTCTTCGAGACCAATAGACAGTCGGATGAGGCCCTCTGAAATGCCTGCGGCTTCCAGGGCCGCTGCATCCATTCGATGATGTGTTGTGCTGGCGGGATGGATAACGAGAGATTTGGCATCCCCCACGTTAGCTAAATGGGATAGTAGTTCGACGCGACTGATAAACCGCTGGCCGGCATCGCGTCCGCCTTTTATTCCAAAGCTGAAGACAGCGCCACAGCCTTTGGGCAGCAGTTTTTGGGCGAGTTCATGATCAGGATGATCAGGTCTTTCGGGATAGGTTACCCATTCGACGGCCTTATGATTGGCCAGAAACTCAACGATCGCGCGAGTGTTTGATATGTGACGTTGCATTCGAAGCGGTAGCGTCTCCATGCCCTGAAGAACCTGAAATGCGGTTGTGGGGCTCATGCAGGCGCCAAAGTCGCGGGCGCCCTCTTTCCGGGCTCGACTAATAAATGCGGCGGGGCCAAATTCCTCAACAAAATTCATGTTGTGAAACCCTTCATACGGTTCAGTCAAGGTCGGAAATTTTCCTGATCCTGCCCAATCGAATGCACCGCTATCCACGACGAGTCCGCCGATAATGACACCATGACCACTTAAAAACTTGGTGGCGGAATGGAACACCAGATCTGCGCCCAGAGAAAAAGGCTGGCAAAGATAAGGGGTTGTGAAGGTTGAATCGATTAGCAGAGGAAGCCCGTGGGCGTGTGCCACATCACTCACGGCAGGAATATTCAAGACATCCAAACCCGGATTCCCAAGGGTTTCACCGAAGAGCAGTTTGGTGTTGGGTTGAATTGCGGCTGCGAAAGCGTCTGGATCCCGAGGATCAACAAAAGTCGTTTGAATACCAAATCGCGGCAAGGTGTAGTCCAACAGGTTGTGGGTACCGCCATAGATGGCTCTCGATGAAACGATATGGTCGCCTGCGCCCAATAGCGTGGCGATAGCGAGATGACAGGCGGCTTGGCCACTGGCAGTCGCGATAGCGCCGACTCCCCCTTCGAGCGCGGCTATTCGTTCTTCCAATACCGCCGTGGTGGGATTGGTAATTCGAGAGTAGACATGACCCGCGCGCTCAACATTAAACAGTGACGCTGCATGATCGGGGCTTTTAAAGACATAAGAGGCGGTTTGATAAATGGGCGTCGCTCGAGCCCCGGTTGCGGGATCAGGTTGCTGACCCGCGTGGAGGCTGAGGGTATCGAATCCAAAAGTTTTAACTTTGCTCATGCATTTAGCTCAGTGTAGAAGTAGGAATGGATGTCAAACAGATAGCTGCAAAAATAATATATCAATTCATTGCCTAACGAGCAGTGAAATTTAGTTCGGCTGATCAGGTGTTTTGGAGTTAAGACTGGGGTTAACAAAGCCAGGATTATCTACAATCCGGTAGGCCGGATAGGAAGGAGGCATTGGATTCCGTATCGGCCGATATCGAAAGTTGTTTTTTACGAGGAGTGGGTGATAAAACGGATCTCCCTGTTTAACATCATATCGATAGCGGTGTTTAAATTTTTCTGAGTCAAAAGGATGAGGATCTATATCGCCTCCCTTTTCCCGAGTAGCCGATTCATGATGTACCAACACGGCTTCACCGTCGCACAAAACTTTGTAGCCAAGATTGTCGACCTTCAAGCATAGATCAACATCGCCAAATGCGACAGCAAGGCTGTCATCAAATCCCCCCGCTTCCTTGAACACTTGTGGCGTAGTCATCAGACAGGCAGCGGTCACCGCACTGAAGCCACGGGTAACGAGTGCAGGCTGATTCGCGTTAGGGCTTTTGTCGCCTGCATAGGGGTCATAGTATCTTTCATCTCTCATGAAGTGCTCTGCTTCACCGATCCCCAGAATGACGCCTGAGTGTTGAATGGTTGGTCGGCTCTCATGGGCAGGATTATGGGGATATAAAAGGTTTGCGCCCACAATGCCAACATCTGGTCTCAAGACTTTATCGCGCATGCTCTCCAGCCATCCTATCCGCAAGGCTTCGATATCGTTATTGAGAAAAAGGATTGTGTTGTATTCCACTTGCAACTGAGAAACAGCGAAATTGTTTATTTTGGAAAAGTTAAAGACGCCCTCATAAGATAAAACAATATGCTCTTTAGAAAGAGCGTTTAGGTAAATCCGACAATCTGGGTCAGTGGATTCGTGATCGACAATGACCAGGTCATAGAGATCTTTAGGCACAGTCTGGTTAATCGAATCCACGGTCTGGCGTAAAAGGGCAAGGTTGTTTTTTGTGGGAATAATAATGGCTGTTTTCCCATCTTTTTTTCCATAAAATCGAATTTGAAAGATCGTACTGTCTTTTGATGGCTCTACTGAGGCCTGCGTGAATCCGATATTGCGTAACTCACGTTGTACGATTTGAGGAGATAGTCTCGAGGTATGAGGTTCGCCTGAAGTGAACATTCTTTGTGATAAAAAATCAGGAATATGGAGCACCCTTTTTGTGTTTTGAAGAGTGCTTAAAACAAGCAATTCAGAGACAGCGTTTGCGCTGCATTGCATCCAGGATTCGTTTGTGGGGCCGACTAAATTACGTCGCACAAGAGTAGGCAGACCTATAAATCCAGATGCTAGAAAATAATCAATGCTGAACGCAGGTTTAAAGCTTATTTGATTTACGTTTAATGAATTTCCAGACACAAACGCTTGATCTGCATAGACAATATCTGGATTATGCAGTTCCACGGCTTTTCTGAAGCTTGCGATTGCATGAGGCTCCAGTAGAACTGATTGGTCAAGAATTGCAAAAAATTTTCCTTCTATTTTTTGATGAATCTCAGCGGAAGTCGTTATAACGCATCGAGATTTTCGTCTGAAACTTCTCAAGTTAAATCGGTCTTCCCGAGTCATTGCTTCAGGATTAACAATAACGAGTTCAAAATCAGAACAATTTTGATTGATAATCCTCCGGATGCAGGGATTTAACGGGCGCTTGTTGTTGCTATCACAGTAAAGTACTAAAGAAATAAGTGCCGATCCTGTTGTGCGAGATGTTAATTTTTCAGCACATCGACGTTTGGATTGATAAAAGTTCCACCAATAAGTGAGAGAGAGTGAGGGCTGGATTTTTCGGTACGTTTGGTGAGTGAGCCAGTGTAGAAGGCTCGACTTCCCTTTTTTTGCAAACAACGCTAGACCCGTTGTCCACGAATGTTGGATGGGAGTATCAGGGTGATTGAGAAACAAAGTTCGAAAACAAAAAAATATTAGCGGTATAAATCCTAATCGAGTTATCGATAGGTTTTTTATATCAAACCATCCTTTTAGAGGTACACGGGTTCGAGGGTAGTCCGCATCAAAAGGATCAAAACGAAAACCAGCAGCTGAGAAGCGGTAGTTGATTAGATGATGAATCTCTCCAGAAAAGTGCGCTCTCAAGCTATAAGAGCCGTCGTTGGGCTTTGGTCGGGCATCAGGCTGATCAAAAATCAATCCAATTGAATCGGGGGTGTTGCCAAAGTTAGTTGGAACAAAGCGAGGAGTTGAACCCGGCTCCGCCATGTGTAAAGGATAGATCGCTGGGACAAATACACAATCAGAGAAACCCGTCTGTGCCCGGTAGGATATGAGATACCACCCCGGGAATAAATTTTTAGACCTCGAATGGATAATAATTTGAGGGTCTATGCCGAGCGCAACGAAGCCTTCGTGACATTGATCTACGTCTTTGCCAGGGATTAAGTCAGTCTCTATGCGAGCGAAGCCAAACAAGCTGAGCCAAAAATTTCTGAAAAGACGGACACATCGTCTTAGGCTTGAGTAAATCGCATTCATTAAAGTTCTGACTCGTAATTGTTTACGAAGCCAGTATTTTATGCGTTGGCGCCGCAGTATGAGGAGTTAATCGATAGTATGGATATTAACCAGTGTTTGGGACGCTTCAAGCATACCTTCCACTCATAGCAGCATATTTTCCAATTTCCGCGATAAATTTATTAAGGACGACTGGTCTGAGAATAACAACCAGCTATCGGTTTAGAGCAGGAGAAAAAGCAATGGTCGGAGTTCAGGCGGTAAAACTAAATTTAATAGTCTAGTTGTCTATTACGTACGGTAGTCTATACGCCTAAATCTTACCCACATTTTGAATCGCCGCAGTTAAGACATGTCATGCAGCCATCGAGTAGAACGACTGCTTTGGTCTGGCATTTAAGACAGAGTCTCGATCCTGGCGGGAACGTGGGTGTGCTGTCTTCTTCTGTATCGCTTATCGCAGCTTGACTCTGGTTTTCAAATTCACGGCGCTTTTCGTCAACGAGCTTTTGCTGATGCTCATCTAATCCGTCATCACGAATCATTCCTATTATTCGCATATGACTATCG
>JABHUE010000125.1 GCA_018672825.1 Pseudomonadota bacterium | reverse complement strand
TACCAATGGCCTCTTCTTTTCAAGCGTAATCGATCCGAGATATCGGATGCTGATCTAATTTACCCGGGTCAGATGATCCAAATTGAGCGAGATCTCAGTGATAGTCAAGTTCAGGAAGCCATCATGCATGCGCGCACTCGCGGCGCGTGGACGTTAGGCGTGACTGAAGCCACTGACCTTGTGTATTTACAGGCCGCCGGATTATCCGATGCGCAAAACGCAACTGCCGAACAAGCAGCACAGATGATTGCTCAGGCTAAAACGGACGCAGATGCGGCGAAAGCGGCAAGCAGTGTTTGGCGACTGCTCGATAGCGCGACTGGAGGATCAGCAGTGCCCCTTACAAAAATGATCAAGGCGGCAGAAGCAAGCCTGGAGGCGGGAGATAACGCCGAAGCATACCGGTTGGCGCATCGGGTATCAGAGTCTGCAAGGCTAGGAATAGAACAGTCTATTTCTCAGGCAAATGCAGGGCCTTATTACTAGGATCTAGCGAAAAACTGAAAAAGGCCCCAGTTTAGGGGCCTTTTTTTTAAGCTGATTTTTCATTTCAAGCCCTTAACGTTTTGAGAACCTGTAGCATGGATTTTTTGTTTTCCAAGAGGGGATGGAGGTGAGTGAGTCGGTTGCGACAGCGAGGGAAATATCTCACCGCGTGCTGATCCGGGTACGCGAGGCGCGATTGCCAAGTGTTGCAGCGGCGCTCGCGTTTACGACGTTACTGTCGTTGGTCCCATTGATGACTGTTGGTTTCGCCATTCTTGCTGTTTTTCCTGCGTTCGACGCGTGGCGGGATCAAGTTGAGTCCTTGCTTTATACCAATTTAATTCCGGCGACCAGTGACGTGGTGAGTTCTTATCTACAAGAGTTTTCCGGTCAGGCGGGCACGTTGACGGGTTTAGGGCTTTCTGTTCTGGTTATTACTGCGTTGTTGTTGTTTTCAACAATCGAAGATGCCTTTAATGATATCTGGGGTGTGCAAAAAGGGCGAAAGTTCATCCAGAGACTTCTTTTATATTGGGCGATGCTGACGCTCGGACCTATCTTGCTTGTGATTAGTCTTGCATTAACTTCTTATGTTGGTACCTGGATTATCGATGATTTGATCGAAAAACCAGGCTACGCCTCTTTATGGGTTCTTAGCGCGCTACCTGTCTTTCTCGAGGGGTTAGGCTTCTTGATGATGTATCTGATTATCCCGAGTCGGGAGGTCCGGTTTCGATTTGCTCTGGTAGGCGCTTTGATTGCCGTTGTGTTATTTGAGTTAGCGAAGTATGGATTTGTTGTCTTTATCGGTAATTTCGATACCTATCAGGTGATCTACGGCGCTCTTTGGACGATTCCAGTTTTCTTGGTCTGGATTTATCTCTCCTGGTTGGTCACACTTTTGGGCGCTTGCGTAAGCGCTGAACTTGGAAACACCAAAAAAAACCCTATTCCACCGCCGAGAGTTCGCCCGGTGGTGGGTGGAAAGTCTCCGCGTCTCTAGAGCGTTAAAAATAAAAGTGTGGGAGGGCGCTCGTGCAATCTCTGGATTTGATTATCTTTCAGGTATATTATTAAAAACTAATAAAAGCTCAAACATCAACATTTAGGCTCAGGATGCGACAAATAATTCCTTCTTTCAATCTGCGGACCGCGGTCTCTCTCCTGATGCTTTGTTTCAGTTCTTTGACGGCAGCAGAAGTTAGGGACCCAGCGGTTTATTTTTTTCAGGATAGTTTTAATGATCTTTCTGAAGAGGCCATGCTTTCGGCGGAGGAGGGCAAAGTTGGCGTACTGGTGATGTTTGAGACCAATGATTGTCCTTGGTGCGAGAGGATGAAAGAAACTGTTCTCAATCAACCCGAGGTCCAGGACTACTTTCGTCTCCACTTTCGGGTGATCGCTTTGAACACAGACGGGGATGCCTTAGTAACGGATTTCGATGGTGTTGAAGTTTCCGAGACAGAATTCGCACTCCAGCACAATAGAATAAGAGCGACTCCGGCATTCTTGTTTTTCGACACCGAGGGTCGATTATTGACTCGCTTTACGGGAACGACTCGCGACCCCCAAGAGTTCTTATGGCTGGGCGAATATGTTGTCGAAGCCCATTTTCAGAATGAGCGTTTTTCCAGTTATAAACGAAATCGGCGTAAAGAATCTTCCTGAGCATCGTTAATTTGATTGACTTAACATTCCTGATGCAAGGTTATTGATAGTGTTGCGACGAGAGTCAATCCGCCGCTGGCCATCAATAGCGCTTGCTGTGGGACTATGGATTGCTTTTTTTCCTGCGGAGGGTCAGGTAGAGCGTGCATCATTACCCCAACCCCTCACACTTCAATCGGCGTTAACTGTCAGTTTGGAGTCTCACCCCGATCTTGTGCCCGCGCGTGCTCGATTGCAAGCTGCCCAAATTCGCGAAATGCAGGTGGATGCGAGTTATGGTTTTGATGCGTTCGTTGAGCTTCAGCCCAGGGCTTCAAGTCGCGCGTCGAACAGTGATACGGATTTTCAAAACGATAGCCGGTACGGCCTTGTTCTTGATAAAAGACTAACTGATTTCGGGCGAACAACTGCCCGAAAAGAAGCTGTGCGTGCGGAAATCAACGCTCGCCAGGCGGAGTTAATTGCTCGTCAAGATCAACATCTCCTTGATGTCATGAATCGTTATTTTGCGGTGATTCTTGCAGATTACGCTTATCGAGCGCGTAACGAGCAATTGGCGCTCGACTATTTCAGATTTTCGCGAATGCAGGAGCGGCATGAACGATTTGAGCAGTATTCAGAATTAGAGGTGGCTGAGAAAGAGGCCCTTTATCGCAAAGCTTATGTTAATCGTCATCGTGCTGATCTAGAAAGACGTTTGACCCGTCATGAGCTCGCACTCACCCTTGGCCGTCCCGGAGAGTTATCAAGTGAGCTGCAGATGCCGGATTTATCTGTTTATTTGGAGCGAGAGATTCCAATTTATACCGAGATTGTTGATCAGGCGATTGCCAGATCCCCAATCGCGCAGGCTCGTCGCGATGATGTCGCGGCTGCCCGGGCAAAGGTCGATGTCGCCAAAAAAATCAATTCGCCCGTGCTGAGTATTCAGCTCGAAGCGAGAGATTACTATGAC
>JABHUE010000089.1 GCA_018672825.1 Pseudomonadota bacterium | reverse complement strand
TGGGCAACGTCAATACTAACTCCCCCCTGCTGGTTGATAAGGTCGTCACCCAGGCGGTACGCGTTTATTGTGGTCGAGGTCAGGGGATTGTTGTTGTTCCCTTCATTCTTTCTGGCGCAATGGGACCGGTATCGACCGCCGCCAGTGTTGCACAAGCCGTGGCAGAGGCGATGATGGTTTGCGCCTACTCCCAGCTCGTCAGGAGTGGTGCACCTTTTGTTCTTGGGAATTTTCTTTCGTCTATGTCCCTAAAATCGGGCGCCCCGACATTTGGCATGCCGGAACCGGTGATCTCAAACTACGCGATTGGTCAGTTAGCCCGGCGTCTGGGATTGCCACTTCGCTGTGGGGGATCACTGACCGCTGCCAAGATTGAGGATGCACAAGCCGCTTATGAGTCTGCAGACTCAATGCACTCGACGATGCTTGCCGGTGCTCATTTTGTCTTGCATGCCGCCGGTTGGCTCGAGGGTGGGCTTTGTACCGGTTTTGAGAAACTGATTATGGATGCAGACCGTTTAGGCGCATACCAGAAGGTGCTTGATCAGGGACTCGAGGTGTCTGACGAGGCATTTGCTCGGGATGCCTATGAAGAAGTGGGTCCGGGCGGCCATTTTCTGGGCTCGGCTCACACCATGCGCAACTATCAGAACGCCTTTTATGAGCCACGCCTGAGCGACAGCGAAAATGTCGAGAGTTGGGAGGAAGGCGGTGCTCTTGATATGCGAGCCCGCGCGCACCAACGCTGGAAAAAAATGTTAAAAGAATATGAAGCGCCCCCAATCGATTTGGCGCTGAAAGCAGAACTGGAGGCGTTTGTCACTCGTCGTAAATCGGAACTGCCCGACGCGTGGTATTAGTTTTAAAGCTCAGGCGACAATAGAATTGTGATCGCTGAAACCTGCGGGAGCAAAGATGCAAGAGTCAATTAATCTCAAGTCAAAATTCGAGTTGTTCTCGGATCACTGGGCGCCAAAAGTGATCGCACAGATGAACGACTATCAATTCAAGTTGGTTCGGCTGCAAGGCGAATTTGTCTGGCATGAGCATACTGAGACGGACGAAACTTTTTTGGTGATTGAAGGATCGATGAGTATCGAGTTCACCGATCGCACGGTAGACTTGGAAGAGGGAAGCATGATTGTGGTTAAACGCGGTGAAGCGCATCGACCGTTTGCGGAGCACGAATGCAAGGTGATGGTCATTGAACCGGCGGGTGTGATTAATACCGGATCTGAGCGCGGCGCGCTCACCGCAAAAAATGACGTTTGGATTTAGAGTGTCGAGCCCTGCACGGACGCACTAATCAACCAGTTCAAAATATTATCAATAGTCTAATGAAACTTACTTTTATTTATTTCGATTTTCCTTTTTGGCGGGCTGAGGTCGGGCGCATCGCGTTGTTTATGGGCGGAATAGACTTTGAAAATCGATTAGTAGATGGTGACGAATTCAATCGAGTCCAGCAAACCGGTTATCTAGATGACGGCACCTCGATTCCTTTCCATCAATTACCGTGTTTGATTATCGACGGCGTTCCGATTGCGCAAACTGCCGGCATTGCCCGGTTTTGTGGCAAGTTGTCTGGCATGTATCCGAAAGACGATGATCTTTTGGCTGGACGGATTGATCAGTTTCTGGATTTCGCGACGGATATCACTGAATTGATATTCTCAACTAGCCGGGACGACGACGACCTGATTAAAAAAGCGAAACGGGAGACTTTGGCGAGTGATGATCTGCCCCGAAAGCTACAGATGCTGGAAAAATGTATTGGCGCTGAAAGCGAGTGGGTCGTTGGACCGCAATTGGGGCTCGCTGATCTCGCGATCTGGCGCATGATGGGTTGGTTGTCATCAGGAATTGTTGACGGAATTCCCGCTACCCTTCTTAGCGCATTTCCAAAGATTGCCGCAGTCTGCCGGGTGGTTGATGCGCATCCCCAGATTCAGGATTGGGTTGCAAGAACCTATCCTGATAATTATATCCGCGGGCATTACGGTTAAGGTTTGAGCATCATGAAAAATTACGGCGAGCTATCACCCTCTGAGGCGCAAGCACTGATCGATTCTGAAAGCGCATGCGTAATTGATATTCGGGATAACGGATCTTTCTCTGACGCTCACGTTACCGGGGCAATCCAGTTAGATCAGACATCAGTGGGTCCGTTCCTGGAAGCGACAGAAAAAGAATCCCCTTTGGTAATCTATTGTTACCACGGGATCTCAAGTCATTCAGCGGCTTCTTTTTTTGTCGATCAGGGATTTTCGAGCGTGCATCATATCGTGGGTGGATTCGAAGCCTGGCAAAAAGCCGGAATGTCCACAGAAAAAGCCTGATTGGCAGTTCATTTTTTGTTGGGTGAGTTAATCAGGACGCATCCCGTTTCGTCTGGCGTGCTGTCGCGCCAGGTTACTAATCGTCTAAAAGCGACTCCTCGAGTGGGAAGGTCGATAAAAGTTTATAACCGTTGCCGGTAATAAGCACCTGTTGCTCTAGTTTTACGCCGTCTTTTCCGCCCGGCGCGCCCATGTAGCTCTCAACACAAATCACCATGTTCTCTTCAAGCATCCCATCGTATGGGTTGGGCCCTCTAAAACGAGGTTTGATTTGAGGATACTCATCTGACATCCCCACCCCATGGATCACGCAAGGATAGGCGTTTTGATGAAATTGCTCATCGGGTAAATACGCCTGTGCTTGGAAATCGCTGAGTGAAATTCCAGGCCGGATGAGATCAAGGTTGTAGTTAACTTCTTCCCAAGCCAGCCGATACAATTTTTTTTGACGTCGTGTGGGCTTTTCTGGTCCACAATGGAACGTTCGCGAGATGTCCGCGAAATATCCTCGAGGGCCGACCATGTCGGTATCAAGTCCCACGAGGTCTCCTGATTCTACTTTGCGTGGCGAGGCTTCCTGAAGCCAGGGGTTGATTCGCGGACCCGAAGCCAGCATTCGTCCCTCGTGCCAGTCGCCATTATTTGCAATATTGGTGTAATTCAGCAGACCCCAAAGTTGGAGTTCACTGATACCCGGTTGAAGGTTAGCTTTTATTTGTGCGATGCCATGTTCAGCCACAGCAATCGCCCAACGAATGCAATTAATCTCATCTGGGGATTTAATTGACCGGGCTTTTTCGCTGAGCTTGACACCGTCAATTACCTCGAGACCGCGTGCCTCTAAAGCTTGAGTGATGCTGGGGTTTACATATTCAATAGCGATTCTTTGATGTTGACTTCCAATTTCGGTGAGGTAATCGACGACGTCCTGCGCGAATCGATTTGCATAATCACTGAGTGCATCACCTCCATCAAAAAAAGAAATTGGGCGGCCAGGACGGGACTGATCTGCCCAAGATGATCCACTTACTGCACCATGAATTACAGTGGGACCTTCTTCAGATATGAAGACATATGCTTGCGGCATATGCGATTGAAAAATAGGATAGTCTCGATAGTTAACAGCATATCGCAGGCTGATCGGATTAATCAGTACACACAATGCTGCGTTATGATTTTTGAGTTCATTCCGAAGTCTTGATAGCCGCCATTCATGCAGACGTTTATCCTCGATTGCGTCAATTGAGGAGGGAGAAAGTTCGCTCCAATTATCGCGAAGAATCAGCGCATCCGGATTGCCTGCCATGGGTATTTGCGGTTTTAATAATTCGCTAAACGAAGGGCTCAACCACGATGTTGCCGACATGGCGTTTGTCGATAAAGGCTTGCTGGGCAGTATGTAGTTCTTCTAGAGGATAGGTGGCCGCAAGAAGCGGTTGGATTTCATCTCGCTCGATGTATCCGATTAGGTCCTGGAACACGCCGGGCGGCGGGACCGTCGCACCGGTGAATGTCAGATCACGAAGATAAAAAGTACGCAGATCAAATTCGACAATGGGGCCGCCAATGGCGCCAGCACAGGTATAACGGCCGCCCCGGGTGAGCGCGTTGATCAACTGCGGCCAAAGTACGCCGCCGACAACGTCGGCCACCACATCGACCGAATCCTTGCCAATTGCATCATGGAGTGCTGATCCAAGATTGGCACTGGCACGGTCGATCACGGCCAAAGGCCCGACAGCTTTAACAGCATCCGCCTTGCCGGCGCCGCATAGGGCGACGCACTTCGCGCCACGTCGATTGGCGAGCTGGATCAGCGCAGAGCCCACACCCCCGGACGCGCCGGTGATCAATACGGTATCTTCGTCGGTGACGGCAGCCCGGTTCAACATGTTCTCGGCGGTGACATAAGAGCAAGCAAAGGTCGCCAGCTCGGCATCCGACATCGTCGTATCGACCGGATGAACCTGCTGATGGGAAACTTTGGTGTACTGGGCGTAGCCGCCATCGCACTCACTGCCAAAATAACCGGCTTTCTCACGGTTCAGCGGATCATTCCAGTCGCGAAGCCAGCCATCGATAATGACACGTCGTCCAATTAGAGAGTGTGTTACGCCATCACCCACACGGATCACCGTCCCCACGGCATCGGCTCCCTGAATGCGCGGGAATGAAACTGAGGCGCCACCCCAGGTTCCGTCCTCGCCTTCGGCCCCGACGAGCGCATCACCAGTGGTGGCGTCACTATTGCCCTTGGAATACCAGGCGCTGCGCGTATTGACGTCGGTGTTATTGAGGCCGCATGCCGCAACCCGAATCAGCACTTCACCTGACTCTGGCACAGGAACCGGCCAGTCGCGATGAAACTTGAGTTTGTCGAATCCGCCATGGCCGGTTAGAACCACGGCATGCATTGTTTTTGGGATGTTGTCTGTCAT
>JABHUE010000099.1 GCA_018672825.1 Pseudomonadota bacterium | reverse complement strand
GTGGCAGCGTTGCGCATCGAAAAGATCCACCAATGGCAGGAACACAGTCAAACGATAGACGATGCACAAAAAACTTATATTTTTTTTCAATCTGATCGTTGACTTTATCGCAGTGAAAATGATTTCGCGCAAAAATTTCGCCGGGGCCCACGACTAAGACGTTAGTTGCGAGCGCTGCCTGCTCTTTTCGATTAACCAGGATCGTTTCAAAGTCTATTTCGATCGCGTTTCCGTTGATATCGGAAAAGTTGCCGGTTGCCTGATTGCACCAAAGTGCAAGATTTGGGCCCACCACATTCCAGCAGCAATCAAGATGAAGCACATCGTGAGGGACAATGATGATCTCACGATCAATTTCATGGTGTTTGAGTTGATCAGCAAGCCAAAGGATGCCGGTTCGGGTGGAGCGTGCGCCAAGTCCAACGAATACCTTGCCGGGCGCGAGGACGACATCGCCACCTTCAAGAAAAATGTCTTGTGGCATGTCAACTTGATGTTGATGACTAAACGTACTGAGCAGGTGTTCGATGCCGCGATGTTCGAGATTTCGCGAGGTGTAGCGGGAGTTAGCCTTGAAATAAATTGAGTCAATCACAAAACCAATATCCCGAGGACAGGTTTGATCAGTGACTTGCGATGATTCAACCAAATCAGGTTTCATTACTTCAATGCCAAGTTTCTTCATGCATTCAAGCACTCCAGAAAAATCCTGCTCCGTCATTGCTGGATCAGGCTGCGTGTAGAGCTGGCTTGTTGCGGGTAATCCCGCTTGCAATTCGTGATCGGGGTCAGGTTTTATGCCTTGTGCGGTGCCCAGAATCACCGTTTGTAGAGCGGCGTATTCATTTTGGATATTAAAGAGTTGTCTCATCTCTGATCCGAGTCTGGTTTCCAAATTTGCTAATATTTTAATGTCTAAATCTTAATCCTTTTGAGGAGAAAAATTTTTATAAATTCAAATCGATAGGAATAATGGATCTCAAAAAGCTTGCTGTTGATAATTGAAAACATCAGGGTGATCAGCGACTAAGAAAATTCACTCATCTTCTTAGGGGAACGGTATAGTGCGGCTCGGCAATACGGCTGTCACCAGTCAGTCGATCTTGGATAAAAACTACCCTAAAAAAGATTCCTCGCCAGGCTGGCGGCTTCGATTTCCGTTCAATGAAAAATAAAGAAACCCAACAAAACAGATCAGATTCGCGTGATTGGTCAAAGAGTCGGGCGCTTACTGTGGGCGCTTTGATCAGTTGTTTAACTGTTTATGGCGTAACCATCAGCCTTTTTAGTCCGTTTCTCTCATTACTTCTGGAGCAACGGGGTACGGCGGCATCATCGATAGGTGCGCTTGCGATGGCGGCGCCCGTTGGGGTGCTGGTCGGGTCCTTCTTGATACCCAAATTGATGCGCTCTTATGAGGGTCGCAGTATGCTTTTATTTGGCGTGTCAGTCGAAGTTGTTCTTATTTTAGGGCTGATGTTGACCGAATCTTTTGGTGTTTGGTTTGTGATTCGATTTTTTGGGGGTCTTACCGGAGCAATATTGTTTCTGGTAACCGAGACCTGGATAATTGAGATTGCACCAGTTAAAGATCGCGGAAAAGTATTAGGGCTTTACAACACGGCGCTCGCTTTTAGTTTTGCAATAGGCCCCTTGGTTTTATCGCTGACAGGCGCATCAGGAACTGCACCGTATATTATCGGGATGGTCGCAATGCTTGTGGCCAGCATACCTTTATTATTTGCAGGAACGTATCGATCCAGCGCCCTCGATAGTCCCCGTTTTGGAGTGATAGGATTTTTTTGGGTGGCGCCCTTACTTGTCATGGGAGTTTTTGCGGTCGGTTTTAAAGAAGTTGCTTTGGGAGGTTTGCTACCGGTTTATGGCGTTAGAGTTGGCCTATCAGAATCAACTGCTACGTTGATGCTGTTCTTTGGCGCCATTGGAGCCGCGGTCATGCAGTTCCCTATTGGGTGGGCAGCTGACGTATTCAACGTTCGAAAAGTGTTTGTGGGTTGTGCGATTTTGAGTTTATCAGGCGCAATTATTTGGCCGTTAGTGATTAACTCACCGTTCTTACTTTGGCCCATTTTGTTTTTATGGGCAGGTTCCTATGCAGGTTTTTACACCATTTCTATGATTCTCGCGGGGCAATGGTTTAAGGGGTCAGAGCTTGCGACAGCGATGGCTGCGTTTGGTGTGTTTTGGGGGATGGGTGCTTTTGCGGGTCCGGCAGTTAGTGGTATTGCAATGGACGTATGGGACCCCTACGGGCTGCCGTTTATCCTTGTGGCGGTGTCACTCATTATTTTTGTTTTGAGCCTAAAATCTAATTTTTATAGACCACGCCGAGTTTGATTCAGTTTTATGACAAAAAATGATAATCAACCGCGATGATTTTTAGCTCGCATCTGAATTTCAAAATAGAAGTTAACGGGTTGCTGAGGCTTGCAATTCCCATCATCTTGACGCAGTTCATTCAGGTCAGTAATACAACTGTCGCTATTTTGATGATGGGCCGGGTCGGGGCGCTAGAGCTTGCCGCATTGGGCCTTGGCGGCTCATTTATGATTTTTATGTTTTTAGCATGCCTTGGCATCATGATGTCGCTTTCGCCAACAATTGCCCAGCATTTTGGGGCGGGTCGTGATCAGGGCATCAAAGACACCTTTCAGCAGGGAATCTGGCTAGCGTTTGTGACCGGGGTCGTCGCATTTTTTGTGCTTCGCCAGATGGGTCATTTAATGCTTCTAGTGGGCGTTGATCCTGCCGTGATGCCGCTTGTTGAGGATTATCTAAGGTTCGCGGCCTGGTCGATGCCTGCCGTGTGCCTGTACATGGGACTTAGATTTTTATGTGAGGCGACGGGTCACTCAAAGCCAATGTTGATCATTAATATTGCGACCTTGCCAATCGTGTTGCTCGGTAATTGGACTTTTATTTTCGGCCATTTTGGAATACCTGCAATGGGGGTGGAAGGGGCTGCACTGAATCTGATCGTGGTGATGTCTCTTAATGCATTAGGCATGCTTATTTTTGTTATTTGCGCAAAGCGCTATCGGGTTAGGCAACTTTGGCGTTCGTTTAGTCTTCCCGGGCGCGGGCTTATTGATCTTCTAAAGTTGGGCTTACCGATCGCGGGCACGCTTGTTCTGGACACCAGTTTTTTCACAGCCATCGCATTAATGATGGGAAAAATGGGTCATATCTGGCTCGCGGCGCACCAGGTGGCGATTAATTACGCGACCATCGCGTTTATGATTCCGGTGAGTCTTTCCAGTGCGACATTGGCTCGCGTCGGTCAGGCGATTGGCCAGGATAACCCGCTACTGGCTCGAGCTAGAGGCTATCTTGGAATCTCTTGTGCCGTTGCTTTAATTATCCCATCGATGCTGATTATTTTCTTGATTCCCGAGTGGGTCGCTGGACTCTATACCGGAGAGGCTGACGTGATTCGAGCCGCAGTGCCATTGTTGGTCGCAGCAGCATTCTTGCAAATATTCGATGCAACCTATATCACGGCTCAGGGCGCGTTACGGGGGCTCAAGGATGTTAATGGGCCTTTACTGATTTCTTTTAGTTTTTGGATTGTTGGGCTGCCAGCCGCGTGGCTATTGGGGATGACTTGGGGCTTTGGCGCGGCGGGACTCTGGTGGGGCATGATCATGGGTGTTGCTGCAACGGCAATACTGCTGATGTGGAGATTTCGATGGCGTGCCGCCAAGTCAATTACTGAGATGGATTCGGATCGGTCGATGGCCTTATCGTAGCGAGCAATTCAGGGCGAAGATTTGTATAGGGAATCTCGTCCAAGCGACAAAAGTTTGCGCCAGGCGCTTCAGCAATAATAATAAGATCCGCGAGTGACTCAAAGTCACCGCGAAAGTGGACAGTGCTTTTAAGCGCGATTATTTTTTTTGTCGCTAGATCAACGCCTAAGTGGGTAAATATCGCCTGATCCAGACACTGACATCGTTTACTGCCAACAACGACTTGAATGTCGCAATCATCCGCAACCACCTCTAACAGCGCCATGGGTCCGATTTGTGCCTTGGCACCGTGGTACATCGCCCCGGTGAAGTCGAAGATGCCATCGCTAAGCGCCTGAACCCGAAAGCATCCTTCGAGCGACCCCATATTCGGAAGACCCGATTTTCCACCGAGGTTTGCTGAGAAATTGTTTCCGAGTCCTGTTTTATGCGCGAGGGCTGCAACCTCAGGGTCGTTGATTAAACCAAGAACGGCGTTGGTCGCTTTTGCGTCAAGTAATGATTTCAGGATTTGGGTTGTATCGGATGGCGCGCCTGCGCCAGGATTATCCTGTACATCAGCGATAACGACGGACTTTCTCCCCTCATGGCTAATTGCGGCTTTTGCGGCATCTTCAGCAGAAAGCATCTTGACGTTAAATTCCTCACGATGCTCTTGAAAATATTCGATGAGCGTGTCGGCTGCTAGGTTAGCCTCATTTTGATCGCTCCCAAATGCAACAACGCTTGGTCCGGCATCAAAAATATCCGCTGGTGGGAAACCCATCGCGATGTCGCAACTGAGGTGGCCGGATTCGAGTCCGTCGGGGAGCAAAGAATAAAGCCCCCGACATGGTGAAGCCCCTGTGTGCTGAGCGGGTAACGTAATTAAAAAGGGAACTTGTCTGAACGCTCTAAAGAGTATTTTTCCAGTGAGAAGGTGCTTTAAAAGGGTCGCAGCACGCCCCCCTGTTTCGGCCATATCGATATGGGGATAGGTGCGATAGATACTGATACCTGAGCTTAGTAAAACCATTTGCCGAGTAATATTGGCATGCAGATCAAGGCTGATTACGATCGGGATTTCATTGCCAACGACTTCTCTAATGCGTCGAAGAAGTTCACCTTCGCCGTCCTGAAAGGACTCAGTCACCATGGCGCCATGCAGATCCAGATAAATACCGCTGATGTCTGGATTTCGCCTGATACTGTCCAGAATCATTTTTGAGATTCGATTAAAAGCATCATCGGTGACAAATGATGATGGCTCAGCGGATGCCCATACAACAGGAACGAGTGGGAAGTTGGCATCGCCTCTTAGCGCTT
>JABHUE010000137.1 GCA_018672825.1 Pseudomonadota bacterium | reverse complement strand
TCAAAGTCTCTCTTGAGACGTCAAAAAATAACCTATCTTCCCGACGATTCACGACGGTAAGACATGCCCCGGCAACCGACACACTGTCCCCGATACGAATGGCGCCACTATCGATCTGCTTCAAGGCGATCTCTATCGCGACATCCCCTTTTCTGGGTATTATCGAGGTAATCTCGCCAATATTCTGAACGATACCCGTAAACACTAAAGCCCCTTTTCTCGCGGTAAATAAATAGACCTGACATCGCCTCCAACCGGACGACTATCAATCAATTCAAAACTTATTTTTTCTTGAATTGATTTGATACCGGGCATCACAAACATGCCCCTCCCCGATTCCCCGATTATATCGGGAGACTGATAAATCCATATTTCATCAACTAAACCGGCGCTCACAAACGCGCCGGCTAACGTCGGCCCGGCCTCAACGAGCACTTCGTTGCAGCCTTGGTCTGCTAAGCGTTTGATGAGTTGTCCAAGATCAAGCTTTTCGTGATGGGAATCAACGCTTAAATATTCCGCACCCGGCGGCACTTCTTTCCGGCTTGGCAGCGATCGTGGCCCGACAAGCAGCACTCGACCCGCTTCGTTAAAAATAGCCGCATCCGGTGGAACCACGTGGTAACCTTCCACAACAACTCTTAACGGCTGCTCCACATCGCTATCGACTCTTGCATTTAACCGGGGATTATCCGCTCTGATGGTGCCAATGCCGGTGATGAGCGCACAACTCATCGCACGAAGCGTATGCACATCTTTGCGAGCACTATCGCCTGTGATCCATTGACTACTCCCATCAGACGCTGCGGTCCGGCCATCGAGTGTCGCGGCGATTTTCAATCGAACTAAGGGCCGACCCTTTTCCATCCTCAAACAAAAACCAGAATTAATCATTCTGGCTTGTTCTGGATTGTCCGAGATCAGGACTTGAATTCCAGCCTGACGAAGCATTTCAACCCCCCGGCCAGATACTTCGGGATTCGGGTCAAGCATTGAGATCACCACTCGGGCGACCCCGGCATCAATAAGAGCTGTGGCGCACGGTCCTGTCTTTCCATGGTGCGAGCACGGCTCAAGACTCACGAATACGTCCGCGCCACGTACATCATGATCAGCCGCAATTAAAGCCGCAATCTCCGCATGCACCTGTCCGGCTCTAACATGCCACCCCTCGCCAATAATCTTGCCTTCCCTCGCGATAACACAGCCCACTCGGGGATTAGGCTTGGTTGTGAACAGGCCTTTCTGTGCAAGTGCAACCGCACGGTCCAATAGAGTTGTATCCTGCTCAGATAACGGGGTTGTGATCATTTTTTTGAACGATCGTTGGTTTCGGACAATAAGGATAATTGCGTCACGTTAGATGCCACGCTTCGGCTTTTTCGCAGTTTGTCGACTTCTTTACTAAAGGCAGCGACATCCTCAAAGCTTCTATAAACTGATGCGTAGCGCACATAGGCAATTTCATCAATCGATGGCAAAAGACTCATCACGACTTCACCGATGACGGCGGATCTAATTTCCGGTTCGCCTCGCAATTGTATTTCCCGACTAATGTCGTTTATCAGAGCTTCGACTTGATCTAAACCCACCGGTCGTTTCTCGAGCGCTCGAAGAAGGCCTCGGCGAAGCTTTTCTTCGTCCCAAGGCTCACGGCGCCCATCGCCCTTAACAACTCGCGGTTGTTCGCGCTCGAATCTCTCAAAAGTGGTGAAGCGATGACTGCACCCGAGACACTCTCGACGCCGACGAACCGTTGCCCTGGCGTCACCAAGGCGCGAATCGATCACACGGGTGTCGTCGTTAGCGCAGGCTGGGCAACGGATGACCGAATCTCCAGATCATGTGAGGACTCAGGGAGTCGGGTCGCCCTCGGCGCCCTCCTTCGAAACGGGGAGCATATCCTCTCTTGAGATGCCCAGAAAAAGCACCGTTGGGCTCGCGACGAAGATTGATGAATAAGTTCCGACAATTACACCAATTAATAACGCGATTGCAAATCCCTTAATGATTTCGCCGCCGGCGACGATAAGCGTAACAACAACCAATAGCGTGGTGAGTGATGTCAATATCGTTCTTGGCAGTGTCTGATTAATCGACCGATTCATGATCTCAACAGCCTGACCTTTTCGCATCTTTCTAAAATTTTCCCGAATTCTGTCAAAAACAACGATCGTGTCGTTCAACGAATATCCGATTACTGCCAAAATCGCGGCGAGCACCGGAAGGGAAAATTCGATTGCCAGAAAAGAAAAGATACCTAGCGTGATCAATACATCGTGAATCAACGCGACGACTGACCCCACCGCGAATCGCCATTCGAATCGAATTGCAACGTAGATCAAAATACCGATCAACGCGTAGAGCATCGCGAGTCCGCCTTTTTCAGTCAATTCTCCACCGACCTGAGGTCCAACAAACTCCACACGCCGCATCTGAATGTGGCAGTCGCTCACCGCTCCGGCAGGAGAGACACATTGCTGTAACCCTCCCTCAGGACTTTCCGCTAACTGCTCCCCGACCTCATCGCGAAGCGCACCCACCACAGTACTACTTTGCTCGGCAGTCGCTTGCTCAGGATCAACGGGCAAACGGATTAAGATATCTTTTGAGGTGCCAAAATACTGCACGACGCCATCTTCGATGCCTGCATTGCTGAGCGTTGTTCGAATATCACTCGGATTAACCGAGCGTTCGTAGGCGAGCTCAACGAGCGTACCGCCCGTAAAATCGATCCCTAAATTCAATCCTCGAACGCCGAGCGAAGCAATACTACAAACAATCAATACAATCGAGAATACAAATGTATTCTTCTGACGACCCAGGAAATCGATGTTCGTTACGTTTTTAAAAAACTGCATGGTTATCCCGCTAGATCGAAAGCGTTTTAACGCGCTTTCCACCATAAAAAAAGTTAATTACAGCGCGACTCAAAACAATGGCGGTAAACATCGATGTCAGAATCCCAATGCTCAGTGTCACTGCAAACCCTTTTATCGGTCCCGTACCAAAATTAAATAAAACGATTGCGGCAATCAACGTGGTGACATTGGCATCCACAATAGTCCATAACGCTCGTTCATAACCCGAAAAAATACTAGCTTGTGGCGTGCTCCCGTTCCGGATTTCTTCTCGAATACGCTCAAAAATAAGCACATTCGCATCAACCGCCATACCAACGGTTAAAACGATCCCCGCAACACCCGGAAGCGTCAGCGTCGCCTGCAACAATGACAACACCGCGACGATCATTACCAAGTTTAGGGCGAGCGCGATATTTGCAACCAAGCCAAACACGCGATAATAAAAAACCATAAAGACGAGCACGAGGACAAAGCCAACCACCACAGAGAGAAACCCTTGACTAATATTCGCTTGACCCAGGCTAGGACCGACGGTTCTCTCCTCGATGATGTCGACAGGCGCGGCAAGGGATCCTGCCCGGAGCATCAACGCTAGATCACGAGCTTCGGTCACGCTATCTAGTCCTTCGATCTGAAATCGCTTACCCAGTTGATCCCGAATAACCGGCGCCGTAATTACTTCTTCAAGGCGCTGTTTGTCCCGAACAATACGACCCTGCTCATCCCGAACCGGCAGTCCTTGAGTATCCGTTTGAATAACCGAGCGATTCTCGATGTAGAGAACTGCCATTCGCTTACCAATATTCTTGCCCGTAATTTTCTGATTAGTGCGCGCTCCGATCGCATCGAGCGTGATACTAACAATCGGGCCGCCGCTCTGGGTGTCTATGCTTGCGGCTGCATCAACAATATTATCGCCGGAGTAAATTACTCTTTTCTCAATCAAAATTGGTCGACCGTCACGAAAACGATAAATCCTTGAACCCGGTGGCACTTTCCCGCTTAAAGCAGCATCAAGGCTGTGCTCTTCATCGACCATCATCATCTCAAGAGTCGCTGTCCTTCCCAGAATACGCTTGGCGCGCGCTGTATCCTGGACGCCCGGCAGCTGTACAACAATTCGTCGATCGCCTTGGCGTTGGACCACGGGTTCGGCCACACCAAGCTCATCGATACGGTTTCGGAGCGCCGTCATATTCTGCTCAAGCGCAAACTCAGAGAGCGCATCAATTTCCGATTGCGCCAGAGACAGTTTTATATCGGTACCTTCAATATCCTGTCCATCCCTTAAGAGTAATCCGGGAAGTTCTTTCTCAATAACTGCTCGCGCATCCTCATTATTGCTCGCATCCCGCAACGAAATAAAAAGGTCTCCCGACACATTTCGACCCACGTCGCGATACCGAATCTTGGCCTCCCGAAGCGTTGATCGGAGGTCTGCGATATAGCGATCTTCAGCCCGTCGTTGAGCAGACTCCATGTCCACGTCGAGGAGAAAATGAACCCCGCCCCGAAGATCAAGCCCTAAATACATTGGCAGTGCGCCAACGTTCGACAGCCAGTCTGGCGCTGCGGGCATTAATGTGAGGGCAATGGTGTAGCCTGTCGGAAGTCGGATCTCCAGCTCATCTCTTGCCTGAAGCTGTGAATCGGTATCCGGAAATCGAATCCGGATACCTTGCTCATCCAGCCGGAGCGAGTTGTAGCCTATCTTTGATTCATCGAGAACCCGCTGGATCGTAGTCAGCTGCGAAGTCCCGAGCGTCGTTCCTCGGGCCCCTCGTAACTGAATACCCGGGTCATCCCCAAAAAGGTTCGGCAAAGCATAGAAAGCGCCCGGCAAAATAACGGCCGCAATGATTAGCCATTTCCACCAGGGCGTATGATTGCGCATCTTTTTAGTAGGTCCCTTTAGGCATCACTTGGGAAATCGACTGCCGCTGAATACGAACATTCAGACCACTCGAAACCTCAACGGTCACAAAATTATCACTGACTTCGGTGACCTTACCTAGCAGTCCACCATTGGTCACGATTTCCTCGCCTTTTTTAAGTGCTGCCACCATTTCCTTATGTTGTTTGGCGCGCTTTTGCTGGGGTCGGATCAACAGAAAATAAAAAAGCACAAAGATGACGACCAGTGGCAACAGGCTGAACAGGCTACCGCCGGCGTCAGCTCCCTGTGCCCAAGCGTCAGAGATGAAAAAATTCATTTAACTTCCTCGTTTTAAGGCCCTGAAAGGCGCCAAATTATACGCTAATTGGAACTCTGTCCACGAAAATTCCTTAAAAATTCCCCTGCAAATACCTGAAATCGTCCCGCCTTCACTGCTTTCCGAATATCGGCCATCAGATTTTGAAAAAACGTTAAGTTATGTATCGTACAAAGGCGAGGACCTAATAATTCCCCGGTGACGTGCAAATGTCGCAGATAAGAACGACTGAATTTTTGGCACGCCAAGCAGTCACAGGTCGGATCAACCGCCGCACTATCTAATCGATTCACGGCATTTTTTAATCGAACAATGCCCGAACGGGTATACAACCATCCATTTCGCGCATTACGGGTTGGCAATACGCAATCAAACATATCAATACCCGCCCCAACCCCGAAGATTAGATCCTCAGGTTTTCCAACGCCCATGAGATACCTCGGCTTTCCTACCGGCATCTTGTGGGCGACCAACTCCAGAACGCGATTCATGTCCTCCTTGGGCTCTCCGACAGATAACCCGCCAAGCGCGTATCCATCAAAGCCTATTCTTTCGAGGCTTTCAAGTGATTCAAGCCGCAAGTCTTCATACATACCCCCTTGAGCGATCCCGAATAAGACTTGTTCGGGTCCAAGTGCCGAATCACGGCATCGCTGTGCCCAACGCATCGACAGTTGCATCGAGTCAGCCGCTTCCTTTCGAGTTGCCGGATAAGGCGTGCACTCGTCAAAGCACATCACAATATCCGAACCCAGCGCTTTTTGAACCGCAATCGATGACTCGGGATCAAGAAAAATAGATGCGCCATCCACAGGAGATTGAAACTTCACTCCCCGCTCGCTGATATTTTTCTTCTTCGCCAGACTCCACACTTGAAAACCGCCTGAATCAGTGAGAATGGGGCCAGGCCAACCCATGAAGTCATGAAGCGTGCCATGGGCATTGATGACCTGGGTTCCCGGACGAAGCATTAAGTGAAAAGTGTTCCCAAGAACAATTTGTGAGCCGGTTCCGCGCACCTCATCCGGATCCACCGATCGAACGGATCCCAAGGTTCCCACCGGCATAAAAGCAGGCGTATCGATCTTTCCGCGATCAAACTCGAGAACGCCCTGGCGGGCATGGCCATCGGTCGCAATAATCTTGAACTTCATATCTACTGGCGAGCCTCAAGTAACATGGCATCACCGTAGCTAAAAAAACGATACTGATTCGCTATGGCATGCTCGTAGGTTTGACGAATACGCTCCATGCCAGCGAAAGCGCTGACTAAAACGAGTAATGTCGAGCGTGGCAGATGAAAATTAGTAATTAACATATCAATCACCTTGAACCGAAATCCTGGCTGAATAAAAAGACGGGTCTGCTCGGTTGTCTCTTTCAGGTCACCCTGGCGTGCCGCTGCTTCCAGGGATCTAACAACCGTAGTTCCCACCGCCACCACTCGCCCGCCCCGAAGCCGCGTCCTGCGAACCGCGTCTACCGCTTCTCTCCCCACATTGAAAAATTCCGAATGCATCTCATGATCATTTAACGACTCGGACTTCAGTGGTTGAAATGTGCCCGCCCCGACATGAAGCGTAACCTGTGCAAGCTCTACCCCTTTCGCTTGAAGCGCGTCCAGATGACGGGCCGAAAAGTGAAGTCCAGCTGTGGGAGCGGCAACCGCTCCCTTATCAGATGCATAGACGGTTTGATATCGGTCGGCGTCCGTCTCCACGGCATCGCGTTTGATATAGGGCGGAATGGGCACGACACCTTCACGCTCGAACAGATCGACAAAAGATCCGCCAGACAAGCATTCAATAATAAAAAATGCATTCTCCCGACCGATAATTTCAAGGTCCGATCCTTTCTCGGTCTTAAGACGAGTTCCAGGCGGGGGCGTCTTGCTCGTTTTTAATTGAACAAGCGCTCGTGAGGAGGAAAGAATGCGCTCAAGCATTAATTCAAATTTCCCGCCCGTTTCAGTTTTATGTCCAAAAAGCCGGGCGGGCAGCACCTTGGTGTCATTAATAACCAGTAAATCGCCCTCACGCAATCTGGAGCCTAAATCACCAAAACCGGCATCAATCAACGCAGCATCACCGGGCGGCACAATAAGCAACCGGCTATCACCGCGATTCACCGGCGGCTCTTGAGCAATCAGGGACTCCGGCAGGGAATAATCAAAATCGCTTGCAGAATACATGTGTGACTTTTTAATGAGACCTGAATCAAAAGCTGTATTAATCAAGGTGCAATTGTAACCGGCCGGTTGATTGGAATTTTCGATTTGCTTTTCGATTAACCTGCTTCGGGCAAATTTGATATCGATCTTCTAGATAACAAATTTTTCGACTTTCTGCCGTATTGTCCTCCCGACCTCACGAAAAACCCGAGCGTTGTAGCCCGGGTTTTATTTTTAAGCCAATCAAGTTTGTCCGTTTAACTCGGCGGACGGTAGGCGTCCAGAACCGCTTTAGCTTTTGTCATACCTTCAACGGCGGTCGGCATATCAAGCAATTTTGTAGTTTTACCATTGACGATCGCGCCGGCGGCAGATACCGCAAAAGCAACTGCTGCCATCGAGGCGTCATCAGGCATATCTGCAATCACGAGCAAATCATCACTTCCAAAGGCCATCCATGCGCCGATCATGGACCCGCCATTAGCCTCAATGGCCGCTTTAGCAGCGCCGGTTCGATCCTGCGGATTATTCACCAATGTTTTAATCGCCTCGGGCGAATACGAGGCCTGATACATGTAATGGGACATATTTTTCCTCCGATTTAATTCTCGGCATTAAGAATATCGCATTAATCTGATTTCTTCCACATCTAAGTTTTCTTCACTATTAATTTAATCTACGTTTATATTCTTGTTAAGGAATAAAGCCCGTCAGTCACTCTAATCAACTGACCCACTTTAAATGCACCTCTATTTCCATTTCGCAATAGCGTTGAATTTGTATGCCTATTGAATTTGATTTCATCATTGCCGGAGCGGGATCTGCTGGATGCGTCCTCGCCGATAAACTCAGCGCGTCAGGCGAATATTCTGTCGCCTTAGTAGAGACGGGATCGAGCGATAAGAAATTTTGGATTCAAACCCCAATCGGATATGGCATCACGTATACCGATCCAAAAGTGAACTGGTGCTTCACCGCGGCCCCTGATTCTGCGCTTAAAAACCGATCCCTGTACTGGCCCAGAGGAAAAGTGTTGGGCGGCTCGAGTTCGATTAACGCTTTGGTCTACCACCGCGGGCAGATGCAGGATTACGACGACTGGGCATTAGCAACGAATACCAGTTGGAATTATAAAAATGCCGAAAAAATATATGAATCATTTGAAGAGCGCTTGGAACCAAACAGTGTTGTTCAATCAAACCATAATATCCCCGAGCCGGTAAACAAACTCAGCGTATTTAATGCTTCTGCCGATTACCATAATCTCAAACACGATTTTCAAGACGCATTTTCGGAGCTGAACCTGACCTCATCATCGCAGGGATTTTTTGCAGGAGAAGGTCTCGGGCCTTATTGGCTCACCACTCGAAATGGAAAACGGTGCTCTTCAGCATCCGCCTTCCTGCACCCGGCGGCAAGCCGGCCCAACTTGTATATATTGACTGAGACTAGCGCTACCAAAATTAATATCCGGAATAAGCGCGCTGTTGGTATCGAAGTCACCGGCAAGAACAAAAAAAGAACACTCAAGGCGAGGAGAGAGGTCATCGTCGCCGCCGGCGCCGTTAACTCTCCACAACTCCTCCAGCTGTCTGGGATTGGAGGATCACACCACCTTAACACCCTCGGCATCAAACCCATTGTTGAACACCCTCACGTGGGGCAACACTTGCAAGATCATTTGGGGATCAATTATTTTTTCAAGTCTAAAAAACCGACCTTAAATAATACCTTGGGTAGCTGGCCCGGCAGACTTCGTTCGGGTATTCAATATATCGCACGTCGACGAGGCCCACTTTCGTTAAGCGTTAATCAGGTCGGCGGCCTGGTTCGCGCAGACCCACAAACCGCTCACGTTGACACACAGCTTTATTGCAACCCGGTGAGCTATCAGCCTGCAGACACTAACGCCAGAAAATTGACCCAGCCCGATTCCTATCCCGGGTTCATTATGGGGTTCAATCCCTGTCGACCCACGAGCGAAGGCGCAATAACCATTCGATCTAATAATCCCAACGACGCTCCTGAAATTCGCACGAACTATTTGTCAACCGGGCATGACCTTAATGCGATTGTTGGGATGGCGAAATTAATTGGAAAAATTCAAGACACTCAAGCCATCCAAAATATTCTCTCCGAGGCGCCTGACATGGATCTAACAAATCTTGGCGAAGACCAGATTATCGAGGATTTTCGCAGTCGGGCATCAACCGTCTACCATCCCTGCGGCACTTGTCGAATGGGAACATCCATCAAAAACTCGGTCGTTAACCCTGAACTGAAAGTGCATGGTGTCAATGGACTGCGGGTCATCGATGCATCGGTGTTTCCCAACATTACTTCGGCCAATACCAACGCCCCGACAATTATGGTGGCGCATCAAGGGGCTCGCTTTATTCTTTCAGATCACGGGTCGTAAAAATGGCAACTTGTTCTGCCATCTTGAGCCAAGACTTTCTACTCTCCTAAAGGTTCGACCTCCTAGACAACCTGAATACGTAGCGATTCGAGAGAAGCGATACTTCCCTCCATGACGTCCCCTTTCTTTATGGCGCCGACCCCAGCGGGCGTCCCCGAAAAAATTAAATCTCCAGCCGCAATATCGTAATACCGAGATAAATAACTTATTATTTCAGGGACTTTCCAAATCATCTGATTAATATCGCCCTTTTGTCGACATTGGCCATTGACGAACAAGGAGATCGGGCCATCCGTAAGATGGCCATGCTGGGAGACAGGCATTAGTTTTCCCACGGGCGCCGAACCTTCGAATGCTTTTCCGATCTCCCAGGGGCGTCCGAGCTTTTTTGCTTCTGCGTGAAGGTCCCGGCGCGTCATATCAAGACCGGACGCGTAACCAAAAACATGCTCAAGCGCTTTTTCTTTTGAGATATTTTCGCCGCCTGATTTAAGTGCCACAACCATTTCCAACTCAAAATGAACATCT
>JABHUE010000048.1 GCA_018672825.1 Pseudomonadota bacterium | reverse complement strand
GGGCGTCATGCGGGCACGCGCGCACGCACGCAGGCCCCCCGGATATACCGGCACAAAGATCACACTTTGTTGCTTTCACAATCGGTTTACCGCCCTGTTCCGCACTATCGCGAACAACAGCACCCGTCTTTCCTCTAATGGGCACCATAACGATATTTTTGTAGGGGCAAGAATTGGCACATGTCGCACAGCCAATGCATGTATCATCGTTTATAAGGACGCTGCCTGTTTCCATTGATCGGTGGATCGCCCCCCTCGGGCAACCGATCATGCAGACGGGATCTTTACAATGCATGCAGGCATTCGCAACCATCTTGCGATCAAAGATTTCACCCTCACGTCGAAACCTTGGGTTTCCATCGTGAGTAGATGCGCAGGCCCTGACACAGTCATCACAGCGCATGCACCTATCCAAATCGATAACCATCGACTGGGTACCATTCATGTAGCGCCTGTCCAGGGCCCATTCCATAACGGCTGTATCAGACAGCGGGGCGGCCTCTCCTTGCCCGTCAGGTGTCGCAATATCATTAATATTGGGAAAAACATAGCGCTCGAGTACCGTCACCGGAATCCTTATTACATCAACGTATCCAAGCGCAGATATTGAACTTTTTAGCTTAAACTCGGCCTGATGATCCCCCTGCCAAGCCTGATAAAGTTCTTCAAGGCCGAACATGTCTCCGGCCCCCAGATAGGTGAGGGTTTTCTGACCATTGCCAAATTTTTGTGAAAGTCGAGCAAATCCAGCCCTTACGACCAGGAGGCCATCAGGATAGTCGCCCTCCTTTGCGATAATAGGCTCATCGGATTTGGATTTATTGAACGACACGTGCCAATCGAAGCCGCCGTAGGTTTCAAACAAGCACTCGTTTGTGATCTCACTGAATTTCTCTTCAGCCAAGCCTTTCAGAAGAGGTAGTTGCCGAAGATAGCTGTCAAGCGCAGTCGTCCGATAGAGATCATTGATTTTATTTCGCCAATCGCGATCAATTTTCATGATATCTCTGAGGCCCTGCCAGCGCATCTCCATAACGACCGCCGGTTTTTCAGCAAATATCGAGACAGAGCGCGGCACTCGACCGAGAGCCGCCAGTTCCCCAAAAAAAGTCCCCTCCGACAATCGGACTATATCACCGCCGTCTATTATCGCGGGGACGTCTTGTAGAAATGCGCCTCGAGCGCCGTTGTCGGTAACATTCGCGTTCTGATGTTGATAACGATCGGTATCGCGTTTCTCGGATATATTTGCGTTACCAAGCAGCGTCTTCAGACGCGGCAGCACACCTCGCCTCTCTTCCTTTGACCGCCCAAGTTGCTCCTCAGGTATTCCGGGAGTCCGCGCTATCAGGAGATCTCCCTGAAGAATTAAAAAGGCTGAATTTCCGTAGTCTCCCTCTCGGATAACAATCTCGCCGGCGTCGTAGCGGTTGACACGCATATCATGACGAACCAATCCCTCCAGTGGAGCCGATCGAGGGAAGGCCTCCGGGTCCAAGGCCTTTATCTCCGGCCTATCCATCAACATGACAAAGTCTTCTTCAGACATTTCTGCATCGAAGGCTACATCCCACCTCGATGGCCGATCTATTCGATCTTGCGCGATTACTTCAGCCATAATGCCAACAAACAGGCCCCATTAGAGATAACCCTAGATTTTACAATTACTCAAAAACTGCATCGGCACAGCACCAAAAAGCTCGGCCGATGCAGAGATCACTTGAACGACGTGGGCAAACGCGGCCCCACAAGCGCCGTGAAGTCTTTCCCTTTAATCGCATCTGCGAACTGTCTACCCGCGTCCATCGTCGGTGTCTGAAGTATCTTCGCGGCCTCAGGAACCTTGGACAAAATTTCTTTCGCAAAAGAGATTCGCTTTTTCTGAGCTGCCGTGTACTTCGGATCATCAGTTTTAGCGATCGCGGCTGTCGCGCTTACGAGCGCCGCCGCCTGCCCGACGAGATACAGACGAGCCATTTGCGGCTTCGTAAGTTCTTTATTTTTTGTTACATCAGGCGGGTAAAAGCGGTGGCGAACGGAGCCATTGTAATACTTGGTGAGCTCAAAATTAGGGTTAAGCGGATGCCCATTTGCGAGCATCTTGGATGCATGTTCTCCAGACAATTTTGGATTAGCCAGACCGTGGCAAGACATACAGTTAGAGGCCACGTCGAAAATCATTGATGGCCAGATCATCCCCGCGTCTGCTGCGGCTTTTTTCCTCTTGGCTTTGTGCTCGGCGGTCTCTGTCGTTCTTTTGGCTCCCGGCCCACCATAATCGTTGTGCACCGCAATCCATTTAGAAGCCGGCCCATGACAACTCTCGCAGGAGGGACCGCTTATCGGTGACAGCTTTTTGCCCTTCTGAACAACCGTGTAATGGCAAGTGGCACAGGTTGCTGATTTTTTCATTCGTTTCTCGCCAATAGACTTTACGATCTTCTTGGCAATTTTGTTTTTGTGAATTTTCTTGAACGACGAATGGTGCTTTGTACCCTGCCAAACGTCGAAAGATGCCTTGTGGCACTTCCCGCACTTGTCAGCCCCGACATATGAGGGCTGCGCGTAGGCAGCACTGAAAGACATCGCTAGGAAAGCGGTAAAAACTAGCAAAAATCTTTTCATCACTACCCCTCCTGGATTCTCATTTTTCCACTTTATAGCGCAGCCTCAAGGATCCAGCAAGGAGATGAGGCAACTGTCCGTCGTCATATAAATTGGAACACTCAAGGGCCTGATCTAAAGGAGGGTCTGGCTCATCTGGTTCAGGATATTAAGCGGCGTGTTTGCGGTATTGCAAGCGCCGGGATTCCATCGTTTTCCGTTTAATCCTT
>JABHUE010000136.1 GCA_018672825.1 Pseudomonadota bacterium | reverse complement strand
CATGTGACGGTGAACGGCCAGAATGCCGAGGTGATTACAGTAAACCACGTGTTTCGGGGACTGAAATTACCCAAAGCAGGCATATACGAAATAAGTTTTTATTACAGGCCTAGATTTTGGTTCCTTTCATTAGCTTTGTCGCTGATTGGCATAATCTCAGTTTTTGCAAGTCTGATTCTTTTCAAACGACCCCGTTTGGGGATGCAATAGGGCTAGGGCTGGCAATTATTGTTTCTGCTCAGAATTAACTCATATGATCAAGGACAGTCTGGAATCGCATATAGAGCCAATAAGCGCGTTTTGCGATTATTGCTATTCCAAGTCTTTACTCAAAACTCCATGGTTTGATCTGACCTTATTCAGATAGAGCGACAAAGTTGAAAACCAATAATGAAGTTTGCCCGTTGTGTGTAAGCAGTCGTATTGAATATGGGTTTCAAATGAGTGGGCAACGCCTCAATCGGTGTTTGGACTGCGAATCGTTGTTTGTAATTCCCGTTCCTGATGAGAGTCCTATAAGTAATGGAATGTTAGGACGATCTGAAAGGTCTTCAGAGTCATCATATTTAGATAGGCCATACGCTTATTTGGCTGCCCGACTGCGACGGTACCATACTGGGATCGTCAGAAATGTGCTGGTAGCGGGGCTATACGACACCGATTTTGAAGAAGCGCTCAGCGCGCGTGATATTAAGGTAAGTCAGGCAGGTTCTGACACCTTTGCGCAAGAGTCTTTTGATGCATGTGTTTTGTTCGAGATTCTTGGTGAGAGCGTTCACCCCTTCGCACAACTATCGCTGGTGCGAAGATGGCTTAGGCCCGGTGGGACCCTGATGCTGACGCTTCCAGTGCTGGATAGCCTGTGCAGTGACAAAGAAAAGGGCATCTGGAATAAATCCAAAACAGCTCGAGCCGTTTTTTTTGGCTTCCACAATCTAACGGCGTTTCTGGTGAGATGTGGTTTTAGGGATGTCGTAACCTGGCGGGAAGATGATGGCATTGTACTTAGCTGTAAAAAGGCTGATTGTCTACCTGGGGAACATATGCCTCGACTCTCTATAGTGTTGCCCGTTTACAATGAGCGTGCTACATGCAAAGAATTGATCGATACAGTGCTCGCTAAGTTTATCCCAGGGATAAAGCGCGAGATTCTGATCGTCGAAAGTAATTCAACGGATGGTTCTCGCGAGATTGTTAAGTCTTTTGAGAGTCATCCAGAGGTTCGAGTCATTTATGAGGAGCAACCTCGCGGCAAAGGCTACGCTGTGCGTACCGGACTAAGCCATGCGACTGGGGAGATTCTGCTCATCCAGGACGCAGACTTGGAATATGACGTCGACGATTATGATTGTGTACTTGAGCCGCTACTTACATACCGTAGACTCTTCGTGCTGGGTTCACGCCACAATGGTGGTTGGAAAATGCGTGAGTTTGAGGGCCGTAAGTGGCTCAGCATCGTGTTCAATGTCGGCCAGATATTTTTCACCTGGCTAATTAATGTCACCTGCGGCACCCGCCTCAAGGACCCTTTCACCATGTACAAGGTTTTTCACCGGGAATGCCTCTATGGTCTTGAGCTCGAATCAAATCGTTTTGACCTGGATTGGGAGATCGTCATCAAGTTTATCCGCAAGGGATTCATCCCCCTTGAGATACCGGTTAACTATGTATCGCGCTCCTTTAGCGAGGGCAAGAAGATCCGGCCCCTGCGTGACCCGATACTCTGGCTTTGGGCGTTTGTCAGATTCCGATATGGACCACTGTACAAGTCGGCAATGATGATGGGACGGATCCGATGAAAGCGCTAGTGACCGGTGCCGCAGGGTTCATTGGCAGTCATCTCGTAGACCGACTGTTGGCAGAGGGAATTGAAGTTATCGGCTATGACAATTTTTCAACCGGCCAGCGCTCGTTTCTTGAGCAGGCACTAGGCAATGCGAACTTTGAGCTGGTCGAAGCCGACCTGCTTAACCAATCCAGATTGGACGAGGCAATGCGCGGGGTCGATTTCGTCTGGCATCTGGCTGCCAATGCCGATGTGCGTTTCGGGACTGATCATCCGTGCCGGGATCT
>JABHUE010000078.1 GCA_018672825.1 Pseudomonadota bacterium | reverse complement strand
TGCGATTTATCCGGAGCGAATGGGTGGGAAAGTCTCGATTCGTTTGACAGACGGATCGTTACAGAGCCGATGTATCGAAATTCCCAAGGGTGAGCCGGAAAATTTTCCAGATGCCAAAGCGCATCGCTCCAAATTTATATCTTTGACTCAGCCTGTACTTGGAGAGCAAGCAGTGCATTTGCATCAGAGGCTTATGGTATTTAGCGCACTTGAGTCCGTAAACGAATTATTTCTTGAAGTTTCATAATGGCGCGAAATTATCCAAGTACCGATAAACTGCTGGCCGGATTGGGCTCCCGGTTCCTTGAGAAAAACCCGAGACTAATTTCATGCCCCGTTCGAGGCAATCGGTATCTGACCGGTTGCTTGTCATGAAGAACGCCAGTCTCGCAAGCGTCGATTAGGTTGGCCATCATTTGGCCGGCTGCGGGTGCGGTTTTGAACTGGTTACCGCTAGTACCGATCGATAGATAAAAACCCCTCACGTCTGTGCAGTCATAGATGGGTATCCAATCATCACTGACATCCCATAGATCGGCTAGACCTGAAATGCTGTTCGGAATACCCATCGCTGGAATGCGTTGCGCAAGGCGGTAAAGTGGCTCGATTGCACTCGGTGAGATGTTTCGGTCAAAACCCTCGGGATCAACGGCGTCCTCGTACTCACCTTCTGCGCCCAGGCTGCCAACGAGGACAGCGTCACCCGTATCTTCGCGCATATAACTGCCAATGTCGGTGTCATAGAGCATTATTTTTTCGCCATCTGCACTCTTTGAATCGGCGCAGTTGATATGAACGGTTTGGTGGCGCAGCACTCGTGTTCCAATCTGCTGCTGCCCAGATAAGCCTGCTTTTGTAATCAAGTCCTGTGCATGTGGACCCGCGGCGTTCACCAGTATCTTGCAGGGTAGATCTGTGCCATCAGTCAAGGTGACGCCGCGAATCTGATTGTCTTTTAGATCAATACCGGAGACGCCACGATTAAAGTAAAACACGACACCATTTTTCTCAGCCGCTCGTTGAAGATTTTTCGCTGCGAGCTGCGGGTCTGCGCAATATCCGCCGCAAGGAAAATATATACCTTCAGGCGTGCTTTTAGAAAATTGACCAAAATTGGGGTTATCAGAAATAACAGGCGGACCAAAAGTTGAAAAATCCCATGAGGGGAACACTTCCTGTAATTTTGCAAGTGACCAGGTCGAGAATGGGATACCAAGTTGTTTTGAAAATTCGAGTGGATGTCGTAGGTAGTCGTTGTTGGGTGTTTTAAAGGTTAAAACGCCTGCACGGTGAAAAGGAGCGATGGGCTCATCGTCAGTTAGCCCTATAAAATTTTTCCAATCTTTCCAACAATGAAAACCTTCCCAGGCGAGCGCCGTCCCCTCTAGCGTTGAATACTGCGTTCGGATCATAGCCAGTGATCCACTCGTTGCTCCCTGGCCTGCACCGGCGAGTGGATCGACAACGAGTACGCGGTACGAGCGCTGGGAGAGAGCGAAGGCAATTGAAGTGCCAATAATGCCGGCGCCCGCGATCACTGCGTCAAATTCATTTTTGCCTAAGGAGGGGTCAGTTGTCATCGATGGCTTCAATTTGATTTATGGAAAGTTGCAATTTTCAGTTCTGGATCAAGCAATTGTTTCGAACGTGAAGTTGCATTCGAATGCATCTATATAATTAGTAAATAATAATATTGTTTAATACTAAAAAATAAGGATCTGTATGGAATTTACACTGATTAAACCACTATTCGGAGGTTTTTTATTGGGGTTGGCCGCTTTGTCGTTACTCTTTTTTAACGGCCGAGTCGCCGGCGTCAGCGGAATTCTGGGTGGGTTTCTCTCATTCCGGAAGCGGGACACGCTTTGGCGGTTTGCTTTTCTAACGGGCTTAGTCGCGGGGGGTGTTCTTCTTCTCGCAACATGTCCCGAGACCCTGGATCTAAATTTGAAAAGTTCCCCACCCGCGGTGATGCTCGCGGGATTGCTTGTTGGAATTGGCAGCCGGATGGGAAGTGGCTGTACGAGCGGCCATGGAATTTGTGGCATTGGTCGGCTCTCACAACGATCAATGATTGCAGCCGTCATTTTTTTATCAAGCGGTATTGCTGCAGCGGTATCAATTGACCTTGTATTCGGGGGTTTAATCTAATGGGTTTGTTAATGATATTTTTGTCGGGTGTCCTCTTTGCTTTGGGCCTTGGGATATCAGGAATGACGCAACCGGAAAAAGTGGTCTCGTTTCTGAACGTTGTGGGGGATTGGGATCCCAGTCTAATTTTTGTGATGCTTGGAGCATCAATGACTTATTTAACGGGGTATGTCTTTATTCTCAAACGGTCCAAACCTGCGTTCGCCAGGTCATTTACTTTGCCAACGAGTCGCGATATCGATCGGCCCCTTGTTTTTGGATCGTTATTATTTGGCCTGGGCTGGGGTCTCGTAGGTTTCTGCCCCGGACCTGCTCTAGTCGCACTGGTCACGGGCTATGACTCAGTACTTATTTTTTTGTTAGCGATGGGTTTTGGAATGTATTCTTTTGAAGTCCTTGATTCTCGTTTAAAGGGAGATCCTGATGGCGGTGCCGGCTTGATCATAAAGCGATAGTTCTGCCGCTTTATGCGTGTTCTGATCAGGACAACAGGGATCTGAAACGATAAGAGATTCTGGATTCAAAGCGAATGGAAGCGTACCCATGCGTCACCGAACTCATCTGCATTGTGTGGTGCTGCGCAAAAATTTTTTGGACTTGCTATTGAAATATATTCAATTGCCACCATTTCTTTAAGCATAGGGACAAAAAAAGGTCCCAAAAAAATGGAGAAAATTATGAATAACGCAGCAGGGTCAATTGAGAGAGGTCGTGGTTGGGATGTGTTAGGGAGTTATGACAACTTGATGGGCGGGTGGTTGAAGCCTGTAAACACACATCACGATATGGCGCGCAAGGTGCCGTCAATTGATGTCAGCGAAAACGAAGGTGCGTTCCTTGTTCAGGCGGAGCTTCCGGGCGTGGGTAGAGAAGGAATAGAGGTTACCGTCACGGATGGCATTCTGAAAATTGTTGCAGAAAGAAAGGCTCGGCAAAGTGATGACAAAACAGGGCGTTCAATATTAAAGGAGCAATTTTTCGGCAAGTTGTCGAGATCACTGAAACTCGGCTCGGGCATTGATGACTCAAAAATCGAGGCTCGATATGAAGATGGTGTCCTCAATCTTTGGCTGCCTAAAGTTGCTGAAGCCCAGCCTCGTAAGGTTGATATCAAAGTTGGTTGAATCAGGAGTTTGACAAAAAAAGGGCTGCTTTTGCAGCCCTTTTTACGTTGAGGCGCTGTTTTTAAAAAGAATGCGCCATGGCGGTTTTCGAGGAACAGTAATAAACGAGCGGTATACTTGCGCTGTCGAGTAACAGGGTCAGTGATTTAAAGATGAGTCAAGTTAGCAATCCCGCAATCGTGGCAGAACTTCTTGCTGAGGCGATGCCTTACATCCAGCATTTTCATGGCAAGACAATTGTCATTAAGTATGGTGGTAATGCAATGGTTGATGAGACTTTAAAAAAAGAATTTGCTCGCGACGTCGTTTTGATGAAACTGGTCGGTATGAACCCGGTTATTGTTCATGGCGGTGGACCTCAGATTGGTCAACTGCTCGAACGCATCGGAAAAAAGAGTGAATTTATTGATGGTTTACGGGTGACTGATAGCGAAACCATCGATGTGGTTGAGATGGTTTTGGGCGGACTGGTCAATAAAAGTATCGTGGCGCTTATTAATGCGCATGGTGGAAAAGCGGTTGGATTGTCAGGAAAAGATGGCGACATGATTCGTGCTCGCAAAATGGTCTTCCACAAAGACGGGTCAACCAATGACGACGATATTGTGGAATTGGGTTTTGTTGGTGAGATAGAGTCGATTAATCCTTTGGTTGTGGATGTACTGGATCAAGAAGACTTCATACCGGTGATCGCCCCGATTGGTGTGGGGGTCGATGGAAAAGCCTACAACATCAATGCTGATACTGTCGCGGGCCGCCTTGCGGTTACTTTAGGTGCAGAGAAATTAATTCTCCTGACAAATACTCCCGGCGTTTTGGATAAGGACGGTGAGTTACTTACAGGACTGTCAGAGAGTCGAGTGAAAGAGTTAATTGAAGCGGGAATAATCTCTGGCGGTATGCTGCCCAAAGTAAAATGTGCTATCGATGCGGTTGCGGGAGGCGTTCGAACGGCAACGATCTCGGATGGGCGTGTTCCACATGCTACCCTGCTAGAAACCCTTACAGATCAAGGCGTCGGCACTCAGATTGGCCGCGAGCGGGAAGTTTTGCGTCCGAATTGAACGCGTCTAAGTTGTCGTGAGCGGGTGTGCCATGTTCAGAATTGAATAAGTATGTGCTGTTTGTTTCATTCTTTGTCTCCTGATTAAAAAATAAAAACGTGCTTTCTTCATCCTCACTTCAAATTCTGCCGTTACAAGTAGAGTCGCTGCGATTTGAGACCAACCGCAAAGTGTTGCTGGATGATATTTCTTTTCAGCTGCAGCCGGGCGCGCCCACAGGGATCGTTGGTCCCAACGGTGCAGGTAAGAGTCTGTTATTGCGGTTATGTCACGGACTGTTGGCGCCATCAGCGGGGTCAATTGAATGGGCGGGCGGCAGTGTGGAACAGCAACGTGCTGCGCAGGCGATGGTCTTTCAACGGCCGGTACTGCTTCGACGCTCAGTCCGTGGAAACATTGAGCATGCCTTAAAAGCGCGCAACATCGCAGAGCATGAGCGAGCGGATCGCACCGAGAACGTACTTCAGAAAACAGGTCTCCAGAATATTTCGAACAGGAATGCGACGGTGCTGTCAGGCGGAGAGCAGCAGCGCTTAGCGCTCGCAAGAGCTTGGGCGCTTAAGCCTCGCGTACTTTTTCTCGACGAACCAACAGCCAATCTTGATCCAGCTGCAACGGCGCAGGTTGAGCAGATTATTCGAGAGATGGACGAAGATCAGGTTCGCATTATCATGGTCTCTCACGATCTCGGTCAGGTGCGTCGAGTCGCGGTCGATGTCATGTTTTTGCACAACGGCCGTTTAATCGAGCATTCACCTGCTGAGGAATTCTTTAAGACGCCGAAAACTTCCCTTTCGACTGCCTTTATTAATGGTGAACTGCTTTGGTGATTATGAATGGGAAGTCTTCATTTACCGGGTCTGTTCTAACCAGTACGAGACGGCTTCGCTAAATCCGTGATTATCATGGTCGGCGACCGATAAAAACTCTCGGGTAAGGGGTGATGGCGCGTTGGAAACCACCCGTGCGAAAGGCGCCCATCGGAGCATGTCAATATCGTTAAAGTCATTCCCGATTGCCAGTGCGGTTTCTGAGTCGACACCAAAAGCGCTACAAATCCATTGAGCCGCTTGAGATTTGCTTACGCTAGGCGGGAAAATTTCATACCAAGTCGAGGCATGATCAAGCGGGGAAGTCGCCCGTAATACGCTGTATGCCGGCAGCTTTTCGCGGAGTTCTTGAAGCCTTGCTGATGCATTTTTTGAAATTTCGATTGATAAAAGTTGTGCGCTACCTTCTTTTAACTGCGTGAGATCAGTAAGCTTTTGGTGATGACTTGCATAAAGCGCAAGTCTGCGATCGAAATCAGGATTTTTTGAGCCAAACCGATACCAGTAAAACTGATGATTATCGGGAACGGGATCATGAACCATGAAATCCATTTTCAAGTTTTTCAACACATCGATCGCTGTTTTGATTTCCGGAATAGCAAGGCCAAAATGGTGAATTAATTCGCGTGGTTGATGAGAAAAAATTCCTGCGCCCGATGATGTCACAAGAAAGTCGATCGGAAAATTTTCATTTATGACACGATTGCACGATAACAGTGACCGCCCGGTAATTACGACTCGAGCGATACTCCGCTGACCTAGATCTTCTAGCATCTGGCGATTTCTATTGCTTAGCTTTTGGTCCGAACCCAGAAGCGTGCCATCAAGGTCTGTGAATATAACTCGACACTCTTTTTTCATGTTTGAAATTAAAGCCCTGCTGGAAAGGTGATTTTGAAAAGATAGATAACGCGTTTAGAAAGTTTGCGTTTTTTTTGTTTACGTTGTAACGATCGTTAGGATTGATACTTTCGATTTGATTGGCAAAATATGCAATGATACGTCTGTACTGTCTATATCGGTTTAACAATCTGGATTAGCGATATCGGTATTCAGTGTTGGGAAGAAGTCGGGCTCGTTCAGTGTCAACGAGGAACTCAATTTCGACGTTTTTATTTAAAGGCCTGATGATTATGAATGAGAGTGAATTTAGTTCTGCCAGCGCGACAAGCTTAAGTCAAAAATTGAGTAATGGTGATATATCGCCCCTCGAGCTTATGGATGCCACGATATCGCGCATTGAGGCTGTTAATCCGCTGATAAATGCGTTGCCCATACTGTGCCTCGAGAAAGCCCGGGAGCAGGCGCGCACGATGACCGTGGCCGGACGTCACCCCGATGTTGATGGACCTCTTTGGGGACTGCCTTTGGCAGTCAAGGATTACAATGATCTGGCGGGCGCGGTGACCACTTATGGCTCGCCGTTGTTTGCTGGAAATGTGGCTCAGCGATCGGATGCAACTGTTGCGAGACTTCAGGCATCGGGCGCTATTCCGGTGGGTAAATCGAATGTGCCGGAATGGGCGGGAGCGCATACCTTCAACCCCGTATTTGGGCACACGCTGAATCCCTGGGATTCTGGAGTGAGTGCGGGTGGCTCTTCAGGTGGTTCGGGTGCCGCATTGGCAGCGGGTATGGTGCCTTTGGCGACAGGCAATGATCTCGGAGGCAGCCTTAGGGTGCCGGCCAGCTTTAATAGTGTCGTGGGCCTGAGACCTGGGCCGGGGCGGGTACCTCGTGGTGCAAGACACCCTGCATTTGACACACTTTGGGTGGAAGGTCCTATGGGGCGTTGCGTATCGGATGTTGCTCTAATGCTTGACGGTGGCGCCGGATGCCATATTACGGATCCTCTTTCTTTTCCTCATAACGGCGAACGTTTTCTGGATGCGCTCGAGCACAACGAGATGCCAAAGCGAGTTGCATTCAGCGCAGATCTGGGTGTCGTGCTGATGGAGGATGAGGTTGCAAGAATCTGTGAAAGCGCCGCAGGACGTTTCAGTGAGATAGGTGCGCACGTTGATCACTTGACGCCCGACTTCGCAGGCGCGATTGAGGCCTTTCAGACGCTAAGAGGAGTACTCATTGCACAGATGATGGAGTCGATCCTAAAGGAACACCGTAACCAGATTGCGCCGGAAATAATATGGAATATCGAAAAAGGGCTTGAGGTAACCAATGCGCAGCTGTTGGACGCTGAGCGGGTTCGATCCCGGCTCTACCGAACGATGGAGACATTTTTTGAGCGCTACGACCTTTTACTTTGTCCGACGGTATCGGTTCCTCCTTTTCCAAAAGACCAGCGCTACGTTAAGTTCATCGCGGGTCAGCCAACTAAAACATACATCGATTGGATCGCGATTACCTTCGCGATCACGATGACATCGTGTCCTGCGCTCAGCTTACCGGCTGGATTCACGAAGGCCGGATTGCCTGTGGGTCTGCAGGTCATTGGGCCTCCCCGAGGTGAAGCCGCGTTATTAAGAGCGTGCCATCGCATGGAAGAAGTGCTGGGGTTAAGCGGCCAAGTCCCTGTCGACCCTCAAACGGATTAAATCGGCAGGTTGCTAAGAAAACAAAATCGCGCGATTCAGCAGTGAACCCTAAAACGGACGGCTCGGCCTTACAGGAGTGATTCGATTCTCTCGACCAGCTCGCTATTGTTCGGGGCTACTGTTGGGCCAAAACTGCCCACTACCTCACCGTTTCGGTCGAGCAAATACTTATGAAAGTTCCACTTGGGAAACTGGCCTGCTTCTTTTCCGAGCGCCTCATAAAGGGGTTCCGCATGTCGCTTCGCGACCTTCGTTTTCTCGAACATCGGAAACTTTACTGCGTAGGTGAGATCGCAAAACTCACGTATCTTTTCTTCTGAGCGTGGATCCTGGAAAAAATCATTAGACGGGAACCCCAACACTGAAAAACCTTGCTTACTGTACTTCTCTTGAAGCGCTTCTAGTCCTTCAAATTGAGAGGTGAAACCACAGTAGCTTGCCGTATTGACGATGAGCAGCACCGTATTGGAGTAGGAGTCGCATAACCGCACGGAATCATCACTTGCTAGAAAACGTTTCGAAAAATCAAGGTTCATTGGGCATTGAGTGTCGCCGTTAACCGGCGAGAAATAAAGTGACGTCACAAGTGCAAGACTGAGAACACGAATCAGCATAACCACAGACTCTGTTGTTTTTTTTAATACTACCGGCTCGATGTGAATTCTAGGTAATTAATGAGTTGAGGATGGGTGGGATTTTCGAGGAGTTGATCAGGATTCCCGTGCTCTTTTATTTTACCGTCCTGCATAAAGAGCAGTTCGTCAGCGATGTGGGCGACCTCATGAGGCATATGACTGACAACCAATACGGTGAGTCCATGCTGTTTTCGTAATGCATTAACGAGTTGATGCATTTGACTCCGTAGCCGAGGGTCTAGACTCGTAAAAGGTTCATCCAAAAGCAGGAGGGGTTGTTTTTGACATAGACACCGGGCTAACGCGGCACGCTGTCGCTCTCCACCTGAGACGTCTGACGGTTTCCGTGCCGCAATTGATGAAAGCTCTGTTGCGGACAAAGCGATCTCGATTTGGCGTCGGTCGATCTGACTTAATTTAAGTCCGGGGTGGCAGCCGAGCGCAATGTTTTCGTAGAGCGTCAGATGATTGAACAAATTATTTTCCTGAAACATAAAGGTGAGGGGTCGATGGGATGGCTCGAGATCGTTGATGGGATGAGCATCGATAAAAATATCGCCAGAATAGGGGGTCTCAAATCCGGCGATTAAAGAGAGTAGTGTTGACTTGCCGGCGCCGCTTGGCCCGATGATACCTAGGCAACGTCCCGCGGCGAGTTCGATGGACACATCAAGTGTCCAGTCTCCAAACGTCAAACAGAGATTTTTGATGCGTAGAAAGCTCATCGGCCAATAATTTGGTTAATTGCCCAAAAGAAAGAAACACAGAGTAGTAGAAGGAAAACCGCAGTAACAGAGGCCTCATTAAATTGATATGCCCCAAGTTGGTGATACAGCATAACGGGAAGCGTGACTTGACCGTCAGTGTCGAAAAGCGCCGCAACACCCATATCGCCAAAAGAGAGCGCACCTCCGAGCCCTACGGCGAATGCAGTTGGTTTACGGATAATAGGCCAGTCAATGAGACGAAATCGTTGTAGACCTGAGAGTCCAAGATGTCGACACAATTTATAATACTGCTCGCCGGCCTGGATATAGGGTGGTGAGATGCTTCGAAGTAAATAAGGTAACACCATGACAGCGTTTACCAGGGCAATCATGATAAGGGTCGCATGCGTTAGCGTATGAGTTCTCAGCGCGATAAGAAAAAAACCTGTTCCGATCACCATCGGTGGAATTGCAACTGTCATCGAGCCGATTGTCAGGGCAAGTTCAGCACCTTTTTGCTGCTTTGTCTTTTCTCGGAGAAACCGGACACTCTTGATTAGGCCCATTGCCAGTAGCATTGAGATTACCGTCGCCAAGATTGCGATGATTAAGCTCCGAGCCGATGCTAGCCATAAGATCGGATCACTGATCACTTTATAGATAGGGCCACGAATGCCTGAATAAAAAATCATAGTGATCGGCAGCAGTAAGAAAATCGCACAAATACCAATACAAAAAACATCTATGGCTTTTCCGGTAGTAGAGTGAATGTCCGGACGGTCTCTGGCATCGACTTTGCGACCGGAAGTTGCTGCAAATACCCGAAACCATTTGAGCAACCCAAGCGCCGCAACGGTGCACAGTGAGAGCTGAAGAAGCGCAAGCAGTGCGGCTTGGCTGAGTTCAAAGTCGTATCGGAGCGCCTGATAAATTGCAACTTCAATAGTGGTTGCAGAGGGGCCACCGCCAAGTGTTAGAACCACGGCAAAACTTGTAAAGCATAAAAGGAAAACAATAAGACAGATTCCAGGTAAGCGATCGCTAATAGACGGCCACTCCAGAAGTCGAAAAAGCTGTCGGCTGGACATGCCCAGCATACTCGCAAGCCGCCAGTTTTCACGCGGAATGCTTTCCCAGGCAGGCAGAAGCAATCGAATCGTGAGAGGAAGATTAAAAAACGTATGCGCCAGAAGGATGCCGGTCAATCCATAAACTGTAAAGGACTGCTCCACGCCGAATAACGATAACAGCTGGTTCAGGAGACCGCTTTTACCAAAAACCGCGGTAATCCCAAAAATTGCGACAATGACAGGCATCACGACCGGTAATCCCATCAATGAGATCAGCAGCCCCCGCCCCGGAAATTTTGAGCGTCTTGCGAGCGCTCGCGTAACAATAAGCGCTAAGCTCACGCTGATGACTGTTGATAGCACCGCTTGTCCGATCGTAAAGCGAATGACGCCGATCAGGTAAGGGTCTGCCAGCGCTGAGCTAAGGCTTACTGACGTTGAAGTCATTGCGGTAAGGGTGATTGAGCCGCCGATGACGATTAGAAGAAAAACGACAACGGCAATCCCTGACCAGATACCACTTAGAACTCGCATAGTTTTAATTTGGTTTATTTTGCGACTGCGCCGAGCCAGCGCTTGATCCAGTTTTTCCGGTTTGCGCTCACCTCTTCAGGAGTGAAACCCAGAACCACTTTGGGTATTTCGTTTTCTTTGAACGCTTCAGGGAGTGGTTGACCGGTCTTGACGGCAGGTAGCATCCAGTTTGTTGTCGGCAGTATCTTCTGAACGTCATCAGAAAGCATAAAGCTCAAAAAATCTTGGGCAAGAGTTGGATTTTTTGAGCTTGCAAGTCGGGCGACGACTTCCACTTGCTGATAGTGACCGTCATCAAACATAGCAACTCGATAACGCTCGGAGTTTTCAATATGACGGTGATAGGCGGGAGAAGTGGTGTAACTCAAGACCATTGGAGCCTCACCTTTTAGGAAAAGACCATAGGCCTCTGACCATCCTTTTGTAATCGTAACAATTTTTGACGCAAATTTTTCCCATGCGTTGATGTCGTCATCGCCAAATACTTTTCGTGCCCAGAGGATGAGCCCCAGCCCGGGCGTGCTGGTGCGTGGGTCCTGGATAATGACCGGCGGTGAGTCCGGATTGAGCATGAGATCTTTCAAAGTCTTTGGCGGTGTTTGAATTTTTTCGCTGTCGTAAACGAATCCAAAATATCCAAAATCATAGGGAAGAGAGTAGGGATCAGACCACGTGACCGCCAGATTAATGTCGTCAGTGTTGAGGTCATGCGGCGCAAGCAGTTCAGTGGCCTGTGCTTCAGCGATGAGACTGGTATCCAGGCCAAGGACGACATCAGCCGAGGTTCGATTACCTTCAAGCTTTAGTCGAGAAAGCAATGCGGCGCCATCCTCGAGACCCACAAACTTAAGATTGCACTGGCATCGTGTCTCGTACGCTTTCTTGATAAGGGGTCCTGGCCCCCACTCGGAAGTGAATGAAGAGTAGGTATACACAGTCAGGGTTGGCGTCTCTGCATAAGCACTACCTGCAGTACTCAAACATACCCCATAAATTAGTGCGGTGAGTAATTTCAGCGTTTTCATCTCAAGTCCTTCAGATCGAAGGCGGAGGGACCATTTTGGCCACTATCCAAATTCCTCCGCCGGCATGATCCGGTTCAGGTTCAGCGGGTGATTCTCAGCCCGGTCACGCCGGACACCCCGTTGAATAGCCCTTGCAATTTAGTGGTCCGAGGCGGTGTTGTCAATTCATCGAGCGGTGCGTTTATTTTTGGAAATGAAACGCTCGACAATATCAATGGCCATTTGTGTTCTTTTCTCGCCAGTGCCTTTGATAATCCTCATATTGAGCTGCTCTTTAATGATGAGGTCTAAAAAATTTGTGTGTACCTGACGCCGCGCCTCGGTCGAACCCTGATCTCGAAAAAGCGGCTCTGGCTGCCAAGGGAGGTCAATGTCGCAAAGCAGGTAGAGATCGGAAGCTTGTAATCGTGCTTTTTTTAAAATCCAATCAGGTGACGCTTGGTAGTAGTATTTCGAGTAGATGACAGTCGAGAAGAGATCGGTGTCATGCAGGATTAGATTTTTGGCATTCTGAATCGCTTTATCTTGCAGACTTATTTGAGAAAGCGCGATCGGGACGACATCAGATGCCTGTAACTGCCGGGGGTGTTTTTCGACATATAGCCGGGCAGCCTCCTCGGAGTAAGTGCAGTCAAAAAATTCTGAGAGGCGTTGGGTTAAATGGGTTTTCCCAGTCGATTCACTGCCGATCACTACAATTCGAGTCAACGAAACGGTATTTTTCATTGATAGACTGCCTTAAAATTCACAATTATTCTTACAAAGTCAATTTAGTAGCTTACGTTATGTCGCTAAGAGTTGAGTAATCCACAAATTTCGCTCATGTCAAAATCCTGTTCTGTCATTGATCATCCGCTTGTGCAGCACAAACTCACGCTTATGCGTGATAAGAGATGCCCAGCAATACGCTTTCGACAACTCATTCGTGAAATTGCCGTCATTTTGGCGTATGAAGTAACGCGCGACTTGCCTTTGGAAGATATCGAGATCGAAACACCGCTTGAAACTATTTCGGCACCCATTCTGTCAGGCAAGAAAATATGTCTAGTTTCAATTCTTCGGGCCGGTAATGGCTTGCTTGATGGCATGTTAGATCTTCTTCCTTCCGCAAGAGTGGGGCACATTGGCCTTTATCGTGATCCAGAAACACTGGAGGCTATCGAGTATTACTACAAGGTACCCGACGATATCAGTGAGCGCCAGGTCATTATTGTCGATCCCATGTTGGCGACCGCTAACTCGCTTACAGCTGCTGTAACGCGTTTGAAAGATGATAGTCCGAGACAGCTAAAAGTCGCTTGTCTGCTGGCAGCGCCAGAGGGGATCAAGTCGTTTCATGATTCTCATCCCGAGGTGTCGATTACGACCGCTGCGCTTGATCGTCAACTGAACGAGCATGGCTATATTCTTCCGGGCTTGGGTGATGCCGGAGATCGGATCTTTGGAACACGCTGAAGAATGGAAATTTTAACGATGTTAACCGTTGGTTTGCCACGATTAAGCGCGTTCGTGGTTTCTGGCGTAACTCTTTTTGGTATGATTTTTTTTGCGGACCTTGCCGAGGGTAATGAACCGACGGTTTTCTCACTCACGCAGCAAGATTGGGAAATTGTTTTTCATTCAGAGCGGCGCGAAAGTTACCCTGGAGAGGCGCCTTATGAGGCGCTAGAGCGTGTGGTG
>JABHUE010000135.1 GCA_018672825.1 Pseudomonadota bacterium | reverse complement strand
TTCTTGATGGAGTTGCGCGTTCCTCGCCTGATCAAAAAGCAATTCACGTAACTGGTCTCGATTAGCTTCGTTGTAGATCTCCGGATTAGCGAGTTCCTGATCCAGTCGTCGTTTTACCTCGGCTGCCTTGTCGACTTCTTTTTCGACCCTGTTTAGACGATCATGCAATGGTTTGACCTTTTCTCTCTGCTTCGCTTTTTCTTGCCGAGTCGTTTTTGATCGCTGAGGTTTTTGGTCAATTTTCGCGTCAATGTCTGTTCTGTTTTTGGGTTTTTTGTTGGTTTGGGAATCGAGATTCTTGTTTGCTCCTTTCTGTCGTTGGCGAAGCCAGATGACATAGTCATCGATATCACCCTCGAAGCGGCGAAGAGAGCCATTATCAATGAGCCACAGTTCGTCAGTGACGAGTCGTAGCAGGTGTCTATCATGGGCAACGACGACCAGACAGCCGCTATAGGATTGAAGTGCGAGTGAGATGGATTCGCGCATTTCTATATCCAAATGGTTTGTGGGCTCGTCCAGTAACAACAGGTTTGGTTTGCTGTAGACAATCAATGCAAGGACTAAACGGGCCCTTTCTCCTCCGGACCGAATCGACACAGGCTCTGTCGCGGAGTCACCAGAAAATCCAAAACGTCCAAGGTGCGTACGCAAGGCGCGTTCGTTTTGCTGTTGGGATAATTCCGCCAGATGATCGAGGGGTGACCACTGCGGGTTTAATAATTCCAGTTGATGTTGGGCAAAGTAGCCGATACACAGCTTGGAATCGCCGGTATAGCTTCCCTTAAGTGGAGGCAGTTCAGCCGCAAGGGTTTTCATCAAGGTCGTTTTGCCGGCTCCATTCCTTCCCAGCAAGCCAATGCGTTCACCGTCCGACAGACGAAAATCGATGCCCGATAAGACCGGATCCTGATAGCCTGCATTAATTCCCTTGAGATCGATCAATTGATGTGGGGAGTGGTCGGGAGTCTCAAACTCAAAGACAAAGGCATTTTTCTGCTGCGCGGGCGAAACAATCTCCAGGCGTTCCAACGCCTTGATACGGCTTTGAGCCTGTTTCGCTTTGGAGGCCTTGTAACGAAATCGATCAATATACGATTGCATATGACGAATTTGTTTTTTCTGACGGACATGCTGCTTCTGTTGAATCTCAATAATTTCGGCACGTTGTCGCTCCGCTAGACTGTAATTTCCTTCATAGACCTGAATTGTTTGGTTCTCAATGTGTGCAATACGAGTCACTGCGCGATCAAGAAACTCGCGATCATGGGAGATCACAAGCACGATACCCTCATAACTTGCCAACCATTGTTCCAGCCAGACCATGGCGTCTAAATCCAGGTGGTTCGTAGGCTCATCAAGCAGCAGCAAATCGGCTCGCGTCATAAGAGCGGTGGCAAGGTTAAGGCGCATGCGCCACCCGCCAGAAAAGGTATTTACGCTCTGGGTCTGCTCTTTTGCAGTAAAGCCTAGTCCGTGTAGCAATTGGCCCGCACGGGCCGAGACTCGAAAGCCATCGATGGCCTCCATTTGGCTGTGTAAAGTGGCCAGTTCTGTGCCATCGCTACTGAGTTCTGCCTGAGCAATCTTGAGTTCAAGGGATCGATAGGATTTATCCCCATCGATCACATAGTCGATGGCCGTTTGGGATGATTCAGGGGTTTCCTGGAGAACCTCGGAAATGAGAGCACCCCGGGGCAACGTTACATTGCCTTGGTCTGCCTCCAAACGTCCCGCAATCACAGAAAATAGACTGGACTTGCCGCATCCGTTAGCGCCGGTCAGGCCCATCCGCTGGCCCGGGAACACATCAAGCGCAATATTCTCCAGTAACAGGCGAGTGCCCCGTCGAAGGGATAGGTCCGTAATCTTGAGCATACTGTTAGTGCTATTGAAGGTTGTTGCTTATGTCAGTCGCAGGGACATCGTTCTTAATGAAAATCTGAGCCGAGTATATGCGATCGGGTCGTCGAATTTCTGAATACGATTTCAAAATATGTAGGTAAATATATGCCTACCAAATTCCTGTTTCGAATTTGATGCAAACGTATTAATGTCGTGTATCACGCTTCTGATTCCTCGTCAGACGTTACACGGGGTTTTATCCAGGCAGTGGCGTGCAGCTCAAATCATATTATTTGTGTTAATTGACTTTATTAAATTTTTTGGATAAAGATATTCACTAACCGAGAAAAAAATCGTTCTTTTAAAAACCAAAAGGAGTTTTCCAATGAGTTTGTTAGCTAGATTTGCGCCACCATCCATGACGGCAGAGCAATATGATGCAATAGTCGCCCGACTGTACGAAGAGGGTATTCATCCGGCCCCCGGACTTGAACTTGAAGTTTGCTTTGGGTCAGGAGATCAAATGAAAGTTTCTTTACTTTTTGATTCTCAGGAAGAATTCGAGGCTTTTGGGGCTCGCCTTCAGCCCGTGTTGGCTGACATGGGGATGGACCCTGGTCAGCCGGAGGTGGTCGAAGTCCACAATGTCATTCGGCGCAATCCGTAGATAAAAAGTGCTTCGAGTGCCTGAATGATTTTGAAGGGGTAGTTGTTTTGTCTTTATTTGATGGATAAATGGCATGTTAAAACTTAAATTTTTGTTCTCACTCTTTTTGGTTGTTACGGCTCCAGTTCTTTATGGCGCTGAGCATGTCGTGGAGGCGGTATCAACAGACGGGAGCGGCGAGACGATGGTATTTAAGCCTGGGTACTTGAAAATCGAGGCGGGCGACACCGTCATATTTAAGCCTTCGGATCCGTCCCATAATGCGGAATCAATCTTTTCACCTACTGCTGCCTCTTCGTTTATGACCCCCGTCGGTGCAGACGTAGCAGTAACATTTGCTGAAGAGGGTGTGTATTTGTATAAGTGCACTCCTCATCTGGTCCTTGGGATGGTTGGGATTATCCAAGTAGGTCGCGCGACTAATAAAAACGAAGCTTTGTTAGAGTGGGGCGCCATAGAACCTTCAATCGCGATGAACAAGGATCGAATGAAGAGTTATCTCGAGCAGATTGACTAATTACTGGCACGCTAATTCAGACCGACATCGTAGAAAAGGGAAAAGGGAAAAGGAAATAATCATGAGTGGTTTCGACAAATACAGGGAATCGATGGTCTTTACAAAGACCAAGATAAGAAAAACAGAATTATCACCTCGGCAAATGGTTCAAGAAGAGATTGACGCGCAAAAAGTGTTACTCCGGGAAGGCGGCAAGACAGGCTCCGGCTTTAAAGGGTTTAAACCAAGGAAGAAAACTTCTTCCTGGTGGGATGAAAAGAATGACTGTGTGACGATAACGGTGAGGGGCACTACTTACTTCAGTGATAGTGAAAAATCTGGACGGATTTATGGCGAAGACCATTTTGGTAAAGGCAAGAAGTGGACTCTCAACTCGTTTAAAAAATTCGTCGAAACGTTTCAGGACGAGTTATTAAAAGGTAACTTCGTGGACGATACCAAACATTGGCACCAGCGATATGAAAAGAAGATCAGTAAATCTACCGTGAAAAGAAAAAAGACAGTCGCTAAAAGGAGAGCTCCATGACCGACTTCAATTCCTTCCGTAACGCCGTTCTTGAAGATGATGATCTTCAGGAACAAGTCATCTCCATCATCAATACCGCAACAGCCAATGGGTCAGGGATGGGAGATGGCATAGCAACCCTTGCTAAGACGTATGGTTTTACGATTACTTCAGATGAGGTCTACGCTCATCAGGACTTCCTTGGACAAGATGGCGATTTGACTGACTTTGAG
>JABHUE010000134.1 GCA_018672825.1 Pseudomonadota bacterium | reverse complement strand
TTGGCGTCCCCTGCAGGACTCGAACCTGCAACCTACGGCTTAGAAGGCCGTTGCTCTATCCGGTTGAGCTACGGGCGCTCAAGCAACTAGAAAATGGTCGGGGCAGAGGGATTCGAACCCCCGACCCCCTGCTCCCAAAGCAGGTGCGCTACCAGACTGCGCTATGCCCCGACGTGATATCAATTCTGGCAGGGCCGCGATTTTAACGGATATCGGCAGACTAAACCCATATTCTCAGCGATTGTTTTTGAATAAATGATGGCCTAGCGGATAAAATTCCTGGACGCTCATTATCAAATTGAGAAAAGAAAGCCAAAATAAGGCTTGTTTTTTTCAAAGTTAACCCCATTTTTAGAAAATTCGTCAAAAAATCTCACGCCATAAATTTCTCCGGAGTTCCCTCAATGTCAGAAACTGCATCTCCACAAACCCATAGCTTTCAAACTGAAGTCAAGCAACTGCTTCAGTTAATGATTCACTCGCTCTATTCCAACAAAGAGGTTTTCCTGCGCGAACTAATATCCAATGGTTCAGATGCCTGCGACCGACTAAGGTTTGCCGCACTGACTGACGCCGGACTCATGGAGGATGGAGAAACACTGAGCATCCGGGTGAGTATCGATGAGGCCAACAAGACCATTACGATTAAAGATAACGGCATTGGAATGACTGAAGAGGAAGTGATCGAGAACATCGGCACAATCGCCAGGTCAGGCACTAAACAGTTTTTGCAAGCGCTGAGCGGAGATGCCGCTAACGACGCCAATTTAATTGGACAATTCGGAGTTGGTTTTTACTCTTCGTTTTTGGTCGCGCAAAAAGTTGAACTCACCACCCGCCACGCCGGACAACCTAACTCTGCCGGCGTTCGCTGGGAATCTGAAGGAGAAGGTGAGTACACCATTAACGCAGTTGATGGTGTAGAGCGAGGAACGACGATCACCCTACATCTTCGAGACGAAGAAGAGGAATTCTCACAGGCTTACCGATTACGCGGCATTATTAGCCGATATTCTGATCACATCTCCCTGCCGATTGAGATGCCCTCAGAAGATAAAGAAAAAAACGGTGAATGGGAATCAATCAACAGTGGTTCTGCACTTTGGTCGCGAGCCAAGAGTGAAGTCACTGAAGAAGAGTACACGCGTTTTTACCAAACGCTGACCTATGACTCAGAGGATCCACTGGCGACCCTCCATAACCGGGTCGAGGGAACGCTTGAATACACCTCTTTGTTTTTTATTCCGAAAAAAGCGCCATTCGATTTATGGGATCGAGAGCAGCGCCACGGGATTAATCTATATGTTCGTCGAATCTTTATTATGGATGATTCGAAGCATCTCATGCCTTCCTATCTCCGATTCGTACGCGGCGTTGTTGATGCCGCGGACCTGCCGCTAAATGTGTCTCGGGAGTTCTTGCAAAATAATAAGAGCATCGATCGAATTCGGTCTGCGTCAGTGAAAAAAATTCTGGCCGAACTCAATCGTTTAGCGGAAAAAGAACCTGAAACCTATTCGACTTTTTGGAAAGAATTCGGGAAGGTACTCAAGGAAGGAATTGTTGAGGACCAGGATAATAAGACCGTCATTTCTGATCTCTTGCGTTTTAATTCGACTCGGACCGAAGATGGCACCCAAAGCGAGTCACTGGCGTCGTATTTTAAAAGAATGCCGATAAAGCAAAAAGCGATTTACTACATTACGGCAGACTCTCACTATGCGGCCAGCACGTCACCGCATCTCGAGATTTTTCGAAAAAATGACATAGAAGTCTTGCTGTTGAGTGATCCGGTAGATGAGTGGCTCGTCTCATCACTAACCGAATACAAAGACAAGCCACTCAAGTCGATCGCAAAAGGCGCACTCGACCTTGATGATTTTTCGACCGACGCCGACAAAAAAGCGAATGAGGACAAGGCAAAAGACCTCGAATCCCTCACCGAAAAAATGCGGGAGCTCCTCGGCGAAAAAGTAAGTAGCGTTCGCGTTAGTCATCGACTCACCGACTCACCGGCCTGTTTAGTTGCAGATGAATCAGACTTAGGCGGTAATTTAGAGCGAATCCTGCAATCAATGGGACAAACAGCGCCTGAGGCCAAACCGATCATGGAAGTAAACCCAGATCATCCCCTAATCAAACAACTAAACCCTGAACATCATCAGCTTGGAGATTGGACCCAAGTATTGTTTGATCAAGCGGCTTTGAGTGAGGGCGCGCCACTAACAGAACCCGCCGCATATGTTCAGAAAGTCAATGAGTTGCTAACAAAAGCCGTGATAGCAGAAGGTTAAACCCGCTTTTATAAAATAAAGCGGACGGACAAGAAACCAGATCAACGATGATCTGGCAGTTCTCTCGCATCAGCGACCCAGTCCAGAGCGCCTTTCAGGTCAGGCACGGGATCACCATCCTGATCTACACAGTTACGGCCAAAAACGAGTGAATCAGTCACTTCGCCCGAAGGACCGATTCTGCTGTAATCAAAAAGTATGCTTCGGGAGATCTCTGCGCCAGCCTCAAGATGACACCCTGTCCCAATCCATGTCGGGCCATAAATTTGACACCCCGACTCGATGTGAGATGCAGAGCCGATATACACGGGGCCTTCGATTCTGACGTCGTCCCAATCAACTTTCACATTTAAACCCGCCCAGATTTTTGGTCGTACTTCCGTGCCGGGCATTTGCACACCACGCAATTTTCCCCGCATCATTTGCTGGTTGGCTTCCCAGTAATCACTCAGTTGTCCAATATCGATCCAGTTAAACGGCGCTTTTATTGCGTTGAAAGAAAGTCTTTTTTCAAGAATCAATGGAAAGAGCTCCCCACCAATATCAAAGTCGATCCCCCGAGGAATGAGATCCACAATCTCGGGTTCAAAAATATAGATGCCGGTATTAACTAATTGAGATAAAGCATCCTCAGTTTTGGGCTTTTCCTGGAACGACTGAATCTGACCACTATCATCACAAACAACGACGCCATAGTTCGAAACACGGTCTTTCGCAACCTCCCGCACCACGATGCTGGCCGCCGCACCCGACTGCCAATGCTTTCGAACAACGGCCGCGAGATCGAGATCGATCAATGCGTCGCCACACACTACGACGAACGTATCATCAAAAAATCCCCCAAAGTCCTGGATACGCTTGATCCCGCCCGCGGATCCAACCGGCGACGCGACCGTCTCTCCGGCTTCAATGTGGCCTTCAAAGGAATAGCCAATCTGAGTTCCCCAGCGCCTACCGTCGCCGAAATATCCTTCGATCGCTGGCGCAAAGTGACTCACGTTTACCATAATTTGGTCAAAACCATGTTTAGCCAAATGCTCAACGAGATATTCCATTACCGGCTTACCCAAAACAGGAATCATTGGTTTAGGCATGGCATGCGTCAGCGGCCTTACTCGCGTTCCCTTACCCGCTGCCAGGATCATTGCTTTCATGAAAAAATCTCTCTTAAACTCGACGCAAGTCTACCGTTAAGAGGCGTAAATCGCCATTCGCGCTGGCGCCATGCCTGAGCACCAGCGCTTAACCGCGATATTTAATCTCTCGACGACCTTTCAGGCCACCTGGACTGCTGACACCTCTCCACCAACAAAAGAGATTTCATCCGATTTGAGGTCGGCGACAATGGTGTCGCCTGGCGCAAAACGTCCCGAGAGAATCTCCTGTGCCAACGGATTTTCCAGATGAACCTGAATCACCCGCTTCAGAGGTCGCGCACCAAATACCGAATCAAAACCCATATTGGTCAACTTTTCGATTACCGCGTCTGTCACATTCAACTGCAAATCACGCTCAGAAAGTCGTGACTGGAGAGTGGCAACTTGAATCTTAGCGATCTCGTGAAGTTGCTCCCGAATCAAAGGATGGAACACAATAATATCGTCAATACGATTAATGAACTCAGGTCGAAAATGCTGTCCAACGACACTCATGACCTGCTCTTTCATAACGGCATACTCATGACCTTCAGCTAACTCTCCGATTTGATCTGACCCTAAGTTTGAAGTCATCACAATCACTGTATTTCGAAAATCGACCGTGCGACCGTGACCATCAGTGAGTCGACCGTCATCAAGAACCTGAAGTAGCACATTGAACACATCCGGGTGCGCTTTTTCAACCTCGTCCATCAGGATTACGGAGTAAGGGCGTCGACGAACCGCTTCGGTCAAATAACCCCCCTCCTCGTACCCGACATATCCTGGCGGTGCGCCAATCAGGCGTGCAACCGAATGTTTTTCCATAAATTCAGACATGTCTATCCGAATCATGGACTCCTCGGTATCAAAAAGAAATGACGCGACAGCTTTTGATAACTCAGTCTTGCCTACGCCTGTCGGGCCCAAAAACAAGAAAGAGCCGTAAGGTTTATTCGGGTCAGACAGTCCAGCGCGAGAACGACGAATTGCATCAGACATTGCTCGAATTGCTTCATCCTGCCCAATTACTCGCTTATGAAGTTCAGATTCCATGCGCAAGAGCTTGTCGCGCTCGCCTTCAAGCATCCGGGATACTGGGATTCCCGTCCACCGGGAAATCACCTCCGCAATTTCCTCGCTAGTGACGCGATTACGTAACAACTTTACCTCCGTATTCGGTTCGCTTCCTTGAGCGGTAGACAGTTGCTTTTCAAGTTCGGGAATTCGACCATACTGAAGCTCAGACATTCGGGCAAGATCTCCTGCCCGTCGCGCCGACTCCATATCGCCTCTCGCTTGATCAAGGGATTCCTTAATATGTTGACTGCCCTGAACTGCCGCTTTTTCAGATTTCCAAATCTCATCGAGATCTGAATATTCACGTTCAATTTCATGAATCTCAACTTCTAGCGCAGCTAAACGCTTTTGAGATGCATCATCGGTATCTTTTTTAACCGCTTCTTTTTCAATTTTGAGCTGGATCAACCGACGATCAAGACGGTCCATAGATTCCGGTTTGGAATCAATCTCCATCCGAATACGGCTCCCCGCCTCATCAATTAAGTCAATTGCCTTATCAGGCAATTTACGATCGCTGATATATCGGTGCGACAATGTTGCGGCGGCCACAATTGCAGGATCGGTTATGTCTACCCCGTGATGGACCTCATACTTTTCTTTAAGCCCCCTCAGGATTGCAACGGTATCTTCCACCCCTGGCTCGCCAACCAGCACTTTTTGAAATCGCCTTTCTAATGCAGCATCTTTTTCCAGGTATTTTCGGTACTCATCAAGTGTCGTCGCTCCAATGCAATGCAGCTCTCCTCGTGCAAGCGCAGGCTTGAGCATATTACCCGCGTCCATCGCGCCTTCTGCTTTACCCGCGCCCACCATGGTGTGTAACTCGTCTATAAACAAGATAACCTGGCCTTCTTGTTTGGTTAAGTCATTCAACACCGCTTTGAGGCGCTCCTCAAATTCGCCGCGAAATTTAGCCCCTGCGATTAGCGCGCCCATATCCAGCGACAATAAACGCTTACCGCGCACACCCTCAGGCACTTCGCCATTAATGATCCTCTGAGCAAGACCCTCTACGATTGCCGTTTTGCCGACGCCAGGCTCTCCAATCAGAACCGGATTATTTTTCGTTCGGCGCTGAAGTACCTGAATCGTTCGCCGAATTTCTTCATCGCGTCCAATGACAGGGTCTAAACGGCCTTGCTCGGCACGCTCAGTCAAATCGATCGAGTATTTATCTAAAGCCCCACGCTGCTCTTCCGCATTTGGGTCCTTTATGGCATCGCCGCCCCTGATATCATCAATTGTCTTCTCGATTGCGTCTTTGCTAACCCCTTCTGCGCTCAATATTTTTTTTAAGGGCCCTTTATCTTCAATACTTGCCAATAAAAAAAGCTCGCTCGAGATAAATTGATCACCGCGTTTCTGGGCTAACTTATCAGTCAGATTTAAAGCCCGTATAAGATTTTGTGAAATCTGGACATCCCCACCTATGCCTTCAACTTTGGGAAACTGATCTAAGGCATTGCCAAGACTTGAACGCAGACGATTAATATTCACGCCCAAGCGCATCAAGAGCGAGCGTGAACTCCCGCCCTCCTGATCCAATAACGCCAGCATGAGGTGGGCTGACTCTATAAACTGATGGTCTCGACCTAACGCCATACTCTGCGCATCCGATAGCGCCGCTTGAAACTTATTTGTTAATTTATCCATTCGCATTGTCAATCTACTCCTTACAATCGGCCGAACCGCGAGGCGATTGACCGGCGTCTTTGTTTATACCTTATAAAATATGGGGGTAAAATTGAAAAATTAAAGACTAAAATCCCGAAATATCACAGCGCGCAACAACTTTTAAATAGGCGTTTAGAGAGCATTATGAATTCACCACAACACCCAGAAGGAATCGCTTTACAGGTCCGCGAAGCGCTTACTGAAGATATCGGTGGCGGCGATTTAACGGCGAGGCTGGTTGATGCAGATCAGGTCTTCACCGCGACATTAATCAGTCGCGAGCCTGCAATTGTCTGCGGAGGTCCGTGGATTACTGCAGTCTTCAAACAACTCGATCCTAGTATTGAAATTGAATTTCTACTCCAAGATTCCGATCGCATTGAGGCAATGCAGACCTGGTGCACTGTAAAAGGCCCCGCGCGGGCCCTTCTGACAGGAGAGCGAACGGCCCTAAATTTTGCTCAAGCCCTTTCAGGAACTGCAACCGCAACCCAAGCAATGGTCGATGAAATTGCCAGCACTCGTGCGCAATTACTAGACACCCGGAAAACCCTTCCCGGCTTGAGAGCGGCCCAGAAATATGCGGTCCGGTGTGGTGGGGGTATGAATCATAGAATGGGGCTTTACGACGGCATCTTAGTCAAAGAAAACCATATTCGCGCCGCGGGCTCTATCGTAAACGCGATAAATCTTGCACTAAAAAATACAAAGAATGTGGCACTGGTTGAAATTGAGGTTGAAAATCTCAGTGAATTGTCGCAAGCGCTTGACGCTGGCGCCAAACGAATATTGCTCGACAACTTTTCAAATACTGATCTAGAAAAGGCCGTGGGCCTGAATAATGGACAGGCCAAATTAGAAGCTTCGGGTAACGTCAACCTGCAGACCATTAGAGCAATTGCAGATACCGGCGTGAACTTTATCTCTTGCGGTCAAATCACCAAAGATATAAAGGCCATTGACCTAAGTCTTCAGTTTTCTACCTGAGCATCAAGCGCCAATAACCAGCGCTCGAGTTGATTTGCCGTTACAGGTCCTATATGCGTTTTCAGAAGTTCACCGGTCGACGATAAAACAAACGTTGAGGGCAAACCCTTTAAGGGTTCCATCGGGACGAGCGGCTCATCGCCGATCAACAACACTGGATAATTTATGTTGAGTTCCTCAGCAAAATCCCGAATCTGATCAACCGGTGTTTTTTCGAAAGCGATGCCAATGACTTCAATCCTGTCGCCGAACTTGTTTCGAAATTCAATGAGATCCGGAATCTCCCGAATACAGGGCCCACACCACGTCGCCCAAAAGTTCACAAACAATAACCGACCTTGATAGTCGGAAATTTGTTTATTTTCGCCATAAATATCAACTAACTCATAATCGATGGGCTCAGCCGATAAGGAAACAGAGCTCAAGCTAATAACCCAAGCCAAAAAGACCGATCGAATTAGATGATTGCGTTTCATAAGTATTCCTATTTATATTTTAGGATATCCCAAATGATATAAACGAGATCAAACGTCGCACTAGCAATAGATTAGCGTTTTTAATACATTTGAAATATTAATCAACATTCCAAAAAGCAAAATGCCAAAAAAATCAAACTCCGTCATGGTTTTTCTTATTAGCACCTTGCTAGTATCAACCACATCGCTTGCGGATGGTCCTCCCGCAGGCGGAGACGCGGACGCTTGGTGTGAAGCAAATCAAAATGCCTGCGTCACATGGTGTGAAACACACCCGGACGAAGAGATTTGTCAGGAGCCTGAGTGCGACTAGGATTCCAGACAACATGACCTCGATAGTTTGTTGTAACCACCTTAACCATAACCATAATCAAAGGAGATTAGTTTGAAGACTCTCAAAATAGTACTCGGAGGAATGCTGAGCATGGCGCTGTTAGGACCTGTCTCTGCAAACAAGCCGGTTGGTATCTGGGGTGATCAGATGGAAGTGACCGTGACCCATAACGGAACCTCAACTGATATCACGCGTAACCAGGACAACAAGAATACTGTCAATCCGGCATTCGCAAAAACCTCGCGTCCTTGCCCGCCTTTTTGCATTCAGCCAGCCGTCTTGGCGCCAGGCGTCGAGACAATCGCAGAGCGTGAACTCATGCACTACGCAGAGATGATGAGTAATGGTGACTCTTCAATTATCGTCATCGACTCTCGAACTCCGAACTGGGTGGCGAAAGGCACTATTCCAAGCGCGATCAACGTGCCTTGGACCAGTCTGAATCCGGCTAAAGGGGCGACTCCAATTGATATCGCAGAGATTATGCAGTCGGTTTTTAATGTGACCGAAAGCGAAGGTCTTTTTGACTTTTCCGATGCCAAAACTGCAGTCATGTTCTGCAACGGCATGTGGTGTGGTCAATCGCCCAACAATATCAAAAACTTGCTTAAATTCGGATATCCGGCCCATAAAATCAAGTGGTATCGTGGTGGTATGCAGGATTGGGAGATCTTGGGCCTGAGCACAGCCAAACCTTAAGTAAGATCTTTCTAAAAGTTGTCCAAAAAGGCGGGGTTTAGCCCCGCCTTTTTATTGAATTGATTTTTGAATTCATTATTGAATCCATCGATCAATCCAGATAAGAGACGCCATTCGTCCACACTGCCCCTGTCGGCGATACGAATACCAGCGCCGTTCATCAGAATACGTGCAATGATCGCTCGAACTAACAGCGTAAACACCAGCGCGCTCAAGACGCTTTACTATCAAACTGGGCAGGTCTGCAAAGAACTTATCGCCATCTGCGAGAAAAAATATCTCATCTTTGTGCGAAACCAGTAATTTATCTTTTACCTCTCGGCCAATTTGAAAATAATCAGGTCCAATCGTCGGGCCTACTGATGCAATAATTTCCTGGTTGTCGCTCGGCATCAAAGCCAGCGCTTTTTCGATAATACCGGCGGCAATGCCCCGCCAGCCCCCATGCAAAAGCGCGACAAAAGTGCCCTGTCGATCCGTTAGAAAAATAGGTGCGCAATCAGCCGTCAAAATCACGCTTACGACACCAGAACGGCAGGTAAAGCTACCATCTGCTTGCTTTAACGGATTAGGTTGGTCAAGATTCATGATCTCGGTCCCATGGACCTGCTCTAACCAAAAAGGACTCGCAGACAGATTTAAACGCTGCTTCAACAGGCGTCGATTGGATTCCACTCCCATCGTTGCATCACCCACATGCTGAGCCAGATTAAACCCGCTAAATGGGTCCGAGGCATTGGCATACACACGCTCAGTCGTTAGTGCTCGAATCCACTGTGGTGCTGACCAATTAGGCTCAATCCACCTCAACGACTCGTCAGAAACAGGTTTGGTCTGCATCTTCCGAAAGCGCTTTTGTCAGCAAATCAATATCTGCAGGCATCGGACTCGTCCAAAGAAGGGATTCACCAGAAACAGGATGATCGAACCCTAACTGAGTGGCGTGGAGTGCCTGGCGTCCAAATTTTCGCAGTGCATCGATTACTTGATCTGACGCTTGAGATGGTATTCGAACGCGACTCCCGTAGAGAGAATCACCCACCAAGGGGAACCCTAGATGCGTCATGTGTACCCGAATT
>JABHUE010000132.1 GCA_018672825.1 Pseudomonadota bacterium | reverse complement strand
TATGCAGTTCGAGACCCTCTTCAATACCAGTCCAGTTTGCAATTGAAAAACTACGCCGCCGGCCGTCACGGAGCAGTATGTCAACGTACTGTCCCGGCAGGAAACGGAAACCCTGATTTTGAGGCAGTTTCAGCTTCACCACCATTACATCATGACAAGCCTTTTCCAGTGCGGTCACCCTGCACGGTAGCGTTCGGATCGGCAGGGAGCTGCCGGCGGGTAACTCAACCGCTTCGATAACGACATCTGTCGAGAGTCGCGCCTGACAAAGCAGGATTTGTCCGCTGTTAATATCGGCTTCCGAAAGCGCACTCTGGGGTTCAGCTGGAGATTCAAGCGACCCGGAGACAAGAAGTCCTTTGCAACTGCCACAGGATCCGCTTCGACAGCTGTAGTTAAATCCATAGCCATGACGGGTAGCGGCATCCAAAATTGTTTCGGATGGGTCGACACTGAATTCGGTTCCGGTTTTCTGATTTGTAACGGTGAAAGTCATAAAATAAAAAGTATTAGTTTTAACGCGGCTAGAGACATTATTCTCAAGTAAAAAAGCTCCAGTTTTTTCCTGTCAGAGTCTGCGAGAAAATACCTCTGATGACAATCCTTAAAAAGCCAAATGGCGACATAGAGTTATGCCTGAACTACCTGAGGTTGAGACGACAATGCGCGGGGTGCGGCCTTTTGTAGAAGGCAGAGTGGTAAAGCAAGCTGTGGTTCGCGAGCGTCGATTGCGCTGGCCCGTCCCCCCAGATTTTAATCAGAAAATAGAAGGGCTTAGGATCAAATCAGTCAGTCGCAGGGCGAAATACATTTTGTTTGAAACAGGCCACGGGTTTGTGATGATTCACCTTGGTATGTCGGGCCGACTTCGAGTGCTTCCAAAAGATACCCCACCTTTAAAGCATGATCATTTGGATTTAGTCTTAAGTTCCGGGAAAAGTCTCAGGTTCCACGATCCACGACGTTTTGGCAGTGTGCTTTGGATCACGGGCCTTCCCTCTGAGCATAGGTTGCTGGCAGCACTGGGCCCCGAGCCTTTTGATCAAGAACTCAAGCCGGAGTATTTGTATCGCCTGTCACGCGGTAAAAAAGTGACGGTAAAGCAATTCATTATGGATGGAAAGATTGTTGTTGGTGTGGGCAATATCTATGCGAGTGAGGCACTTTTTCGTGCTGGCATTCGCCCGGGCCGTGCGGCGGGTCGGGTGAGTCATATTGCCTTCGCTCGTTTGTTGGGAGAGATTCGAGCGGTATTGAGCGAAGCCATTGAAGCCGGGGGCACAACGCTTCGTGACTATTCGCGGGTCAATGGTGAGCCTGGTTATTTTGAGCAGTCGCTCAATGTTTATGAGCGTGCAGGTTTACCCTGTGTAAATTGTGAGAAAATAGTCCAGAGAAAAGTAATTGGACAGCGAGCATCTTATTATTGTCCTCGATGCCAGACGTAGTGTTTACGCTTGTTTTGAATAAAAAATAGAACTTTGGGGTAGATATGGAACTCGACGTTAATTTTGTAAGAGCACAATTTCCTGCTTTCAAGGCAGAAGAGACCAAGGACTGGGCGTTTTTTGAAAACGCGGGCGGGTCTTACGTTCCTGCTACCGTCATTGATCGTTTACAGCAATTTTTTGTTGAACATAAGGTTCAACCTTATAGTTTTTCAGGACTCTCCCAGAAGGCCGGGGAAGAAATGGATGAATCCTATACCGCAATTGCCGAACTGCTGAACGCAAGAGAAGACGAGATCACAATTGGCCCCTCGACCACCCTAAATTTTTACGTGCTCGCACAGAGTCTTCGTCACCTTCTAAAAGTCGGCGATGAAATCATTGTGACTAATCAGGATCATGAGGCCAATATTGGCTGTTGGAGAAGGCTCTCGGAACACGGCATTATTATTCGTGAGTGGCGTGTGGGTAAAGCAGATGCCGAGTTGGATCTGAATGATCTTGAAGCGTTAATTAACGAGAAAACAAAAATTGTGTGTTGCACACTTTGTTCTAATCTCGTTGCGACATTTAATGACATGAAAAGTATCACTGAAATGGCGCATCGGGTGGGTGCTTTGGTGGTAGCAGACGGTGTTTCTTACGCGCCTCATGTGATCCCGGACGTGCAATCGTGGGACGTGGATTTTTATGCTTACAGCACTTACAAGACATTTGGAACTCATCAGGGCGTACTGTGGGGATCTAGTGATGCGCTCAAGAAGACCGAAGGGCAGGGGCATTACTTCAATGAGGAAAAATCACGCTATCGCTTAAATCCAAGCGGACCTCAACACGCTCAGATTGGGGCACTCGCGGGAATCACGCAATATTTTGACAATCTGTACCGCCATCATTTCGGCGATAGCGACATCGGTATCCATCAAAAAGCGGTGAAAGTTTTCGATCTTGTAGAGGCTCACGAGGCAAATCTTGCTAATCAGTTGCTTGATTATCTTAAGAATCGGGACGACATCCGAATTTTGGGGCAAGATCATGCGACTCCGGGAAAACGGG
>JABHUE010000102.1 GCA_018672825.1 Pseudomonadota bacterium | reverse complement strand
CTCCAGCGCCCTCCCCACCAGTTTCCCAGCCCAAGACCCAGAAAGAAAACCGCAAGCGTTGTCGCAGCCGCATGGGTTGTATTGCCAAACAGAAGGCCAAGCTCACGCTGCCAAAGGACTTCATAGGTCAACCCGGCAAACCCAGAGACAAAGAAAAGTAACAATGGCAGTCTCAACGACGGTCCCACAGCACGACCTTCGTCTTGACTCAAAAACGATTCCTCTTCAACGGTTAGACTCAAAGATCAGGTCCGTACTACAGAGGATGCCGGTCTAACAGATAGTTAGCCATCATAATCTTACCGCTGCCCGGACGAATCTATCTATTATCGCCAGCTTATGTGCTGTCTCAACGTCGGGCATTTTCAAGCACCTGTTGAAATGTTTGCAGCAAAAAATTTGCATTGCTCTCATTAATTACCATCGGTGGCCGGATTTTTAGGACATTGGAGTGAATCCCGTCCACACCAATTAATACACCCTCATTTCTGAGAGCTTCCGTAATGGACTTTGCCTCCAAGGCTGCGGGCTCCAGTGTTTCAGTGTCCTTGATTAACTCAACGCCGATAAACAAACCGCTGCCCCGGACGTCGCCTATGACGGGATGACGCTCTGACAACTTTCTGATTCCATCAGAAATCAGATTCCCAATACGATCAGCATTAAGTATTAACTCTTCGTCTTCTATCACCTGCAAAACCATATTAGCAGCCACACACGCAACCGGATTGCCGCCGGTGGTGCTGAAAAATTCACTATGGCGTTCAAATTTCTCAGCGATCTCTTTGCGGGTCACGACAAGGCCCATTGGATATCCCGCTGCGATGGGTTTACCGAAGGTAACGATATCCGGAGTGATCCCTGCCATCTCGAACCCCCACATTGCTTTACCTAACCTGCCGAATCCTGACTGCACCTCATCCGCAACAAAAAGCCCTCCCGCCTTCTTAACGCGGTTATAAACTTCCTCGGTGTAAAGCGGTAGGGGCGCTATGATTCCACTTGAACTCATGATCATGTCCATAAAAAAAGCGGCGGGAGAATGGCCTTTTTGCATGAGCTTGTTGATCGCTTCTCCGGCATATGCCGCATAGTGCAAGCCCCGATCAGGGTCGTCTCTCTTCCAAGGCCCGCGATGGTCATCCGGGGCTTTTATCTCCTCAATATGAGACTTCAGCGTACTCCCATCGATAGCTTCCGCAGGGGACAAATCGAATACCGCGTCTGTAACGCCATGATAGGCGTTCTCAATCACCAATCCCCCCGTCTGACTCGTCCAGTTCTTGGACAAGCGCCAGGCAAGATCATTGGCTTCGCTACCTGAAGAGACAAAAAAGCACGTGTCTAATTCTGGCGGCAGCGTGCTGGTGATATTTTCCGCATACGCCGGTAACGCGTCATAAAGATAGCGCGTATTGGTGTTTAGGGTTGCGGTTTGCTTGGCAATCGAAGCAACTACCCGGGGATGGCAATGGCCCACATGGGGAACGTTATTGTATGCATCCAGATAAGCTTTATCGTTGGAGTCAAAAAGCCATACGCCCTCGCCTTTCACAAGATTGACAGGTTCACTGTAGGAAATCTGGCTCGCATTCCCCAGAAATTTATTTCTTTTATCCCAACTCTCTTGTACTGAGAAATTAGACCGTTCTGACAAAAAATTAGGGCGCAGCCCACACGCACTTAAAAGAAGGTTTTCAAATTCACCATCCAACATGGCATCGCCATCACGCAACACCCTTAAGGTTTTTTCTTCAAGGCCAACCAAATGCTCGCGATCGTCAGTCCATGCGACTTCTTGATCTGACCAGCCTTTGATCAACAAACCGATAACAAGACGGCCAATAATGAGATCCGGTAGCAATTCAAATTCCTGTCTCTCCAAGGGGGTAACCTCGTTAAACCCCGCCACAATGTCCGCCGCCCGACCAAAATAATTTTTAGATCCTAAAGGCACTTCTGCAGCCGTCACCGCGAGATCCTGAATCAGCGGTGCGTAAAGCATGTCACCAAAATCAAATATTCCGCTGATTTCATAAGGATTGTCCGGGTCGATTAGCGCGTTATGAAAACTAACATCGTTATGGATGACCTGAGCTCGACAACCTGATAACCGAGGTTTGACTTTTGCTGAAAATCGATCGAGACATCTCACGGCGAGATCACGCAGAGGCGCATCTTTCAGGTAATCACAAAGTGATACGAGCTGGTCTAGATTTTGTGAATCCCATGCAATGGCGTGCCGTGCTGCCGGATGGAAAAATCCGCGCAAAGCGATGTTTAGTTTTGCCAGATCGCGTCCCAGATTGCGCATTAACCGGGCGTCTTCAGGCGCTTCGTTGAGCGGGACCCCGGGTATGTACCGCAAAGCACGAACTCTGAACGTGAGCCCACCCGACTGTATCGTGGACCATTTTTCCCCGCTTTTTGTGCGGATCAGTAATTGAATCGGGAGGGTCGGATTTTGTTGCGCAATATGGTCCAGGGCGGCACATTGCAGATCTAAAAATTCGTCAGGCTCCGCTCGATTTGCTACTTTTAATATTATGCACTGCTGACCGATCTCAGTCGGAGTTATCAGAAAATTCTGATCACGCTCTCCACCTAAAGACTTAGGTAGGCCAACAACGCCATAACTTTCTTTTGCAACGCGGTTAATTTCAGCAACGTCAAGATCCGGAGGCGGTGACTGCAGCGTTTCTAAAATCTTAAGCATTACGATGGCGAACCGTGTCAAAGTGAATCAAGTGAGTTTCATCTAACTGGAGTGAGGTTATGTCCAGAAGCGATTGCATTCCCAAATAAACTTACCGCCTGAAATCCCGACTCAGGTGAACGGAGAAGTATCCTCTCGCGTTAGTTTAATCGTCAACCTTATCGATGATTTATCGACTAATCTAGACGCGTCTTTAGGCCCGGAATCGAATCATGGCGCCGTCATCAAAAGTAACCCCAAGCCCTGGTAGTTCTGGCGCAACAATTTTGCCTCCTTTTACCGACAGGCGCCCACTGCAAACATTGTCGAGCGCTGTTTCAAAAAATGGAAAATACTCTACCGGAGCTAAATTGGAAATCCCAATGCCAGCATGGACAGCGGCTGCCGTACCGAGCGCCATTGAATTTGAATTATGGGGCGAGACGGCTATGTAAAAAGGCTCTGCCATTGCTGCGATTGCCTGAATTTCGAGGATCCCCGACAGGCAAATATCTGGATTAACGATATCAACGGCGCGGCGTTCGAACAGTTCGGTAAACTCTCGCCGAGTGGGCAACGTCTCGCCGGTGAGCAGCGGCTGTTCGATTGAATCACGAAGGTATCGCATGCTGGCAGCATCGGTTGGCGCAAAGGGGTCCTCGATCCACATTAAATTAAATTGCTCTGTCGCACGAGCCAGCGCTAGCGCTCTCGCGGGGCTCGCATGACGCCACAGATCCACAGCTAAATCCACGTCCGTTCCCACGGCGTCGGTAACCGCTTCCAAAATCGCAACGCCGTCATTAACTGTTGTCTTTGAGGTGAACGGGTAGAGCTTTATTTTTGTGTATCCCTGCTCCGCGATGCCCGCCGCAACGTCAGCGTAGGCTGTCGGTGGATGGATGTACGGAGTGTAGATATTGGCATAAACCGGTATCGATTCATGACAGGCGCCTCCGAGGAGACAATGCACGGGCACATCAAGTCGTTTGCCGAGAATATCCCATAGCGCAATTTCGATTCCCGCAAAAGCGCTGTAAACCTCTACACCCGGACGCTGCTGTCCAAACCGGCCAAATGCTTCCCCCATAAAAGCCCGAATGTCATGAGCGGGGCGCCCAATCACCCATTCAGCCAACCGGTTTACGAGCGCGACCATCGCATCTTCACGGAAATTTAATAGATGACATTCTCCCCAACCGACGATGCCATCTCGAGTCTGAACCCGCACCAGCACATAAGCCTTTCTCGCCCACCATTGATCCTTGACAGGTTCGGGGGGGACCAAATAAGGCGTTACGGTCGCAATGCGATCAGTCATTGATTAGTCTCTCATTTTAAAAAATTTGTGTTGAACTCAACAAAAAGAAACTTAACAAATTCGAATCGATAATTCTAATGTGTTATCTCGATTTAAGACGGGTCAATCAAATTCAAACGATCGAAAAAAATAAAGCCCCGAAGAAGCGGGGCTTTAGGATCAGGCTATGGGCTGAATCATTAACCGAAAAATTTCCTAAAGAGTTTCGATCACATCCCCACCCAGAACCAATACCTCGCCATAAGTTGTCAACATACTAAAAAAACCGGGAAAATCTGACCACTGTGGGGCAGCCGCTAAATGCTCACCAATGCCTTCGGGCACGACATAGACCTCGTTGATCGAGAAAACCGTGTGGCCTGTAGTGCCCTCCTCCGGGTTCATTGGGTTCTTGAAATCAGGG
>JABHUE010000058.1 GCA_018672825.1 Pseudomonadota bacterium | reverse complement strand
TATGTGCTGGAGTTGGGTCGTAATAAATTTGAGGGCCCTGCGTCTGATTTCGACGATCTTGAAAAAGCATTTTGGGTTGCTTAAAGCGCTTGAGCAGTTATTTTGTACTCTAGATAAATTGTAAGGTTTTGATGGCGGGGAATCGGAAACCACTGCGGATCCTGGGCTGCCAAACGCTGGTTCCTGATTTTAGTTCTTTAACGCAGCGCGACCGACACGTGTCGGAATTATGCGACCGGATTTCTAAATATTTATCTGAACGGACCCCGGTGGACCTTGTTGTTCTTCCTGAGTTGGTTACGATTCCTTATTCCAGGGAGACCTTTGAAAGCCTGCCGCTTTTTGCCGAGACACTATCCGGCGCCTCTACAGAAGCATTTATTGAACTCAGTCAAAAAATAAATTCATCTATCTTGTTTGGAATGCCTTATGAATCAGACAGTCGGTTTTTTATCAGTCAGATATTAGTAGACCCCAGAGAGGGAGTCGTAGAGATTTACAGCAAGATGCACCTTTGTCATTATGGCGCTTCATGTGAGAAGGACTTTTTTGAGCAAGGCAATAAATTAATAACGTTCGATCTATGCGGATGGAAGGTCGCGCCTCTTATTTGCTATGACATTCGTTTCCCGGAAATGGCTCGATCGTTAGTCTTGGAGCATGGTGTAGATTTTTTGATCCACGCAGCGGCTTATTATCGAGACGAGTCCTTTGCGACGTGGCCGCACTTTGCGGTGACCCGAGCGATGGAAAATCAGATTTTCCTGTTAAGCCTTAATCGTGCGGGGCCGGACTACGGGGGATCCATCTTCTGCCCTCCGTGGATTGATGATGATCACCCAGTCGTCTGTTTTGATCAATTAAGCGAAGAATTCCGAGTGATGGAACTGAATTCAGACGCGATCACTCAAGCCCGGGAAAGATATACATTTTTAGTTGATCGCCATTTAAAGTATTCGGTCTAACTGGGGTAATTAAACGTGGCAATTTTTAAGCTAGTGTGATTTTGGAAGATAACAGAATGGATCAGGTTTACCTTAAAAAAAATTGGCAGAAAGCAACCAACGCCTTGGAAAAGTCAGACTACAAGTCTGCTATTTCTCTGCTATCAAAGATTCAAAAAAAAATTCCGCTAGAGTCGGGTGTTCAGTTCGCGTTATCTGAGGCTTTGGCTGGTGCGGGAAAGTTATCGGCAGCGGTTCGGGAGTGTAGGGCGGGCGTTGAGATCGCACCTCATTCCCTAGAGGGCTGGCTTCACTTGGGAAGACTGTGTCTGGCGATTGAAGATGGGCCTGGCGCGCTTGAAGCCTTTCTTAAGGCAAGGGCGATCGACAGAACTAATCTTCATGTGATTTCGGGTCAAGCCGAAGCCTTTGCGATGGCGGGAGATTTTGACAGCGCCGCAAAAATCTTTACCGATGCGCTTGAAATTGCGCCTCACCACGTTGAATTGACAATTGCGCTTGCGCGAACTTATGACGCCGCTGGGAAATTTGAACAAGCGGAAGGCGTGTTGCGAGACGCTTGTCGAACGAGCCCCGACCAGATTTCTTTGTGGCTCACTCTTGGGTTTGCATTAAGGGGGTGGGATCGGATCGAAGATGCTCAGGACTCATGTGAGGAGGCGAGACAGCATCATCCTGACTCGGAAGAACTCTTGGCCCAGGCGGCTAGTTTTGCGTATGAGCTTCGGAATTTGGACAAAGCGGTATCCCTGTACCAGCAGCTCGTAAAACTCAATCCGGATAATCCTGTTGTTCAAAATGATTTGGCGCAGGCTCTGGCGTCGTTAGGAAATCATGAAGACTCGGAACGCCGGTTTAGAGCACTCACGGAGTCATTTCATTTTTTTACCAAGCCATGGCTGAATATAGCGATCGGAAAAAAGTTCACACAGTCTGATCCAGATCTCAAGGCAATGCTTTCAATTTCAAAGCAGGCGGCACTACCGTCTGATCAAAAGATGCATCTGAACTTCGCACTTGGGAAGGCATTTGATGATGTTAAACAGTTTGACCGGGCATTTTCTTTTTATCGAAAAGGGAATCAGCAGTATCGGGAACAAATCAACTTTGATGCGGGATCGGTTAAGCATTATTTCGATCTAATCAAAGACGCGTTCACAGCTGAAAAGAGCAAGCGATTGTGCTCGCTTGGCTCTGCTGACCGCAAACCTATTTTTATTTTGGGTATGCCACGATCCGGAACTACGTTGTTGGAGCAGGTACTGTGCGCCCACCCTGAAATTGGAACGGCCGGCGAACTTCGTGATCTTGCCCGCATTGCTCGAACGTTCTCAATGACAGCGTCCCAGCCCTGGCCCGCCTGTATTAGTGAGCTCGAACAGAAAGACATTTCACAGATGGCGTCAGACTATCTTGAATCGTTAGGGCGTCAGAATTCAAAAGACGCTTTTGTGATCGATAAGATGCCGCAGAATTTTCTGCACACCGGTCTCGCCGCCGCGTTATTCCCAAATGCAATCTTGATTCATTGTGTCCGGGATCCTTTGGATACTTGCCTTTCCAGTTATTTTCAGATATTTCCAGGTGGGATCGATTTTGCATATGATCTTGCGGATTTGGGACATTACTATCGCTGTTACCAAAATCTGATGGATTATTGGCGCGAGATCTTGGGCAGTCGTTTGATCGACTTGCGATATGAAGAATTGGTTAGCAGCCCGAGAAAAGCGCTTCAGCCAATTTTGGAAAAGTTAGACTTGCCGTGGAGTGATGGATTCTTATCGCATCAGGAGTCCATTCAGAGGGTGGATACGTTAAGTCTCTATCAGGTTCGACAACCTTTAAATAAAGGATCCACGCAACGCTGGCGAAATTATGAAAAACATCTCGACCCCCTAATTCGCGCTTTAGAGGGTTAGTTGGGGCGCTAAGAAGTGTCGCCGTTCAAAAATAAAAAGGGCGCCCGAAGGCGCCCTTTTTACACCAGACCCGAAGGTCCAGTTAGACAACGGATCTTAGAAATCCATACGCAGCATGCCAATACCTTTGGTATCGGTGCCGTCGTTCAGGATTTCGATGATGGCTTTGGCGCCGCCACCGAG
>JABHUE010000108.1 GCA_018672825.1 Pseudomonadota bacterium | reverse complement strand
TCTTTGGGGGGTTGAATATCCATTAATGTGTCAGCAATGCCCTGACGGTCTAACAAGGTCCAGATTTTCGACCAGATGCAAGGAATGTTGGGATCGACTTCACACATGCCACCCTCTGATCCGCCGCACGGACCATTTTGCAGTTGTTTAGGGCAGCGGGTAATCGGGCATAAGCCTCCGGTGTACTCCAAGACGCAATTTCCACAACCGACGCACCGCTCCTCCCACACCCCCGGTTCGGTCGGTTGGCCCATAAAGTTAGTATCGAGCCCGGGAAGGATTGGGGTGTCCATATATTTTTCGGCAAGTGTTTGCACACCCACACCACAGGCCATTGACAATACAGCGTCATATTCCTCAATATTTTCCTCCAGTGGTGCTACAAACTCTTGCACGCACTGTCGCTGAACCGTCGCTTCGTCGACTTCGATTTGTTCGCCATTAGCCGCTGCCGCCGTTCGCAAGGTCGCCGCCATTGCGCTGGACTCTTTTTGTCCTCCGGCAAAACATACGGATACGCACGTTCCGCATCCTACCGTGAGAACCTTTTTTTTACCTTTCAGCATTCGCTGAATATCTTCCAACTTTTTCTGTTCGGCAACAATCATGATGTTTCTCGAAAATTTTACTTGTGAGCTAGTTCGTCGAATAGCGTGGTGATATGAGTTACTTAATCATCTCGAATAAGAGGTTATGTTCTGTCAGCCGCGACTTGATGCAGCGGGGTTAATCCGAGCGCTTGAGTCTTTTCATCCAGTGAGTCGATGGCGTTGGCCAGTCCCTTGTGATCGCCGGGCGTGATGTGAGTCATCATGACCCGGTCATGATGAAGGCCGCATTTATCCAGCCATTGTGACACACGGTCTACCCGCTGTTTCACATGTAAATTTCCGGTATTAAAGTAACACTCCCCGGGCTGACACCCGACCACCATTACCCCATCAGCGCCTTTTTCGAAAGCATGCATAAGTTGGAGCGTATCGACTCGTCCGGAACAGGGGACTTCGACAACATGGGTTGCAGCATCGGTCTTTTTGGTAGGGGAATCACCAGCGCAAACTTCTTGTGTGGTCTGCCGAGATTGCGGACAGGTAAAAATGACCAGGGAGTTCGGGGTCTTGCTCAGTTGATTTTGCTGAGAAGCCGGTCCGGAACTGAACTGGTCGATGGCATCAATAACAACGTCATGAGTATTGACGTTCATTTCGATTGCCCCGGTAGGACAAGCTGCGGCACATAATCCACAGCCCGTGCATAAGTCTTTATCAACGATCGCGGCACCTTGAATCCCGCCAACCCCCATCAGACCACTATCAATTTTAGCTGCGCCAAACGTGCAGAATCGAACGCAATTTAGGCATGCAACACACACCGGCGCGTTAACAACCGCGATGGGTCGAGTGATGGGTTGAGCAGAATCGACCGGAGGCTCCAGATCGAGCACTAGTTCTCCGCCTGTTGCGCGCGAGACGCAGACCGTTAGAAACTCGGAACGCTCAGAGTCTTCGAGCACAGTGTCTCGATGATCGATCTCGCCAGAGAGATAGCGCGTGCGACACGTTCCACAACGGCCATTGGAGCAGTCGAGCGGGACTTCGTAACCATTTTCATATAAAACATGAAGAATAGTTCGATTTTCCGGAACCTCAAACACCTCATCGGTGGATGACACCCGAATATTAAAACTCGTGTTTTCCGTTGAACTCATGAGCGCCTACGATTGATTGGTATATTTTGAACCAAGTAACCCGAAAGAGAAAAGTCATAGAACGACATATTCGTAATTTTTTTGGTTAATGTGATTCGTTCTTAGAGATTAAATTTTGTGGGCTCCCGCCCATTTCTAATGAATCGATCTGTAAATAATAAATTTTTACTCATTATTTTCGATATGGTATCGTGTTTTTGAGACGCGCCTTGGCTAATTTCACGGAGATTTTTTGATAGTGACTTTTCAATATTACCCAAACACATTAGATGTTAATGATCTAGAGGAATGGCCGTTTGATAACGCGGCTTCTGACTATGTAATTGTTTCAGGTCATCCTAGCGCATCCGGGCGGATTGATTTTTTAAGCCCAGATGGGTTGTCTCGAGCGGGGATCTGGCGGTGCACCCCGGGTATATTCGACTGCAACGAATTGGGAGATGAGCTGCAAACGATAACGGCTGGTCGGGTCATGCTCAGCATGGAAGGGCAGGCGTCGATTGAATGTGTGGCGGGTGATAGCGTTTTTACCCGTAAAGGTCGGCGAGTGAGATGGGACATTCGTGAAACCGTGACAAAAATATTCCACACATCAAATTTATAAGAGGCAGCCTGACAAAGACTGGTAAAGCCGGATTTGAATTATTGATCTTTGATAAATTAGGAGATTGATGTCGACGACATTACGCCATGTTTCTCACGATGGGCAATTAGTTCGTTAAGCCAGTCGGGGTCCATTTCAGGCACTGAGGACAATAGGAGTTCGGTATAGTCATGGTGTGGTGGTGAAAATATTTCTGTTTTTGAGCCTTGCTCAACAATCTTGCCCTGCAGCATCACTACAACGTTATCAGCAATGGCTTTGACCGTGGCAAGATCGTGCGTGATAAACATATAGGCAAGGTTGAACTCCCGCTGTAGGCGATCCAATAGCCGCAGAATGCCCTCGGCAACCAGTTGGTCTAGCGCTGATGTGACTTCGTCACAGATAATAAATTCTGGCTCTGCTGCAAGTGCGCGCGCGATACTCACCCTTTGCTTCTGTCCGCCGGAGAGTTCATCTGGAAAACGATCGATATAAAGATCGGGTTCAAGTTCGATCAGTGACAAGAGTTCCCGAATGCGCGCTTCCTTTTGTTTTCCGGTAAGACCCAGATAAAAGCTCAGCGGTCGGCCAATAATATTGCGAATACGCTGGCGTGGATTAAGCGCGGTATCCGCCATCTGGTAGATCATTTGTACATGACGCAGTTGCTCTTTGTTTCGTGCCTTAAAACTTTTGGGCAGAATTTTGCCGTTAAGTTGAATATCGCCCAGACGGGGCGGGAGCAATCCCGTAATCACTCGGGCAGCCGTGCTTTTTCCGCTCCCAGATTCACCCACGATGGCTACCGTTTGTCCGCGATGAATTTCAAAAGAAACCTCTTTGAGGATATCTTCTGATCCATATCCTGCGGTGACGTTATCCACCTTGACCACTGGACTCATCGCGCTGGCGACCGTCTCAGCTTCTTTTTTGAATGATCGAACGGCCCATAATGACTTTGTGTATTCCATTTTGGGGCTCGACATCATCTCGCGGGTTGTTGCTTCCTCGACTAACTCGCCATAGCGCAACACCATGATGCGATCAGCCATTTGAGCGACAACTGCAAGGTCATGAGAAATATAAATGGCGGCCGTGTTGAATTCGCGCACAATATCCCGGATGGTCGTGAGGACTTCAATTTGCGTTGTGACGTCGAGCGCAGTGGTGGGTTCGTCGAAAATAATGAGGTCGGGCCGACAGGATAATGCCATTGCTGTCATGGCTCGCTGCAATTGCCCTCCCGACACCTGATGCGGGTAGCGATAGCCAATACCATCGGGATCCGGAAGCAGGACTCGACCGTAAAGATCCTTAGCGTCTTTCTCTGCCTCGCGCCGACTTTTAACACCATGAACCACAGGTATTTCAGAGAATTGATCGATCAGTTGGTGAGCAGGGTTAAAGGAGGCTGCCGCGCTTTGGGCAACGTAGGCAATACGTACACCCCTTAACTTTCTTAAGGTTAATTCAGATTGCTCAGTAAGTTCCTGATCATCGAAACGAATGGAACCTTCTCGAATACGGCACCCGGGTCTGCAAAAATTCATGGCGGCAAGGCCGAGCGTAGACTTGCCGGCACCTGATTCCCCGATAAGGCCCAACACTTCGCCTCGATCAAGATGGAGGTCAATTCCTTTGATGATCTCATGCCAAATCTCATCACTTTCACCATCGATCTGAAGATTTCGGATTTCGAGTAAAGGATCGTTCATGAGTGTGTCTGGCGACGCGAAGGTCTAATGCCCATCTTTGAGTCCGCTCGATTTATGCAAGAACCAGTCCACTAGAAAGTTAACGCCCAGTGTGAGAATCGCAATCGCAATCGCCGGTAGGATTGGAGTGATGTCACCATAAGTGATCAGGACCGCGTTTTCACGAACCATCGAGCCCCAGTCTGCAGTTGGAGGTTGAATGCCGAGTCCAAGAAAACTGAGCGCGGCAATCATTAAAAAAACAAAGCAGAATCGCAGCCCGAATTCGGCCAGTAAAGGCGCAGTGATATTCGGCAAAATCTCGCGGATGCAAAGCCAGAAAATTCGCTCTCCGCGTAGCCGAGCCGCCTCAAAATAATCCAAGACAACGACGTTGAGACTTACGGCTCGAGTTACGCGGAAAATTCGAGTGGCGTCAAGAGTCGCAATGACAATAATTAGGATCGGAATTGAAGTGCCAAAGATGGTCAGTAACATCAGAGCGAAAATTAACTGAGGAATTGCCATTAACACATCCACAACGCGACTTGCGACCTGATCAAACCATCCCGTGTAGATCGCTGAGAGTAGGCCCATGATGCCACCGATCACAAATGCAAGTAGTGTTGTAATAAAGGCGATACCCACTGTATTACGAGCGCCGAACAATAGTCGTGTCAGCATATCTCGACCCAAGCCATCTGTTCCGAGAATAAATTCATTACCCCAGACGTCAAATTCAGGGCCAACGATTTCAGTTTCGCTGTAGGGTGTTAAGAACGGAGCAAAAATAGCGATAAAACCGTAGGTCAAAATCACCAGCATGCCAAACTTTGCAGTAATCGGAGCTTTAAGAATTTCCCGAAACGCATTTTGCAACCGGGTTCTTCGGGGTCGATTCACCTGTGCTTTGGGTGGCGATATGTCGTTGCTGCTCATTTGGGATGCAGCAGTCTGGGGTTGGTACAAATCGAAACAATATCGGCGGTTAAATTAAGCAAGATATAGGTGCCGGCAAAGATCATGCTGCAGGCCTGGACTACCGGGATGTCACGATTTGAAACTGAATCGACCATTAATTGACCAAGGCCTGGATAAATAAAGACGACTTCCACGACAACGACGCCCACAACCAGGTAGGCGAGACTAATGGCAATGATGTTGGCAATAGGTGCCCATGCGTTGGGTAATGCATGTTTAACAATGACTCGAAATTTAGGCATTCCTTTTAGGTGTGCCATTTCGATATAGGCGCTCGCCAGCAGATTAATAATGGAAGCTCTAACCATGCGCATCATGTAGGCCAAAATCACCCCCATCAGCGTAATCGCAGGAAGCGCCACCTGATGTAACTTGTCAATAAACGAGGTGTCTTGGTCAATATTTGAAAGGCTTGGAAACCATCCCAGTTTTACAGAAAAGTAAAGAATAAGCACGTAGGCGGTTAAGAATTCTGGCGCGGATACGGCTCCTAATGTGACAACATTGACCGATCGGTCATAAAGGCTGTTTCGATAGAGAGCGGCCAAGATACCAAAAAGTAGCGCGAGTGGAACGGAGATTGCGGCTGCCGTTAGGGCCAGAAAAAGGGTATTGGATAAACGAAACGTAATAAGCTCCGCGATATCACGTCGGTTTGCGAGCGAAGTCCCTAGATCGCCCTGTAAAACACCGGCCCACCAGTCGATATAGCGGGTATGAGCTGGACGATCGAGACCCAGCTCATGGCGCAAGGCAGCAACGTTCTCAGGACTGGCGCCCTGTCCTAACAACGCTTCTGCTATATCGCCGGGCAGAAACTCAACGCCAACAAAAATAATAATGGAAACCACAAAAAGCGTCAGCAGCCCAAGACCGAATCGCTGCAAAATCATGAGAAGAATCTTATTCATTAACCTTAACGCTTACATCTTTGTGAGTTATCCGACACTGTAGCGTAGATCAACTCAGTTTGCATATTGAGTTTTAATCTTCTGTTTTTGCATGTTCGGATTGGAAATATTAGTGATGTACTGTTCAATGAAAAAAATAAGCGGCCCGAAGGCCGCTTATTCAGTTAGTGACCGAGATTCAGGTTACTATGCGTTCCACCAACGTTTGAGGTAATGGCCTCCGTCCATTTCCCAGCCACCACCAATCTGCTCGCCGACACCTATAGTGTCGCGAGTCGCGGCAACGTCAGTACCAAAAGCAGGGATGATAGTTCCACCTTCTTTGGAAATGATATGCTGGACTTCTTGATACATTGCTTTTCGTTTTGCGGCATCAAGCTCTCCTCGGGCAGCGACAACAAGCTCATCAACCCGGGCGTTCTTGATGACCGTGTCATTCCAGGGAGATGAGGACAGGTAAGCAATTGAAAGAATCATGTCTTCAACCGGACGGGCACCCCAATAACATGTGCAGAATGGTTTTACATTCCATACGTTATTCCAGTAGCCATCTTGTGGTTCCTGAACAATGTTCGTGTTGACACCAATTTTTGCCCAGTGCTGCTGGAATAGCTGCGCAGCATCCATCGCGCCACCATAAGAAGTATTAGATGCGCTGAGGTCAATTGTCACGCCTTCATGTCCAGATTTCTTCAGATGATGCTTAGCCTTGTCGAGATCATATTCAACGTTGAGGCTCGCATCGTAGCTGCCAAACCCAGGGCCGAGCGGTTGATCGTTACCGATCGCACCGTATCCGAACAAGACTTTGTCGATGAATTCCTGTCGGGGCGTTGAGAGTTTCAAGGCTGTTCGGAAATCCATGTTGTCGAATGGCGTGACATCCATGCGCATGGGGTGGGTAAATGCCAGGTTACTGGCCACATCGACGATATTGACGCCTTTCACATTTTTAAGTCGTGCAATACCCTTGAGTGCGGGTCGGTTAATCACATCGACTGACCCACTGATGAGCGCGCTCTGCCGAGCCGTATCATCCAGAATCGCGAGAACCTCATGGGAGTCCGCCAGTGCGCCGCCATCAGGGTGCCAGGTGTTTGGGTTACGCTCTAGTACGGTCTTGACCCCGGGATTGTATTCCTTAAGCAGGTATGGCCCTGTGCCCGCGCTTGAAAGAGATTCTGCGACGCCGTCTTTCGACGGCATAATGTTGAAGTGATAGTCCGTAAACAGAGCAGGGCAGTCCGCGTTACCATCAGCCAATTCAACAATAACGGTGTTTCCATCCACTCGAACATCGCTGATCCCTGAGAACACGCCTTTGGCGTAAGAAGTTGAATCTTCGCCCCGGTGTTTGTTGATCGAAGCGACCACATCATCGGTTGTCAGGGACTTGCCGTTGTGAAACTCGACGCCCTGGCGAATATTGAAGCGCCAGATTTTTGCATCGGGACTCGCTTCCCAACTTTCAGCAAGGGCCGGCTCCATACTGTTGTCCTGGCCGACGTTTACCAAGCTGTCACGAAATGCGCGACTGATACAGATCATGTAGGTTGCGTTAAACAGTCCACAGTCGAGGGAGTCGCCAGTGTTGGCGTCGTTTAGGCCAGACACCATATGTCCGCCTCTTTTAGGCGTGGCGGCTAATGCCCTGTTCGACCAAAGCGCTCCGCCCATTGTGGCGGTCATGCCCATCGCGCCCGTAAAGGCCAGAAAATCTCTGCGCGTGACGCGAGGGTCGCTTAGCGCTTGTTTCAGGATAATATCCTGATGAATGATTTGTTCGATCTTTGATTTTTTCATCCTTGCTCCTCCGAAATGTTGATTAATCTAACCACCCTTGTTATTTTGCTATCGCCCTTAAGGGGCGCGAGTGATGCATCAATGCTACCGGACTGAAATTAAATTTCAACTCAAACACACGATTTCACGGTGCTTGAAAGACCTTATACTTGTCTCAAAACGGCATCTTTCTATCTATTAGCCGCCGCACATGCTTTTGAGGGATCTAGATGAAAATTAGGGAGGTACTGATCACGCCGTTGTTAGTGCCGTATGCCCAGCCGTATTACTGGTCTCAGGGCGTGACCCTGGGTGCAGAAGTGCTATTGATTGAGATTCGCACAGAAAGCGAATTTGTCGGTTTCGGAGAGTGCCTCGCCACACCCACTGCGACTGGCGTTCAGGCATTTGTCGAAGAGGCTGCGAAGCACATCACAGGCGAGTCGATTTTTGATCGCGAGCGCTTGATGGCGACCTGTTATCAATCCCTTTTTCAGTTTCGAGGCAATTGTAGTGCGCCCCGGTTTGGTGGCCAGGTATTGGCAGGGCTTGAGATGGCGCTCTGGGATCTACAGGGAAAGGTACTGAATCGGCCTGTTTACGAGTTGCTCGGCGGCGCACAGCGTGCGTATGTGGAGTACTTTGGTTTTATTCAGGGGTCTGAACCCGAGGCGCTCGCAAAAGATGCGACCGCTTTTGTGCAACGAGGTCATCGTACGATTTACTGCAAGGTCGGTCGTGGTGATGAGCTTGACTTTGAGATTGTCAGGCAGGTGCGTGAGGCGGTGGGGCCGGATATTCGGTTGCGGCTTGATCCGAATGAGGCGTGGGATGTCCTTTCAGCAAGACGCATGATTAATCGCCTAAAAGTGTTTAATCCTGAAATGATTGAGCAACCCTGCGATCACAGAAGCTTAAGCGCGCTAAAGCAGATAAAAGATTCAAGCCCCATCCCGATCGCAGCGGATCAAAGCGTTTTTAATGCAGATGATGTTTTGCAGGTCACGCAGATGCAAGCCGCCGATCTCATCACGCTCGGCCTTCATGAGACGGGTGGTATTGGACCTCTCATGAAGGCTGCAGATGTCGCAAAAAAGGCCGGACTGAATATCTGTCTGCATGGCTTATATGAAACGGGAATCACGACCTGTGCCGCCCATCACGCCGGTTTGGCGATTTCAAATCTTGACGATGCAAACCAGTATATGAATCACCTTTTGACTGCCGATGTGATTGCCAGTCCAAGCCTCACGCTCTCAGAGGCAAAACTCGGACCGATTGACGCGCCCGGCTTGGGGTTTGAGCTCGACCTTGACGCTCTCAGACAAGCGAAAGCGCGGCATGTCGAGTATTTTTCGGCAGTTAATAATGCACCTTGATGGACTCATTCATCTTCTAGACCGCACAGGCGATCACTCTCATGAAAATTTCTAGAATTCGAGTTTTTCAAGTCGATCTGCCGATGAAAGAGGGATCGTATAGTTGGTCGACCCAATCATTTTCATCATTCGATAGCACTGTGGTTTTGGTGGATACCGATGAAGGAATAACCGGTGTTGGAGAAAGTTGTCCACTGGGCCCCTCGTATTTGGCGGCGTATGCCGAGGGGGTGCGAACAGGAGTGTCCATACTGGCGCCTGGTCTGATTGGCGAGAATCCCACCCATCTCGACAGCATTAACCTGAAGATGGATGAGTTGTTAAAGGGACATCCGTATGTCAAGTCGGCTATCGATATGGCCTGCTGGGATATTCTAGGTAAAGCCACGGGCCTGCCGGCTTATCAGTTACTGGGTGGCAAACTACAGGAGCAGGTCACCCTTTTTAAAGTTGTTCCACGCGCGGACCCTAAACTGATGGCCGAACGGTTTGTGGAGTATCGAGAACAGGGTTTTGATCATTTTCAGATAAAGGTCGGAGAAAATCCGGATACTGATATCGAGCGCTTTCGGCAAATTCTTGATGTCATGCAGCCAGGTGATGTTGTGGATGCGGATGCCAACACAGGGTGGAAGCAGCATGAAGCTTTGCGTGTTGTAGGCGCAGTTGAGCAAATGTTTCAGGAGCGACAGTTATCGTGCTTTATAGAACAGCCTTGTTTAAGTTATGAGGAATGCTTTGCGGTGCGCCAACATACCAATCTGCCCTTCATTCTGGATGAATGCATGGATGGATTGGCGATTTTGTTACGTGGATTCCAGGATAACGCAATGGATCTGATTAATCTCAAGATCAATCGGATGGGCGGTCTTACCCGCGCGCGTCAGGTTCGAGATTTATGTGTTCATCTTGGTATCGTGATGACGATTGAAGATAGTTGGGGCGGGGAGATCGCCACATCAGCAATCGCTCATCTCGCCCAGTCGACTCCATCGGCCTTTCATTTTCAGTCGTCAGCGTTCCACGAATACGCGAGTCGAGCGATTGCTGAGGGTGGCCCCGAGGTGGGGCGTGGTTACATGGTTGCACCCTCAGCGCCGGGATTGGGAGTTGAGCCTTTGATGGACGTGCTGGGACCTTTGGTTTGTGAAATCCGATAGTTCTCACCGCTCGTCTTGGAGAAAACGGAATAGATACGATCTCCCGCAACCGCCCAATATCGCTGGGGTGTCCCGATCTCAACAAATCTGAGATTTAGGGCTTAGGGTTTATTTCTATATTCTGGGACGGTTTTCAAATCAAAGCCGAACAATGAGTTTGCCCCGGTTGTTACCGTTAAAAAATAAATTAAGTCCTTCAGGGGCCGATTCCAACCCTTCCAGAATATGAGTGCGGAACTTAATTTTTCCATCAGCAACATACGGTGCTAGTTTGGCGCGCAACTTGGATGCATCGCCAAGATGATCAGTCATGGCAAATCCGCGAACCGTCACTCTTTTTTTGATCAGGGGTATCCAGTTGGGTCCGGGCGACGGCTGTGCACTGACGTAATCAGAAATCATGCCGCAGACAATAATCCGACCATGCGCATTCATCCGGTTAAAGACCTGCTGCTGAATTGGGCCCCCAGTATTTTCGAAAAAGATATCTACACCTTCGGGCGTAAGATCTTTAAGCATCGACGTGATGCCATCATTTTTATAGTTGATTGCGCCATCAAATCCGAGGGTATCTGTGATCCACTGGCATTTTTCATCATCACCGGCGACGCCAATAACTTGTAGACCATCTGCTTTGGCTAACTGACCCACCAGCGATCCTACCGAGCCCGCAGCGCCTGTGACGACAATGGTTTCTCCAGCTTTCGGATCAGCGAAGCCAAAAAGTCCTTGTGTCGCAGTCAAGCCCGGTAGCGCGAAAACAGCAAGTACCATCTCGGGATCGCTTCCCAACGGTACTTTATTTAGACCTTTACCTCCACTTACCTTGTACTCAGTCCAGCCCAACATGCCTTGCACAGTGTCTCCGGGTGAAAAGTCTGGATGATTGCTGGCAACGATGACTCCAATGCCAGTCGATCGCATCACGTCTCCCAACTCAACCCGCGGGATATAGCTCTCACGATCGGCGCTCATCCAGCCGATCATGGCAGGATCAAGAGACATATGCGTTTGTTTGATGAGGACTTCATCGTTTCTAATCTCAGGTATCGGTTGGCGTTTAAGCTCAAAAAGTCCTTGAGTAATAGGGCCGGGTTGAGGGCGAACTGCAAGATGGATGCTGAGGTAGTCGCTCATAGAAAAATTCTGACGTTTTGAAAACGATATGGTTTAAATTAATCTTCTATTCTGCTTCGCAAACGAACGGACTGCGAGATGTTTTTTTGTGTTTTGAATAGAAGCAAAATTGTACTCATATAAATTTAAAAACAGCGAGCGCTGAAATTGACTTAACGGTATTACCATGACTAAGACACCTGATCAGAAGAATAGAAAAACCCAAACCTTGGCGATTCACGCCGGCGAAGCACCGGATCCTGTCACCCGTGCCTCTGCCCCAAACATTGTGATGTCCAGTACATTCGTGCTCGATGAGCCTGTTGGTTTTTCTGCCTACGACATTCCTGAAGAGGCGCCTTTTATTTACAGTCGTTGGCGTAATCCTACGGTCCAGCAACTGGAAGATAAAATGGCAGTGCTTGAGCAGGCCGAAGCTTGTAGATGTTTTGCTTCAGGGATGGCGGCAACGTCTGCAGTGCTTTTCAGTGTTTTGAAGTCTGGAGATCGATTGGTAATGAGTGACACGAATTACCCGGGTACAGCAGAACTTGCGCGAAATAATCTTTCCCGCATGGGGGTCGAGGTAGTGACGGCTAATTTTTCCGATCTTGAGGCCGTTGAGCGCGCGGTGACGCCTGAGACCGTTCTGGTTTGGGGAGAAACTCCGGCTAACCCAACGACTCGGATTACCGATATTGCAGCGGTCGCTGAGATCACTCACCGCCAGAATGCTCGACTGGCAATTGACTCCACTTTTGCAACGCCGATTGCGACGCGACCAATTACCCTAGGCGCAGATTATGTCATTCATTCATTGACCAAATATTGCTGTGGCCATGGTGATGCAATGGGGGGCGCGGTGCTTGGCTCAGAGGAAAATATGCGATCAATTGAGACTGATGGGCAGATTCATGTGGGCGGTGTCATCAGTCCCTTCAATGCGTGGTTGATTAACCGGGGCGTCGCCACATTGCCATTACGAATGAAAGTTCATGAGTCGAACGCTCTGGCAGTAGCTCAATTTCTGGAGGCTCACCCGAGAGTGACCAAAGTGCTGTACCCCGGCCTCGCCAGCCATCCACATCATGATCTCGCCAGAAAGCAGATGGATAATTTCTCGGGCATGCTTTCTTTTCAAATTGAAAACGGCGCGAATTGCGCACAAAAAATGATGTCAACGCTTGAGGTGATTCACTATGCGGTGTCGTTGGGACATCATCGAAGCCTGATTTGCTGGATGGATACGGACGAATTAATGGCATCGACGTATTCGCTTTCCGGCGAGCAGTTAAGTGCCTATCGTGACTTCGCTGGAGATGGCGTGTACCGTCTTTCAGTGGGACTGGAAGATCCAGAGGATTTGTGTGAGGACTTATCCAAAGTGCTTGGATAACATCGACAGGAATACATTATGAGATCCGCTTCATCATCATCTATCGAAACAGGTTTTGTCTCTAATCCACTGACGGCGCCGACAATTCTTGATAGTGGACCGGGTCGATACCGAATCGGTCTCATTGCGCTGGCAAGTGACTACGTCGTTGAGCGCGACTTTATGAATATGCGTCCCAGTGATGACGTCGCAATTTATGTGTCAAGAGTTCTTAATGTCAATCCATGCACTGTCGAGAATCTCAGAACAATGGGCCCTCGATTGGCCGACGCGGCATCATTGATTATCCCTGATGGACGATTGGACGCCATGGTTTACTGCTGTACTTCCGGAACCGCCGCGATGGGATATGACACAGTCGCTGAAAATATTCGAACGGTTCGGCCCAATATCCCTGTCGTCACACCCATCACGGCGGGACTGAGGGCGCTACAGCAGTTCGATGCCAAGCAAATTGCTGTGTTAACGCCATATACGCAGGACGTCAACGAATCCCTGGTGCGCTATATCGAGGCGCGCGGGCCTCGTGTTACTGCAACGACAAGTTTTCATTTTGCGGATGACAACGATATGGCTCGTATCCCCGTCGAAGCGATTATCCGTGCTGCAAAAGAGGCAGATCGAGATGATGCTGAAGCACTTTTTATCTCCTGTACCGCGATACGCGCGGTGGATGTGATCGATGAGATTGAGCGTGAGCTGAATAAGCCGGTGGTCTCCGCCAATCAGGCACTTTTCTGGGAGTCTGTTCGTACGGCTGGTTATGATGCTCCGATCAATGGCTACGGCAAGTTGCTAAAAATGGAGTTGTCATAGCTTATTCAATTTGGCTTTAAGGTTAGATCGCAATAAGAAGGTTAATTTCAGGAAGGGTCCTAGACGAGAAATAAAACCATGTTAACCAATGAAGAATTAGCCCGATATCATGAAGACGGTTTTGTTATTCCCGATTATCGGTTGAGCAATACGACTTTGGTCAAGATCCGAGTTATGCACCGCCGTTTTATTGAACGCTATCCTGCGTTTTCGGATTACTGTCCGGCGTTGCTGCCTTTAGAGCCGGGTTTCTTGGAAGTTGCTCAAGACGAGATTATTCTGGATATGGTTGGGCAGATTCTCGGAGAGAATTTTGCGCTATGGAATTCAAGTTTTTTTGCAAAGCCAGCAAAAGTGGGAAGCCGGACCCCTTGGCACCAGGATGGTAAATATTGGGCGATGCGCCCTTTAGCGACTTGTACTGTCTGGATGGCTATCGATGACGCGACGCCTCGTAACGGATGTCTCCGCGTGATCCCTGGCTCCCATCGGGAAAAAAGCTTGAGACGCCATGAAGTCAACAATACGCCCGGTCTTGCATTAAATGAGGAACTTGCGCCTAAAGAGTTTGAAGAATCTGATGCGGTGGATATGGTGATGAAAGCAGGACAGATGTCGTTGCACGACGTTTATCTCGTCCATGGATCAGAGCCAAACGGATCAGACCAGCCGCGGCGCGGGATGACGTTGAGATTCATGCCCACCACCTCTTTTTATGACCGAGAGATTGAGGAAGAGCGAAACGCTTCGGATCCGTATCCCGGTATTGATGCGGCGGAGCTAAAAAAAATCCACCGGCCGCCTCTTTATTTGATGCGCGGTGTTGACGTTTGTGGGCGCAACAGTTTTGAAGGCAGTTTTTCATGAAGTAAAGATTCAATATTGAGAGAGACAAATGAAACTTGATGAAATTTATGCGGAGGCGCCAACGTTTTTGGATCAGGATCAACGTCAGCATTATTACGAACACGGATATCTTAATTTTCCGGCGTTGATTAATGTTGATGAGCTCAATCATCTTCGTGGAGCTGCGCAGCGAATAGTTGAAACAACGCGCACATTAACGGCTTCTTCAAAGGAGATTGACCTCGAACATGATCATAGTGCAGATCATCCCCGATTACGGCGTGCGGCCTATTGTGATGATCTCGATCCTGACTTTTGGGGAATATGTGCCGACTCAGTCATTCCGGATATTGCCGCTGATCTGCTGGGCCCTAATGTCCGTTTTCGGGAAATCATGCTGAACTATAAGTGGGCGGGTGGCGGCGCTGAGGTCAAGAGGCATCAAGATCTTGTTTTTTATCCGCATACGCACGCCGGGACGTTGCAGTTTCTCGTTTTCCTCGAGGACGTCACTGCCGAGCAGGGCCCGCTTGAGGTTTATCCCGGTAGTCATCTCGGCCCTATTTTCGAGCATTATGACGACTCGGGAAACTGGACGGGCGCAATCCGGGAGCGCGATTTAGCCACGGCAGCGCGAAAGCCTATTGCGCTCACAGGTCCGGCAGGCACGGTGAGCGTCCATCATAGCCGTACCATTCACGGATCTAAACCAAATCTCAGTAGCAAAGGTCGCCCGGTATTGGTGATTACGTATTCAGCGGCTGATGCGATTCCTTATACGGCGCCGGCTTACCCGAGTTCACGCTATGGCAGGTTAGTGAGAGGTAAGGAACCAGGCTACGCACATCATGAGGAACTCCTCGTGCCGATGCCGCCCGATTGGTCAGACGGGTACACGTCAATATTTGCCCATCAGGAAAAAGAGGTAGAACCAGTTCGGAATGGGGTGTCCGCTTGACGCAAATGGTCAGGATCTTGTCTGCTTAAGCGATCGCTTTTTATAGAAATAGGAATCAAAAATGAGAGATAACCCAATTCATCCAACAGTGGATTTTGAGCGGGACGGTGTCCAGCATGGATTTCTAAAGGTGCCCTATTCAGGTGACGACTCCGGTTGGGGAGCCGTAATGGTGCCGATTACGGTAATTAAAAACGGAGACGGACCAACAGCTTTGCTCACAGGCGCCAATCATGGTGATGAATACGAAGGCCCGATTGCACTCTGGGGGATGACGCACTCGCTGAGTGCAGATGCCATCAGCGGTCGCATCATTATGGTGCCGGCAATGAACTACCCGGCTTTCACTGCCGGCAAGCGCACCTCGTGGATTGATGGTGGGAATATGAACAGGGTTTTTCCGGGTGATCCCGATGGCACGATCACGCAGATTATTGCGGATTTCTTTTCCCGAACATTGCTGCCGATGGCTGACGTTGTGGTTGATATCCATTCAGGCGGTAAGACGATGGAGTTTTTGCCATTTGGAGCGGCACATATCTTGGATGACAAGAGTCAGCAGGCGCGCTGTGTTTCTGCGGTGGAGGCATTTAATGCGCCATATACCCTGATGTTGCTTGAGCCTGATGCGGCCCACCTATACGACACCGCTGCCGAAAATCAGGGCAAGGTTTTTGTTAGCACAGAGTTGGGTGGCGGTGGTTCTGCGAGCGCCGCCAGTGTGCATATTGCCCGCCGGGGTATTTCAAATGTGTTAAAGCATGCCGGCATTCATGCGGGTGACGTGGAGCGGGGAGCGTCTGTCAATCTCGATACGATGAATCCGGAGTGTTTTATTACTTCCGAGCATCGGGGACTGATTGAGATGCGCCACGATCTTGGCGCTAAGATTAATGCGGGCGATATTCTGGCCGTGATTCACGATACTGATCGGACGGGTACAACGCCTGTTGAATGTCGGTCTAAAGTAGACGGCATTTTTATGGGGAGACACTTTCCTTGTTTGATTCGTCCAGGTGATTTCCTGGCAGTGATTGCGACCATCGTCGATTAAGCATCATTCCTTGCGAGGCTCAAACTAACGTTACTGAGAACATATGAATTACACCAAACCGTTCCCAAAATCTGAATACGACCGTCGAATTGCTCAGACTAAGCAAAGCATGGTAGCGAAAGGCTTTGAATTGATTATTTGCCAGGATCCCGCAAATATGAATTGGCTGACCGGATTTGACGGATGGTCTTTTTATACGCCCCAAGCTGTTTTGCTTCACCTTAAAGAAGAGGCGCCTATTTGGTTTGGTCGTCCGCAGGACGCGAAAGCCGCCCATATCACCACCGATATACCCCCTGAAAACATCGCCACTTTCTCCGAGACCCTAATTCATCACCCGACTGAACATCCCTATGATGATCTGGCGGTACTGATTACCGAGCGCGGCTGGGCAAGCGATCGGATCGGCGTCGAACTCGATGCCCACTACTACACCGCCCGCGCGCATGCGCATCTCTCAAACGGACTTCCCAATGCAAGAATTAACGATACAGAGCAGTTAGTGAATTGGGAGCGTTTAGTTAAATCAGATGCTGAGCTTGCTTATATGCGTGAGGCCGGACAAACCGTGAGCGCGGTGATGAATCGGGCGATTGAAAAGGTTGCGCCGGGGGTGAGGGAATACGAGATTATTGCAGAGGTCTATCACGCTCAGGTTATGGGCGTAGAGGGGCGATATGGAAATTACTCAAGTTTGTGTCCCCTGATACAGGTCGGTGAGGGCACCAGTACGCCTCACCTGACATGGTCGGAACATCCTTTGCCGAATGATTCGTTGGTGATGATGGAGTTGGGCGGTGCGCGACATCACTATCAAGCCCCGTTGACGAGAACACTTTATCTTGGACGGCCACCAGCGGATGTCACCAAATTAACCGAGACGATTGTGGAAGGCGTTGATGCGGCGTTAGACGTTGCGCGACCGGGCGTCACCTGCGAAGCCGTTGAGGCCGTGTGGCAGAAAGTGCTTAATCGCAATGGTTATCAAAAAGAAAGTCGAGTGGGTTATTCGATCGGCGTCAATTATCCGCCAGATTGGGGCGAGCGAACGGCAAGTCTTCGCCCCGGGGATAAAACAGTGCTGCAAAGCGGCATGTGTTTTCATTTTCAATCGGGTGTCTGGCTAGAGTCGATTGGTGCAGCCGTTTCTGAGCCATTTGTGGTGACAGAGAATGGCGGCGAGCGTCTTTGCGATGTTCACCGTGAGTTGATCGTGATCGATTAAATTTCGGCTTTTAACTTTAGGGATTCCGTACGATGTCTTCAAAAAGTAACTTTATGTCTGATAACGTCTCGAGCGCGTGCCCGGAGGTTATGAACGCGCTGGTTCAAGCCAATGAGGACAACAGTCCATCGTATGGTGATGATCCTTGGACTAAAGAACTTACCGTTCGATTACAAGAAATTTTTGAAACGCCGGTTACGGTTTTTCCGCTTACAACCGGCACAGCAGCGAATGCGTTGGCGTTGTCAACATTGACGCCCGTGTTCGGGAAAATTTATTGTCACGAGCTAGCGCATATTAATACAGACGAATGCGGTGCGCCCGAGATGTTCACAGGCGGCGCGAAGATCATTGATATACCGGGCGAGAACGGTCGTATCAGTGCGGTGTCGCTTGAGCGCGCAATCTATGGCGCAGGGAATGTCCATCATGCACAACCCGCAACCGTCAGTATTACGCAGGCGTGTGAGTCGGGAACGGTGTACTCGCTTGAGGAGATTCAGTCGATTACCTCAGTGGCCCACGCGCATAGTCTCCATATGCACATGGACGGTGCGCGCTTTGCAAACGCCATAGCAACGCTCGGCGTAACGCCGGCACAGATGACCTGGCAAGCAGGCATCGATGTGCTGTCT
>JABHUE010000131.1 GCA_018672825.1 Pseudomonadota bacterium | reverse complement strand
GCGGCACGACTTTCTATCATGATCTTCCCCAAGAGATTGCTAAAAATTTTGACCTCTGATTATATAGAACCCCTCAATTTTTGAATAACCATTACTAAAAAATGTCTATCCGGTTTGAACGACGACCCGATTGGAGGCTGATGTCTCGCTTGTACATTCTGATTGTCGCTGTGAATATGTGTTTCGGGTCAATTGTGTCAGGAGCATCGGAGTCTCAAGTGTTTGAGGGGATGCATGGCGCATTTACGGTGGAGACGGTAACGACGGGTCTCAACCATCCGTGGGCGATGGCGTTTGTTTCAGAGCATGAAATTCTGATTACAGAACGCGACGGGGCCCTTCGTCTGGTTAAGTCAGGAGAACTGGTTCAGCGGCCTATCAAGGGTCTGCCGGAAATTTCAGCTGAAAATGACCAGGGGGGATTATTGGATATTGCGCTTGACCCTCGTTTCAGGATTAACCGACGGGTTTGTTTTTCTTACTCTGCAGCAGGCGAGAACGGACGAGGAACCAATATCGCTTGTGGTCATTATCGGGATAATGACCTCGATGATGTTCAGGTGATATTTAGCGCAGCACCGCAGAATAAATCGGGCCGGCATTTCGGCAGTCGATTGTTGTTTGCTGATGGCTTTCTTTATGCGACCTTGGGGGATCGAGGCGTACGGCCACAAGCACAAGATCTGGGTTCCCATCCGGGCTCCGTGATTCGCATCTTGCCTGATGGCGGGATCCCTGCAGACAATCCCTTCATTAATCGACCTGGCGCCCTGCCGGAAATTTATACCTTTGGAAATCGTAATCCGCAGGGACTGACCTTGAATTCGGTGACCGGTGAAATCTGGATGCATGAACATGGCCCGCGCGGTGGAGACGAATTAAATCGGATGATTAAAGGGGCAAATTATGGATGGCCCGTTATTAGCTATGGGAAAGAGTATTTTTTGCCGAAAGCGGTGGGGCAGGGAACGCATCAAGCGGGCATGCAGCAGCCGGTTCATTATTGGACGCCATCCATCGCCCCCTCCGGCATGACGTTTTATCATGGTGAAAAATTCCCCGCGTGGCAAAACAGTTTGTTTATAGGATCATTAAAGTTTCAGGAGTTAGTGCGGTTAGAACTTAAAAATGGCGTGGTGGTGACCGAAGAAAAATTGTTGAGCCAGGAATACGGACGCATTCGTGATGTTCGGGTTGGGCCCGACGATGCGCTTTATGTGTTGACGGATGCAAAAAACGGCAAGCTACTTAAAATTATGCCGACCCCTTGAAAGTAATGAACGGTATGATCAAAAGATGTCACGGAGAATAGCCACATGAAACTTACCGATCTCGAGATATTTGTTGTTGGAAACCCGCCACCGGGTTGGGGCGGTCGGTACTTTATTTTTGTCAAACTGACGACCAACAACGGCATAACGGGTTTTGGCGAAGTGTATTCAGCGTCGGTGGGTCCAGATGCGATGCGGGGGGTGATTGAGGATGTGTTCTCCCGGCACATGCTCGGAGAGAACCCGGAAAATATTGAATTAATGTTTCGTCGTGCGTATTCCTCTGGCTTTACACAAAGACCTGATTTGACAGTCATGGGCGCATTTTCAGGCCTTGAGATCGCGTGCTGGGATATTCTTGGCAAAGCGCATGAGCGGCCGATCTATGCGCTTATCGGCGGCTTGATGAATGAGCGAGTGCGCGCCTACAGTTATCTTTATCCCTTGGCCCACCATGATATTAATGCGTTCTGGAACAATGTTGATCTGGCAGCGGAGAGTGCAAGCCAGATGGTCGAACAGGGATTCACAGCGTTAAAGTTTGATCCGGCGGGACCTTACACCCTGAGAGGCGGTCATCAACCCTCGCTTAGTGACATTTCACAATCGGTTTTGTTTTGTAAGCGTATCCGCGATGCGGTGGGGGATCGTGCTGACCTGTTATTCGGAACGCATGGTCAGTTTACAACATCAGGCGCCATTCGACTGGCTCGTCAGCTCGAACCGTTTGATCCCCTGTGGTTCGAAGAGCCATGTCCGCCTGATAATTTTCTTGAGTTTGAAAAAATTGCCCGACAGTGTCGAATCCCGATTGCAACGGGCGAGCGGTTAACGACAAAAGCCGAATTCTCTGCATTATTGCGCACAGGCGGCGTATCAATCCTACAGCCCGCCCTAGGTCGGTCAGGCGGTATTCTTGAGACCAAAAAAATCGCGGCGATCGCTGAGTCGTTTAATGCCCAGGTCGCACCGCATCTGTATGCAGGTCCGGTGGAGTGGGCTGCCAATATTCAACTGGCAGCAAATATCCCTAATGTATTGATGGTCGAGACCATACAGACGGGCGGCGAATTTCACCGACAGCTTATCGGCGACACGATTCGCTGGGACGCAGGTTATATTGACGTGCCTACCGCACCCGGTTTAGGAATTGAATTCAATGAGTCACTCGCGTTGGCGCATCCTTGGCAGGGACAAGGCTTGCATCTTGAGATGCAAGAAGCGCCTTGTCGATATGATTCGGAAAACCAATTCTTGGGTGGTGCACCACCTATTAAATGAGCACGGTCGAGAACGTGAATGACTTTCATTGGAAATGCACGCACACCTGGAAACGTGCATCCAAGAATACGCTGTGGTGTCTGCTCGGTTGCTCGATCGGGGATTTTGGAACAATTTTTTTCTTTCAGGTCTCAGGGATTGCCTGGCCGGTTTGGGCAATAATGTCGCTGGCGATCGTTAATGGGATTCTCACGTCAATCGCGCTTGAGACCGTCATTTTATCTCGACAGATGACACTGGCTCTCGCGTTTCGTACTGCTGTTGGCATGTCTCTAATTTCAATGGTCTCAATGGAGGTCGCCATGAATACGGTAGATGTATTGTTGACCGGCGGCGCGTTTCTGACCTGGTGGGTCATACCGGTGATGTTGCTTGCAGGGTTTATTACCCCACTGCCCTATAACTACTGGCGATTAAAAGCACTTAATAAGGCTTGCCATTAACGTGAGGAAGGCGTTTTGTCTATTCCAGAGTATTTGGAATTGCGGACTCTCGCTCATTAACAAACTCATCCAGACCCTCTTTTAGGGACGAATCCATCTCCGGCGGTTCATAGCGATCCAGCCAAGTTCGTGCTTTTTCAATACCGACCTGTTCGCTTGATTTGCAGCCCTCGGCTTCCCATTGCTCAAAAGTGGTGTTGTTCTGGGAAGGAAAGATAAAGAGATTAGAGCGGCGTGTATGTGCAGTGCCTAGAAAGTGTCCTCCCGGACCAACGCCCTGGATGGTGTCGAACACATCGTCCATATCTTCGAATTGAGGTCCTTGGCAGAAATGATAAAACGCATCCAATTGTTCAAAATCAAGAACCGTTTTGGCATAGCCAACGCCGAGTGTGCCCTCCATCATGCCACCGCCCATGGTAATCCAGTGGGCACCGCATAAAAAGGAGGGGAAAAGTCCCCACATCGAATCAAAGCCGGCCTGCATGTCTGCCGATTTTGAGGTCGCGCAGTTTGCGATAGCACGGTGGGGAACGCCGTATCGACGCGCCATTTGACCGGCGAGAAATTGAACGAGTGCTGAGTCGGGACTGCCGTGAACCGGTGCACCCGAATTGAGTGCAACCGTCATGGCAGGTACACCGAACAGCATGGGAGCGCCGGGCCGGACCAGTTGTGCAAAAGCGATCGCCATTAACGCCTCAGCGGTGACGATGGCCATCGTGCCGACATTGCTTGCCGGAGTCGAGGCGCCCGCCATTGAGAACGGTGAGCACATCACCGCATGATTATTTTCAGCATAGACCCGGAGTGCCCCCAACATCGTCTCATCCCATACGAGAGGAGAGTTGGAGTTGATGAGTGAGGTTGTGCAGCAGTTGTTCGCAGCGAACCGCGCTCCGAAAACGATTTTGCACATCTCGACGGTATCGCGGGCACGCTCAATAGAGGTGACATTTCCCACAATGGGTTTATCTGAGTATGTAAATCCGCTTTGCGCCATATGCAGATGACGATGAGGTACAGGGACGTCTCGTGGCTCTACAACAGGGCCTCCTGCGATGTGTACGGTCGAGGCCATGTGATTCAACTTTTGAAGATTATCGAGATCCTCCCGCGTGGCGGGGCGTCGAACACCGTCGAGATCATAAATAAATGCAGGTCCGTATGATGGTGAGACGACTTTTGATAAACCTCCGACTTTTACAGTGCGTTCGGGGTTTCGGGCATGGTGGGTAAATTCTGATGGTGCTTTTGCGACAAGATCTAACAGCGTTCTCCTGCTAACGCGGACATTTTGACCGCTGATCTCTGCATCGGTCTTTCCCCAAATTTCAAGCGCCTGAGACTCTCGGAACTCAACCCCAAGTTCTTCGACAATTCGCATCGCAAGTTCATGAATTTGCTCCTCCCCTTCAGCATTTGCGATTTCATAGAGGGGAACTTGAGTAATCAATGGGGAATGATGGATTACCGGCGCATTTAGTCGGCTTGCCCTTCGGGCAGCGCGCCCACCTTTTCGGGTAAAAATTTCTTCTTCCATGACTGCTTCTCTTTGAGCGGTTAATTAGGCGCGTGGACGTTTATTTTGGGGATCATAAGGAGAGTCCTTAATAATGGTTGCGGGGATACGACGCTCCAATACCTGCACTTCAACCGTAGTGCCTGACTGCGCGACTCCTGCCTCAACATAGGCCATTGATATACAGTGACCCAATAAATGCGAGGTTGCACCCGATGTCACTCGACCGACCAGTCGTCCGTCATGGTAAACACCCTCATTCATCCAGGCGTCAGCATCAACTGTTTCAACTTGTAACGTCACAAGCTTTGTTGAGAGTCCGTTCTCGCGTTGCCGGACGAGGGCGTCCTTACCCCGAAAAGTATCCTTG
>JABHUE010000105.1 GCA_018672825.1 Pseudomonadota bacterium | reverse complement strand
CTATAACGCAGTTTTGACAAAAACCAGCGCAGCAACTGCAACGATGGAACATCTTCAGTCGGCTGATGGCGTAAAGCTATCTGGCCTTCCAGTTTTTTAGTCCGCTTTTTTCAATCGGCAACAGCGAGAAGTTCTAATAGGAATGGGCTACCCCCAGCCACATTCTGGTCACACTGGCAGTGAGGCCAACGCAAACCGCGCCATCGTAACCCGGGTAAAGAGTTGATGTAGAGAGTAAAGTTTGGTGGAGCCGAGGAGGATCGAACTCCCGACCTTCGCATTGCGAACGCGACGCTCTCCCAGCTGAGCTACGGCCCCACAGCACCTTTCCTCTCGGAAAACACATCAAGTGTGGGATAATTCTATCTCAATCAGAATAAAGATGACCATTTAAAGTATCGATTTTTGCTCTGATTAGAAATTCAATCACTCCTCGGCTTAAGAATGATCTCCATCATATGAGTACTCCTAATATTTCTCCTGAAGCGTTAATAGATGCGGCGCGTATGTTCGAAGAGCAAATTCCGTTTAACCGGGTTCTCGGCCTGCGAGTGGAGACGACCGGGAATTCAGAAATTCAGGTTTGTTTTGACATGCGCGAGGAGCTCGTTGGGAATTTTACGCGGGGCAATCTCCATGGCGGCGTGATTTCCAGTGTTCTCGATGTCGTTGGCGGGCTAGTGGCTTTTATTGCGATATTGCATCGCGAAGGTGTTCAGTCGGTGGCCGACGAAGCGGAGAAATTCTCTCGTTTAGGCACGATTGATCTTCGGGTCGATTACCTTCGACCTGGTATCGGGACCACTTTTGCAGCCAAAGGTTTTGTCTTGCGTGCGGGCAGAAAAGTCGCCGTGGCGCGAATGGAGCTCCATAACGAGGAAAATTCTCTTATCGCTGTTGGAACAGGTGCTTATAGTATTTCGTAGAGAATTACCCCTAACGGTTTAGGAGGAGTAAGATTGCACTTTCCTGAATCTTTTATCGCCAGCATTTTTAATGACCGAGCCTGATAATAAATCGCCATCATCGATGTCTTCCGGTGAGCAACTTCGGGCGGCTCGCATGGGGTATCAGTGGGCTATTGAGGATGTCGCTGCAAACCTCAATCTTACGGTGGACGTGGTGAGAGCGCTTGAAGCGGGTGATCATACTAATCTTCCAGAGTCAGCTTTTGTCAGAGGTTATTTGCGCGCATACGCGCGATTAATGGAGATCGACGAAAACCTCGTGTTGAAGGGGAATGCAGAATCATCGAATGATCACATTGGATCTGTTGTTCCCCTTTTGGGAAAAGAAGCCTTCAGGGAAAAAAAAGATCGGCAATGGCTAAGGTTTTCTCAAAAAAAGAATAGCTCTTGGCGAAAGCCGGCAGTTTGGACAATTATTATTGTTATCGCGATTATCACTGCGTGGTGGTTTAGCGGACTCTTGCCGACTTTTAACCAGTTGATGAATGAAAGTCGGGACCAAGCAAATCCCTCTGGAACGATTACGATTCCGCTTAATAATCAAAACTGACCGATATTTCCGGTTAAGGGATGGATGCGCCGGCTTGCGGGTGGCCTAAGATGTGACTCATTAGAGAAAGATCGATATTGCCGCCGCTGAGTAGCACTCCAACCCGCCCTTGAGACTTAATAACGCCGCTTAGCAGTGCCGCAAGTCCCAAAGCGCCAGAGGGTTCAACAACCAGACGTGCGTGTTCAAAGAGTGCTTTCGTCGCGTCGACAATATCATCTTCAGACACGCAAACCACGTCATGTACCAAATTGCGGATAATTTCGAAGGTCAATTGACCGAGCGATTCCGTTCTTGTGCCATCGGCAATTGTTTGCGGGTTATTGACTCGCTCGATTCGGCCACTGCGAAAAGATCGAGCGCCATCATCACCGGCTTCGGGTTCGACGCCGATGACTTTGCACTCGGGAGATAATGCTTCTGCGCTTAGCGCGCATCCGCTTAATAATCCACCACCGCCTAGAGGCACCAGAAGCGTATCCAAAGCCCCGCAACTGTTAAACAACTCAAGAGCCGCAGTGCCTTGGCCTGCGATCACGTTTGGATGATCAAAAGGTGGCAGCACCGTATAGTCATGTTTGGATATTAAAGCGTCAGTAATGTCCTCACGCTTTTCTGTGTTGGGATCAAAATCAATAACACGGGTTGCATATTTTTCGGTGCCCAGACGTTTTACGGCGGGGGCGTTATTCGGCATGACAATCGTCGTTGAAACACCAAGCAGATGTCCGGCTAACGCAACGGCTTGGGCATGATTGCCCGATGAGAACGTAACGACACCGTGGCTTCGCTCAGCATCGCTCATTTTATTCATTGCGTTCCAGGCGCCCCGAAACTTAAATGCATTAATTCTCTGAAGATTCTCACACTTCAGAAAAATTTCAGCACCGGTTATCTGATCAAGTGGCGTATTAAAAAGTACAGGCGTTTTTATTGAGACACCATCGAGAACGTCTGCGGCCGACTGAACATCGGAAAAATTAGGTAGATTGTTCAGCTCGACACCCCGTTTGGTGAAAGATCATGGCGATCTGGTTTTTAAGTACGCTTTTGGCACCAGAATGTTTTGAGACGCTACAATCCGAGAAAACGAATCTGGTGTCAACATGAATATGAAGATTAATAAGCCGCTCGAGCTCGAGACCGGCGCGGCTCCTGTCTTTTCGGTGATCTGGCTTCACGGGCTTGGCGCGGATTGTCAGGATTTTAAGGATCTGCCGGACATGCTGGATTTACCCGCTGGCCTTCCAGTGCGTTTTGTTTTACCCAATGCTCCGGAAAGACCAATTACCCTTAACGGGGGTATGGTAATGAGAGGGTGGTACGACCTGACAGGCTTGGAGGTCATAAAACAGGAGGATCGTGCCGGCTTAAACGAGGCTTCCCAGATTGTGGAGAAGCTTGTTGAGCGGGAGTGTGAGCGCGGAATCCCACGTTCGAGAATTATTGTAGGCGGGTTCTCCCAGGGCGGGGCGGTGGCGTTGCATTACGGTCTTCGCTGCGAGCAAGCTTTAGCAGGGATCGTGGGCTTATCAACTTACTTACCTCTTTCTGAAACACTTTCGGCCGAAAAGTCTTCGGCAGCTATAGAAACCCCTATCTTTCTTGCCCACGGTATCTTTGATCCAGTCTTGGTGCTTGCATTAGGGGAGGCCAGTCGCCAGGTGCTTCAAGAGAATGCCTGTACGGTTGAGTGGCGGACTTATCAAATGCCTCACACGGTCGTGCCAGAAGAATTAAAGGATTTGTCTGCCTGGTTGTTAGCCAAAATATGGCCTGCAGAAGTGAAACGTTAGATTGTGTTTTGTTCGATCAAGTTTTCCTCGCGCAATTCAAGCTGTTTGAGAGCTTGATGAATTTGCGGCATGTGCGGATTGATTTCCAGAGCAGCACGGAAGACATTTATTGCGGGACCAAACTGATGTTGTTTCAGGAAGATGAATCCCAGACCTGCCAGCGCACCAAAATGGCGAGGTTCTCGCTGCAGGGTTTCTTTGATGTCACTGATTGATTCATCAAATGATTCGACTTGATAGAGGAGGGTTGCTCTTGCATTCCATCCTTCTGCAAACTCGGGCATGGATGTCACCAGCTCGCTGAAGTGACGATAAGCGGTCCGGTAATGACGCTCTGTCATTGCCCGTTGCCCGAGCGCGAAAAGCTCTGCCGCTTCAGGATCATCAACCTCTCGCCAGAGCCGCCAGATTTCCTCGGAAATCTCATCAGCGGACTCCTGGTCATTTGTCGCTCTTAGCTCCTGAAACAGGCTATCGAGTCTTGGATGATTTTGATCACCAAGCGTGACCGACTGGTAACCCCACCCCCCCACACCCATGGTGAGAATCAAGAGCACACGAAAAAAGGGTTTTCTCATTGCGTGTCCATTTTTTGTATTTGATCAAGCACTTCGGTATGCAGCGCTTCATTAGCGCTGGCCAGCGCTTGACCTTCTGAGCCAAACGTTAACGGGGCACCTTGCCAGTCGCTGATGCATCCTCCAGCTCCTTCGATGACCGGCACCAAAGCGAGATAATCAAAACGACCCAATCCGGCCTCCATTACGATGTCAGTGAAGCCCGAGGCTAATAGTCCGTAGGCATAACAATCGGCACCAAACTGTCTAAAACGGACCGAACGTCCCACTGCTGAAAAAGTGGCCCACTCTATTTCATTGAACATGTCAGGTGTTGTCGCATTCAGAGTTGCCATATCCAAATTCTTATTTAATGAGGTATGACAAACAGTACCGTTATATTCGGTCGGGTTCCCTTGGACCCCGAGCCATCTTTCATTGAGGGCTGGCATGTCTATGATGCCGAGCACTGGTTCATCCCGGAAACACAGAGCGATGAGGCAGCCATAAGTCCTCTTGCCGGTCGCGAAACTTTTCGTGCCGTCGATTGGATCAACGACCCAGAGCCAATCTGCGTCAGAGTTATCATGCCCCGCTTCTTCTCCATAAAAGCCATGATCTGGATATCGCTCATGAATGATTTGTCGCAATGCCCGCTCGATCTCAAGATCGGCAATTGTTACGGGGCTGCCGTCAATCTTTTTCTCAATCTGAGGATTAAGTCGAAAGTATTTATGGCCGATTTTGCTAGCCGTATCCGCGAGCGATTTTGCCGTCTCGATGAAATCAGGGTCAACTTGAAAAGTCATAAAGGATTTGTCCGAATCATCGCGCTGAATCACTGGCTCTTATTTTCTTGATTGCACTATTCATCAAGTGCTTTAAGGTTAACTTGCTTGGTTACTTTATCCCTTCCACCAAAGCCTTTGAATTTGACTTTACTATTAACAATTTCGATATTCGCCGAGAGCTTCCTGAATTTACCAACCATTACGCCGTTGACCGATCGCGGTGAGAATTCGATTCTAGAAATTAATTCGAGTCCTTGGCTATCAATATAGATCGGATCCATTACGATCACATCACCTTCAGTTTTTGAAATGAGACTGCCCTTCACATTTTTCACATTAAGCATTTTGTCGAGCGGAGATTCTTTT
>JABHUE010000130.1 GCA_018672825.1 Pseudomonadota bacterium | reverse complement strand
GATGAGCAACGATCTCGTTCTGGGCGCTATTGGGATACTGCAGTTCGATGTCGTGGCTCACCGGTTGAAAAACGAGTACGGGGTCGATTGCGCTTTTGAGGCCGTACCGGTGGTTACCGTTCGTTGGATTTTGGGCGATGACTCGAGCCAGCTCGAGGAAATCAAGCGTAAATCACCTCAAAATCTTGCGATTGACTCATCGGGTGCGCTGACTTACCTTGCGCCGAATTCCGCTAATTTACGGCTGGCGGAAGAACGTTTTCCAGATCTTGATTTTTTTTCCACCCGCGAACTTTAAAATATTAGTTTCATCGGTTGGTCATGAAGATGTGTTTAGGAAGTGTTGTGGTTATTTTTTGATAAAACTTGTTAATTAAATAAGGAGTGTAGCCGTGTTGAAGTCCATCAGTATTTTCTTAATATCCGTTTTGGGATTAGTTTCGCTAGGTGTTTATGCCGACGGAGCTGCTGTCTACAACAGTGGTTGCATGGCTTGTCACGCTGCGGGCGTCGCTGGCGCTCCACGAGTGGGTGATAAAGAGGCGTGGACGGATCGCATTGCCCAAGGATCTGAGCTTCTTTACGAGCATGCCATCGTGGGGTATCAAGGCGCGTCAGGATATATGCCCCCGAAAGGCGGGTTTGCACACCTCAGCGATGACGATGTGAAAGCAGCCGTCGATTTTATGGTGAGTGAATCTGAATAGTCAGGACGCTTTTAGGCGCCTATTGAGAAGTTAGAAAAACCGGGCGCATTGCCCGGTTTTTCTTTAAGGGCGTGAGAACGCTACAGCGCTTCAGCGTTAAAAAAGGCAAGAAGGGATCGGTATAGCAAGAAAGGGTCACGCCATCCGGTCAGCTCTCTTGGAGAGTGCATGGCCAGTTGGGGTGCCCCAACATCTACCGTGTCAATCCCAATAACCGCTGAGGTAATCGGTCCAATGGTGCTGCCACATCCCATATCGCTGCGCATCGCAATTGATTGAACAGGAACCTCGGCGCTCGCGCAGAGGTCGCGAAACATGGCAGCAGTGGTGCTGGTCGTGGCATAGCGCTGATTCGCGTTGTACTTGATCACCGGGCCTCCGTTGAGCATGGGCTTATGCTCAGCATCGTGCTTGTTTTCATAGTTAGGATGCACGGCATGGGCATTATCGGCCGAGATAAGGCGCGATTTCGATAAGACGCGTGCAACATGCTCACCGCCGCCGCTTAACGCTTCTAGCGTCTGCCGCAGAAACGGACCTTGTGCCCCGGCTGCGGAAACGCTGCCAACTTCTTCATGGTCATTGCAGACCAGAATTATGGTTTCATCCGAATCGGCTTCAACGACCGCACGCAGACCGGCAAAGCAACTTAGAAGGTTATCTAATCTCGCGCTGGCAAGATAGTCACCATGCAGGCCAACCCTTGAAGCGGGCTGAGTATCGTAACAGTACAACTCAAAATCAGAAATATTTTCGATTGCATCATCGGGGTATTGACTGTTTGCTTGCTCGCAAACGACCGACAGAAACCCTTCTTCCGAGCTATTGGGAAAATCACATAAAATAGGAACCAATTCCTGTTGGGGATTAATGGTTCGATTTTTGTGAACTTCGCGATTTAAATGAATGGCGAGACTGGGAATGGTTGCGATGGAGCGCTCGAAGTTGATCAAACGACTCACTCGAAGACCATTCGATGTTTTTGCATTAATGCGCCCCGCAATCGAGAGATCGCGATCGAACCACGGCGCGAGAAGTACCCCACCGTAGATTTCAACACCGAGCTGCAATATGCCAGAGCGTCTGATATCGGGGATAGGTTTGATTCGCAGGCACGGACTATCGGTATGCGCCCCTATGATTCGGACGCCGTTCTCAGTGATGGGTTTTGAGCCCGACCGGATTGCAATTAGTGACGAATCATTCCGTGTGATAAACGCTTTGTCGATCCGATTCTCTGATACTGGTGATAATGACTCAGTTTCGGAGAAGCCAGCATCTGAAAGAGCTGATGCGAGGCGCTGGGTTGCATGAAAGGGCGACGGGGATTGATCTAAAAAACTGAGTAAGCCCGGATTGAAGACATCAGCGTTCATAATTAACGATTCTCTAAAGTGATATATTGCTTGGCGATGCATGTGATTCCGAGTTTATTGCATCCCCTTTTTCCGGAAGCCATCTGATGGCAGGCTGAATTGACTTTTCCTCAAGTCCCTCGAAGTCGAAAAGAGTGCGATCCGCAAGTTGACTCGGCGCGACACAGGTCAAGCTTCGAAAGATGCTCGCGATTCGCCCCGGATTAGACTTTTCCCACTCTGCAAGCATGGCCTTAATTGACTGCCGCTGTAAATGCTGTTGAGAGCCGCACAGGTTGCAAGGGATAATGGGATATTGGCGTATCTCAGCGAATCGAGCGATATCTTTTTCACGACAGTAGGCCAATGGTCTAATGACAATATTTTTACGATCGTCGCTTAACAGTTTTGGTGGCATTGATTTCAATTGGCCACCATGAAACATATTTAAGAAAAGCGTTTCCATCATGTCATCACTGTGATGACCTAACGCGATGCGTGTTACCCCGTGTTCGACAGCATATCGATACAGAATGCCGCGTCGCAGTCGTGAACACAGGCCGCACATCGTTTTACCCTCGGGAATCACCCGTTTCACAATGCTGTAAGTATCTTCGTCGATGATGTCGTAAGAAATATTTTTTTCACTAAGATATCTACGAATGGTCTCGACTGGAAAATTGGGCTGATTTTGATCAAGATGAACGGCATGCAGCGAGAAAGAGATAGGTGCTTTTTCCTTGAGCTGCATCAGAATGTCTAAAAGGGCAAATGAGTCTTTTCCGCCCGACACGCAGACCATGACGCGATCACCTTCTTTAATCATTTGAAAATCTTCGATTGCTTTGCCTGTTTCGCGGCGAAGTCGCTTGTTTAGTTTCTTTGCTTCCACGGTTGCGTTCATAGTAATTTGACTCAAATAGCAATTATCTCGAAAACGATATGATCAAAGCCTTCTGATAGTCTTATCGACTGTTTTGAAGGTGTATTCCTAAGATTTCTAGTGAAAAAATCTTAGGAATACGTATCCTACAGGGGTGACCCGAATTTCGCGAAAAAAAATCATTCTATCTGGTATGGGGACTATCGTCGCTCTGTTGATAATGCCCGTGCTGGTGTTGCAACTTTTGAACTGGGATAAGCATCGCGAACTTGTTGCGCAGGCGTTAGGCCATTTTCTGGATCGCGAGGTTGAGATTGCTGAGTTTCTTGATCTTCAGTTATGGCCTACGACGCGATTAGAGGTGAAAGGGCTCCGCATTGCGTCTCCTGATGAATCCTTTTTAAAACCTCTTTTAAGCATTTCTGACGCATCTATAGAAATTGCGCTGACTCCCTTGCTCTCGGGTTTAATGGTGGTTAACGATTTTCAAGTTAAAGATTCTGTTGTTTCTCTTCAGACGAACGCTGAGGGCGTCAAAAACTGGATTTTTGAAGAAGAGGGACATGCTTCGCCCGATGCGTCACCCGAAATTTTTACGTTCATTTTGAATCAGATGCAAGTCAGTAACACTAAATTGCATTATTTAAGTGAGTATCGTCGTATCAATCAGGACTTGTGGCTTCAGACGTTTGATATCAAGGCGACTGGGAGAGGCGAAGAAAATCGTCAGGTGGCCGTGGAGGGTCGCCTCAACAATGAGCCGCTTCAAATCGATGGATCAGTTACCGTGCTTGGCAGTGACACCGTAGCGATGTCTCTTGATTTAAGTCTTGGATCTGCCTCTGGCACGGTTCGTGGGGATGTCTCAGATCTCTTAAACGGGGGAAACGCCAACCTTTCTTTGGATTTCAGTTCATCCGATGCCGCTCAAACGGCAAAGTTGTTGATGCCAAGGCTCTCATCGCGGTCAAGTGAGATGCTTGCTGGATCAGCGACCGGCAGTGCTTCATTAAAAGGTCGACTCGATAACAGTATTCGACTCGAGAACATCGTTATCGATCTCGAAGCTGATCTGTTGAACCTTAACGCCAATGGCGAACTCGACCTCTTTAGCCAAGATAGTTCCGTGTTACTACCGTCTACTGAACTTGCAGTTTCAGTTATAACAAGTAACTTACAGCCGTTGGTTCAGGCATTTGGTGGGGAGTTGTTGTTTTCAGGTCCAGCGCGTGCGGAGGGGATACTTCTTGGATCGCTCAATGATTTTCGGGTAGAGAATATCGAGCTAGCGGCAACGTCTGAATTTGTCCAGCTCGAGGGCAAAGGTCGATTGGAGAAACTGGGCAGTCCTGAAGGGCCTTCCTTTGACCTGTCTGCCAAACTCAAGACAAGCCAGATTGGAAGTGCGCTGCTCGCGTATGACCTTAAATTACCTATCGATGGGTCAGCAGAGGCCAGCGTTCGAGTCACGGGTATGTCGCGGGATCTCATGGTGGAAGATATTAATATCAAGCTTTTCTCGCCGACCCTACGTTTTTCTGCGAGTGGAAAGATTGGGCCGATGGGTGAAAATGCCCAATACGATCTTTTTTTTGATGCTGATACTAAAAATTTGGGCATGCTTACCGAGTTTTATGGATTTGATTTGCCAAAAAATTTCGAGAGTATCGCTACAGGCCGTTTGGTGGGAGGTAAACATGATCTTTATCTAGACGGGCTCGCAGTCGGACTGCGATCAAAAAAGACATTGCTCCAGGCGACCGGGTCAATTGGCCCCCTTGGGAAATCAGCAGTTTTTAAGATGCCTTTTGAAACCCGCACGACTGAATTATCGCAACTGCTGGAGTTCTTTGGCGTTGACAGCCCCATCTCTGCAGAAGTCTCTGCAAAAGGTATTGTGACGGGCACCAAGAGAGATTTGAGTATTGAAGGGCTTACCGTTGATGCAAGAAATAACATTGGACGAGTCGGCTTAAGCGGCGCTCTCGGTCTCTCCGGAAGTCAGTCTGACCAGGATCTCGCGATGGAGGTCATGATTCCGGATCTGAGCAAATTACAACCCTTTGTCTCGTACCCGCTCGGAGATTATTCAGGTATAAGGTTAAACGCGGGCGCGGAAGTTAAAAGGGAAAATGGACGCGTCCGCCTAAATCATATTTCGGGCATTTTGTCCGGCAAAGGAATTAGGGTTGGACGTTTTTCGGGTCAGTTGCCGGATGTCAAAAACTTGCGTACTGGATCCTTGGCGGTTGACCTGGAGGTGGATCATTTAGGTCGCCTTGGGCAATCCCTAGGACTCTCATCGGACACCTTAGTGCCAGGCCGACTGTCAATAAGTGTCACCGGTTCATCAAAGGAGGATGCGCCTTTTCTGGTGAGGGTTGATGGTCGAACTGACTCCATGGAACTCAGTATGAGCGGTAAATTAACTTCGCTGGATGCGACATCAGACCTTGAGCTTAAGTCATGGTTCTCAGTGACCGACGCTCAGGATCTTGCAAACCTATTTCAGGTCGATCTGCCGATAGATGGCCCACTTAAGATGCAAATCGGGATAGTACGAGATAAAAAGATCGATAGCAAAAGCCTAGAAACAGATATTCAGGTCGAGGTGAATGAAATTCGGGCCTCGGCAGATGGCCGGTTATCTTGGCCGTTGCAAGTTGGGAGTTATCTTAACGCGCGTATTGAGACGTCATCAATTAAAAATCTGGGTCGTTGGTTGCCAGGCGACTATCTAGATCCGGGTCCATTGTTAATCGACGGTAAACTTATTTACTTACCCTCTGATGAGCATCAAGCCGATTTTTCGGCTCGTCTTGGAAACAATGATCTAACAGGCACGATTAGAGTTAAGGCAGACCTCATGGATCGGTTTTATGGTCAAAAGGAATTGGTGACGCCTTTTGCGCTGACTGGATCTTTTCAATCTTCGAGACTTAACTTGATGGAGATTTTTCCGGCACCTGTGAAAAGTGAGCCTACGGTGACGCCAAGAAAAGGATTCGACGCAGTAGCTCCGGCTTCGGGCTCAAATCCCAAAAAAGGGGACTCCATAGAGAAGTCTAATCGTAAACAGAAAACCGGTCGTAAAAAGGAGTCTCAGGAGCCGCTTTTTAGTGCGGAACCTTTCGTTCTGGATTGGCTTGATTCAGTTAATGTCGACCTAGAATTTGGGGCTGCAGAATTTATCTCACGAAGTGCAAGGTCAGAGAATTTAAATGCGACTATCAAAATTGAAGATAAGATC
>JABHUE010000069.1 GCA_018672825.1 Pseudomonadota bacterium | reverse complement strand
ATAAGTGCGGCCGCCGCTGCCACTTGGGGCGCAGCCATGGAGGTGCCAGACACCGTATAGTAAAAGTCGTCGCCTTGGTTGCCAGCTGCGAGGATTCCTTCTCCGGGTGCGGTCAGGTAATTTCCTTCAACACCCGAAGCGCCATTACTAAAGGCCGACCGACCGCCGGCGCCATTATTCGAACCCACAACAAGGGCAGCACCTCCGAGTGCTGAAAATTGGGAAGCAGGGTTGACTGGACCCGAAAGTCCGTTGTTGCCCGAAGGGGCGATGAGCAATTTGCCGGCATTGACAGCTTCGTTGAAAGTATTGAATTCAGCGAGAGTTGTCGACGGTCCGACATTCTCCAGAAGAATGATCTTAACGTTGCTCTGTTTTGCCGCATAGAGCATGCCTTGACTGATGAGTCCCCCGTCGGTTTTGTTTTCTTCGTTTGTGATTTTGATGGGCATGATTCTCGCGTTAGGCGCGATTCCGCCAATACCAACGCCATTCCAATTGCCAACGATGATTCCCGAAGACGCAGTACCATGTCCGTAGGTAAGAGATTTTTCATCGTCAAATGGATCATCATCATCGTTGACGAAGTCATAGCCCGGCAGGATAGTGCCGACCAGATCGACATGGTTTGCTCGAACGCCGGAGTCAAGATTCGCGATAACAATACCGTTACCCAGAAGGCCAGCGTCCCAGGCGGGTACAACGCTAATGCCCTGCAGGTAGGGGTTGTTTAGAAATTCGCCTGAATTCACATCAGGTGAGCCCGCGCCTGCCGGCGCTATCCCCAGCGCTAATAACAGGCTTGTAGATGACGCTCTGAAAGTTTTACGTATAGCGATCATAGAAAGATAAAGTCGGAAAATGGGTAACATCACAACATTTGTTTATTTTAACTTCAATCTTGCTGACATTCGACTCGCACAGTTCGTTCCCGAGACCGCCGAGCAATCCTGATTCAGGCTGGACGCGCGGAATGCTCGCGCCTGACGGCAAAGACCATTCCCCCTAATATGCCTTGCGCAAGGCTAAAACTGTAGGCGAGCCAAGCCAGCGCTAATGCTTCAACGTCAGGTACGCCAAAAAGTGAGAATAAAAAAACGAAAACAGTCTCTCGCAAGCCGATACCATTAATCGAAACGGGTAACATCATTATAAAAATTGCGACCGGGATGATAAAAAACATCGCTTCGATCGGGACATCGATATCGAGCGCTTTTGTCAGAAAAATAAAGTGTATCACCACGTTTAACTGCAGTAGAAAAGAAAGTAATAAGGCTCGAACTACCGCGCCCGGCGAGTTTTTATAAGACTGGAGGGTGTTAAGCACCTTCCCGAGGAAACCGGCGAGCTTGTGAATAACGCCGGACGATTTAAGTGCAAATGCTTCGATTTTTCCGGGAGGGGTATTCAAAACGATCCATACAAGAAGGCCTGCGCTAAAAATTGTGCTGCCAACCCAAATTGTAATACTTGGGAATTGTGTTGAGATCTGCGGATCCATCAAGAGCGCGAGTAATGCAATTAAAAGCAGGGCTGAAACGCCCAGAAATCTGTCCACCAACACGACTGATACTGCGCCTGACGTTGTGTTTCCCAAGCGCCAGGAGTCATACATGCGAACGGTATCGCCACCGATGGTCGAGGGTAAAAAATTATTAAAAAAAATCGCAACCATAAATGACCGAACAAGATAAAGAATGGGAGCATCTCCACCTTGGGCCCGTATCAGCATTCGCCATCGAAACGCCGTGATGAAATAACCCACAAAGAAAAGACTGAATGCGAAACAAAGCAAAGTCATACGAGCGTCAGCGATGACTAACCATACCTGCTCGAGAGAAATATTGTGCGTAATCCACAAGATGAGTCCAATCGACAAAAAAATCTTTAGACCCAGCAGTAACGCTTTTTTGTTTCGCATGACCGGTATTCAGTCGAGGTTTTGTTCGGACTGACGGTCTTTGATTTTTCGGGCAGGAACACCGGCAACAATTTCATGTGCAGGGACATCTCGAACGATGACCGCACCGGTCGCCGCAATACTGCCTTCTCCCAAAGAGCCGCCATCAATAATCGAAACATTGGCGCCTAGCCAGGCGCCCGCGCCGACAAAACACCCCTCGGTTGGCTTTATGCCCTGCTGTGCAATGGGAATTTTTAAAGAATCGGTATGGTATTGGCCACCTCCCACTAGATAGCACCTCGGCCCGAGAACGGCGTCTTTGCCAATGACAACCGGACAGTTTTGAACGGATTGAATAATCGTATACGCTCCAATGCCGACTCGGTCACCGATATTTATGGTTCCGTCTTTACAGGAGAGCATCGTGTTGTTCGCGAGGATCACCTCATCGCCGATCTGCAATGCAGTGTCATCTGTTGAATGTCGAGCATCCAATACGACGCCTTCACTAAGCACCGTGTTGCCGCCAATTCTGATGCGATTGGGATGACGAAGAATTATATTTGCGCCAAACATCACACCTTTGCCACACGCTCCGAATAATCGAGGCCAAAAAATTTTTCTGAGTAGCAAACCAAAAGCCCCTGGAATTGGGGAGAGCCAACTGCACCACTCAAAATAGATCATGGTTAAGAGGCCGCGCGATCCTACAATCACGGTCTGATAACGATGCAACAGGGACGAATCCTCCGTAATTGATTTTTGGGTTTTTAACGCCGGAGGTCGAGCTTTCATGGTTTAGTGTGATCCGATTTGCGAGCAGACAAATAGTGCTATCCCACAACCGGCACCTCGATTTTTGGGCGGTATCGTCCCCGAGGCGTATGGGTCGTGACAGTTGCATTAAGTGGAGAGTCTGAAAGTTCTTGTGGCGCGGGAGTATGAGACCGCGCCACTTTGGCGACTCGCTCTTTTTCAGAATGGTTGTTAGTCGTTGCTTTCGGAACCGATGTTTTATTTGTTGGTGAACTAGAGTGAGCTTTGGGTTTTCGATTAGGCTCGCGCTTTTTGTCCTTACTGTCGGTACTGGAATCGGTGTTCTGTTTGGGTGATTCAAGAACCGCATCAGAGATTTCTTGTTTTGTCAGTGGGTGCCCGATGTATTCCTCGATATCCATTAAAGAAAAGGCATGGTCTTCGCACGCAAAACTAATGGCATTGCCGCTGGCCCCCGCACGGGCTGTACGACCTATGCGGTGAACATAATCTTCTGCGTCTTGGGGAAGGTCATAGTTAAAAACATGACTGACGCTTGGAATATGCAGTCCACGCGCTGCGACATCCGTGGCAACGAGTACGGTACGTTTACCCTCCGTAAAGGCTTGTAAAAGCTGTTCACGTTTTTTCTGAGGTACGTCCCCTGATAGTACGGCGGTGGCGTAGCCCTGCTGTTTCAGGATCCGGCCCAACCGATCGCAAGTGACCCGCATATTGGCAAACACCAGAACTCGTTGACCTTCCGTTTGGCGCATGAGTCCGAGCAAAAGGGGCAGTTTCTCGTTGTTTGCCGGGTAGTAGACCTCTTCGATCAGGTGGTCTGCGACTACCGTATTGGGCTCAATTTTTATTTCCTGGGGGTCGTTCATGTGCTCGTATCCGAGTTCATGAACGCGGTGGGATAAGGTTGCCGAGAACAGGAGATTGAGTCGATCTTTTGGAGGCGGCATCCGTCTGAGGATGTAGCGGATGTCTTTAATGAAACCGAGATCAAACATGCGGTCTGCTTCATCAAGCACCAAGACCTGTGCGGCTTTGAGGTCGAAGACGTCCTGTTTATAGAAATCAATGAGTCTTCCAGGGGTGCCAATGAGTACGTCGACACCAGCGGCAAGCGTTTCTCGCTGTTGTTGATAGTCCGTGCCACCATACGCCAACCCCAGTTTAAGACCGGTACTCTTGCTGAGAACCTCAGCGTCACGGTGAATCTGAATCGCCAGTTCCCGGGTGGGCGCGAGCACGAGAGATCTGATACTTGTCGGGGTTGCCGACTCTGGTTTGGGATTTTTGAGCAGGTGATTGAATATGGCGAGGAGAAATGCTGCTGTTTTGCCCGTTCCCGTTTGGGCTTGTCCAGCGACATCCTGTCCGGTTAGTGCAATAGGTAGCGATTCTGCCTGTATCTTGGTACAAAAATCGAAGCCGGCATCTGTAAGGCCGGAAAGGAGTCTTTCGTCCAGCGCAAGATCGCTGAATCGAGTCTCGGTGAGATAACTGATATCTTCCATAATTTATATTTTCTGATTTGAGATGATCGCCTGCCGTCTCTTCGCGGGCGATCTTAGTGATAGTGTTGAAGTGTTCGCTTCGGCATTCCACCTTAAAAAGGTGTTGTCGGAAGCGGAATTTTCGCGGGTAGGGGTCAGGCAGATGGGTATTTGAACTGATTGGAAAAACCCATAATAAATGGGCCCTTGATTCCTAATGCAAAAATAGGTAAAAATTAGCACTAGGTTGAGTGAACACGCTGCTTCAATGAAGATGCAGTAAGATTTCTCCCTAGCGGAAACCGGACATTATTGTATCACAGTGCTATCCGTCCGCCTTACACCCCCCTTTTTTTAGATCCCGTCAGGGATATTAGTCAGGATTTATATAATGTCCGAAAATATTATTCATGTCAGCGACGAGTCTTTCGAGCAAGAAGTGCTCCAGTCCGATAAACCCGTTTTAATCGATTATTGGGCAGAGTGGTGCGGCCCCTGCAAAATGATTGCACCGGTACTTGATGAAGTTGCCTCAGAATACTCAGACAAGGTCCGTGTCGCCAAATTGAACATTGACGACAATCCGGCAACACCGCCTAAGTATGGAATTCGCGGAATTCCCACCTTGATGCTTTTTAAGAATGGCGAGGTCGAGGCGACGAAAGTAGGCGCTGTGTCAAAAGCGCAGCTGATCGCGTTTCTCGATGAGAATATTTAAAGGCGCTAACCCGTTACTGACATAGGGCGTGAGAATTTAAGTGGCAAGCATAAAACCACCTGCAATCGATTAACCCAAGAATTAAAAATCTGGCAAGGACGCCGACTCTAACCAATATCCCGATATCTACATCTATTCGTATTCCATCTAACCATCCGTTTCCGGATCGGTTTCCAACAACACCCTTATACCCTACCGAGGCATTGCCGTTATGTCCCTGAGTCTTTCTGAATTAAAACAAAAATCCCCGACTGAACTTGCTGAAGTCGCACGCTCGTTGAAACTAGATAACGTGTCACGCTTGCGCAAACAGGATCAGATCTTCGCGATCCTAAAATCACAGGCAAAACGCGGTGAAAAAATAAAAGGAGAGGGCGTGGTCGAGATTTTGCAGGATGGATTCGGATTCCTGCGTTCTTCCAGCAGCTCATACTTAGCAGGCCCTGATGATGTTTATGTCTCTCCTAGCCAGATCCGGCGATTTGGCCTTCGAACCGGCGATACGGTTGCAGGCCTGGTTCGCCCGCCAAAAGACTCAGAGCGATATTTTGCGCTTTTGAAAGTCGAAAAGATTAATTTCCAGTCGCCTGACGAAGCCAAGAAAAAGATTCTGTTCGAGAATCTGACCCCTTTACACCCGGATGAACGAATGAGACTGGAGCAAGGCAATGGTTCTTCTGAAGATCTGACGGGAAGAACGATCGATATTGTGGCGCCGATTGGTAAAGGCCAGAGAGGGCTGTTGGTTTCTGCGCCAAAAACCGGAAAAACCGTCATGTTGCAGCAGATTGCTCACGCGATCACAGCCTCCGAGCCAAATTGTGAGCTGATTGTGTTGCTGATCGACGAGCGTCCAGAAGAAGTCACCGAAATGAAGCGAACGGTCCGTGGTGAGGTTGTTTCCTCGACTTTCGATGAGCCTGCGACGCGCCACGTGCAAGTGGCTGAGATGGTAATTGAGAAGGCTAAAAGATTGGTAGAGCACAAAAAAGACGTTGTGATTCTGCTGGATTCGATTACCCGACTGGCTCGCGCCTACAATACGGTGCAACCCGCTTCGGGAAAGGTGTTAACCGGTGGTGTGGATGCAAATGCATTGCAAAAACCGAAACGATTCTTCGGTGCGGCCCGAAACATCGAAGAGGGCGGGAGTCTCACGATACTGGCGACTGCTTTGATCGATACCGGATCGAAGATGGATGAGGTTATTTATGAAGAATTTAAAGGGACCGGCAATATGGAGATCCATTTAGACCGTCGAATTGCAGAAAAACGGGTTTATCCGTCGATTGTGATCAGTCGTTCGAGTACTCGCCGGGAAGAACTGCTGACCGATCCCGCCGAATTGCAGAAGATTTGGCTGCTCAGAAAGCTACTTCATCCCATGGATGATATCGAGGCAGTGGAATTTTTGCTCGACAAGCTTCGTGCAACCAAAAGCAACGCGGAATTCTACAAATCGATGAATCGCTGATGCGGACTTGCGGGCGAGACGGGATTCGCCTATGATCCGTCCCCCCGCGGGCTTTAGCACCCGCACTTTTGTTCAACCTGCTTAATTTATAAATCATGAAGCCAGAAATTCATCCTGCTTACGACACGATTAAAGTGGTGTGTGCCTGTGGCAACAGTTTTGAGACCCGGTCGACCCTGGGCGAAGAACTTCACGTTGAGATCTGCTCTGCTTGCCATCCGTTTTACACCGGCCAGCAAAAGATCGTTGATACCGCCGGGCGCGTGGGTAAGTTCCAGAAAAAGTACGGCCGTTCGGCCTAGTTCACGCAACGCCAGTCAAATCTGGCGAACCGGGTCAGTCGCAAAGCGCTATTTATTGCGGGTGGCCATCCTCTGGTGTGCGTTTTTTTTCAATTCCGACGTTGATGCCTTATCGAGCCGAGCGGTAGAGGTTGGCCGGGTTGTAGACGGTGATACCGTCGTGCTCACCTCGGGCGAGATCGTTCGTCTCGCCGGTATCAATACCCCCGAGCGGGAGACCGACCAAAAAGCTGCCGAGCCGTTGGCAGACGCCGCGCACGATACACTCGTTGAAACGCTTTCCAAAGGCGATATTTTCCTTGAAGAAGCGCCTGATAAAAAAGACCGGTACGGCAGGACGCTTGCCTATCTTTTTCTTGAAGACGGCAGCAGTGTCCAGGAGGTTCTGATCAGGGAGGGTTTGGCAAGTGTGGTTGCCATTGCCCCCAATGACCGCTATCTCGACCGTTTTGCATTGGCTGAAGATGCGGCACGAGAGTCAGGCGCGGGTATTTGGTCGATTCCTTATTTTGACGTTGCGGGCGCTGATCAAATTCGTGGCGGGTTTCAGTTTATTCTCGACAAGTTCACGGCATTAAAGCTAGGTCCAAAATGGTTCAGGTTTTCGGTGCGCGATGATTTGGATGTCTTAATTCGTCGAGCAGATTGGGAGGCCAGTTTCGCCTATCCCCCTGGCGTTTTGGAGCAGTCAGAGGTCGCTGTAAGAGGCTGGATTTCCAAAAAGAAATCCAAAGGCGTGCTTGTGATCAGTCACCCGTTTATGCTCGAGCGGTGCGTCGTCGAAACAAGACGTCTTTGCCCGGCTCCTTAAATCATTGAGCTGATCTGGAAAGCCCGAGGTTTCGGGTACATCTGAACGTGTTTGATTGCGTCTCGGGTAAAATGCGACAGGTGAGACGAGCGATATTCAAACAAAGGGCGCTATTTCTGATCACGGTGGTGATCATTGTTCAGTCGCTATCGGGGTCTTTTGTGACAAGTCACGCCGGTGCGTCTGGGGTTCACTGGATGACATATTGTCCGGTTACCGAAAAGCATCAGATCTCGGAGGTCTCAGGCGATCATTCACCTTCTCCAACTTTTGCGAGCCGGGTTTGTCCAGATTGTGTTCAAACACCTCTTGCTGGCGCTCTGTTTGAAAATATTCGAGTGGTCGCGATTGAAATAGATTGCCCACTATTTCATCGTGATTATATTTCGACCACTGCAGGGGAAGTCTGCGTAGCAGGCCCTGCATTTCCACCACGAGCTCCACCTTCAGCACTAATGATCGACTCTCAACGTAGTTTCGAAACGGCCAGCGGATCGGTTGGAGGCCGTTTGATCAATGTGTAATTAGATTAAATTTGGAGGCAAAAATGAATAGAAAGATTTCATTTTCTTTCGCGGTCGTTCTTTATATGGTGGGGTTTTCGGTATGGGCCGGGACATTCGAAGTTCATGCGCCAATGGTCAGGATGGTACCCCCCGGGCAAGCGGTCAGCGTTGCTTTTTTGGGTTTGGTAAATCACGGCGATAAAGATAGTGCGATCGTGGCGGCATATTCGGATGTTGCAAGTGCGGTGGAGCTGCACAGTCACAGGATGGAAGATGGCGTAACAAAGATGGGGCGTGTGGATTCGATTCCGCTTCCAGCAAAAGGGGAGGCCGTGCTCGCACCCGGTGGTTTTAGTATTATGCTAATTGGACTGACTCGTACGCTTGAACTGGATAAGGTGGTGACTATTGAACTTGAGCTCGCCGATGGTGAGCGGGTGCTAGTTGAGGCTATCGTTCAGATGGCAGGCACTGCAGAAGATCACAGCGGTCACGATCATAGCCACGATGATGACCACGAAGATAAGGATCATGACGACTGATTCGATTCGTCTAAATATTCTGAACGGTGATTAGTTAGTGAATCGATATTGGCCCTGGTCTTGGCGTATAACACTGATGGGCGTTGCGGTGGTCTTCAGCGTTTTAGGTGGTTTAATGCTGCAGCAGCGTTTTGGGTCGCCGCCCAATCCGTACGCACAATTGGGCGGCGATTTCACATTAATGTCTGCATCGGGGCCCGTCTCGATGAACGACTATCGGGGCAAAGTGGTAATGCTGTTTTTTGGATTTACAGCGTGCCCCGATGTTTGCCCCACTGATCTTTCTCGAATGAGCGCGGTTTTTAATGCATTGAACCCCGGGGAAGTTGAAAAAGTAGCGGGTCTGTTTGTGAGTGTGGATCCCGAAAGAGACTCCCCGATTCGGGTTTCGGAATATGCCGCGTTTTTTGATAAAAGAATCACCGGAGTGACCGGCAGCCCAGATGAAGTAGCGGCAGTCGCTAAGCAGTTTTATGTGTTGTACAACAGAGTTGATATCCCAGATTCTGCGATGGGATATACGATTGATCATTCAGCGTCGACTTATCTTATTGATACAAAAGGCGAGGTGATACAGCTGATCAAGCATGATGAATCGGTTCAAACGATGGTTCAGGCAGTTCGAGACGTCCTAGCCCGTCAGTGAGTAAATAAAAAGAATGAAATTGGAAGTACAAGTTGATCAGGTGGCTCAAGATCTTGAAGACGCCAATCTTTTTTTTGGGCACGGAACAGACAATGCTTTCGATGAAGCGGTATGGCTTGTGCTTGAGGCGCTGGGTTTCGACGCTGGCGCTGATGATATTCCTTGGACACAGGATTTGACTGAGCACCAAATGGATTCGGTCCATGACCTTTTGAGCAAGCGAATTGAGACTCGCCAACCGTTGGCGTATTTAGTCAATAAAGCATGGTTCGCCGGTCATGAGTTTTTCATTGATTCCCGTGCGATTGTTCCGCGTTCTCATATTGGGGAGTGGATTCCTGATCGCTTTGATCCTTGGCTCGCTACTGAGAACGTGAGTGCGATACTGGATCTTTGTACTGGCGGTGGGTGTATTGCGGTTTCTCTAGCGCTCGCGTTTCCAGAGGCAACGGTTGATGCGAGCGATCTAAGCCAAGAGGCGCTCGACGTTGCGAGACTCAATGTTGAACGCTTTGGTGTCGAAAAAAGAGTTCAGATGATCGAAGGCGATCTTTTTTCCGGAATCGGTAATAAAAAATATGACCTCATCGTTTGTAATCCACCTTATGTGAGCGATGAGTTGATGAGAGCGCTTCCGAAAGAGTACCACTACGAGCCTGAGCTGGCTTTTTGCGGCGGCCAGACCGGGTTGGATTTCATTCAACGCCTGCTCAAGGAGGCGGCAGATCACCTCAGTCCAAAAGGATTCTTGGTGGTTGAAGCAGGTAGCGCCCAGCAGGCATTAGAAACCGCCTATGTAAAAACGCCGTTTACTTGGCTCATGTCAGAGAACGAAGAGTCGGTGGTATTCATTATTTCGGCGGATGAGCTTGCAGCGTTATCATAAAAGGCGGGTCGACTCCGGAGCGAGCGGTGGTTAAATTTCGATCATCTCAAAATCAGCTTTGGTCGCGTCGCAGTCTGGGCATTGCCAATCTTCGGGAACGTCCTCCCAGCGAGTGCCGGCTGCAATTCCGTCTTCAGGCCAGCCTTCCGCTTCGTCGTAAACTAAGCCACAGATAATGCACATGAATGTTCGATTCGCCATTAGGAAAAAAGTTTGAAAGTCTGAAGGCTCGAATTCTATCCCAAGCGAGTCGAATAATTTATTCAAAAACCGATCTGACAAAACAAAATTTAATTGATGGAGCTTTCTATGAGTGACACGAACGAGAACCTGTTTGATGGTGCCTGTAAGGTTATTCCCGGCGGGGTTAATTCTCCTGTGCGTGCTTTTAAATCGGTTGGCGGCACTCCTGTTTTTATCGATCGCGCTCAGGGCCCTTTTCTATACGGTGTTGATGGGAAACGCTATATTGACTATGTAGGCTCATGGGGCCCAATGATTCTGGGCCATGCGGATCCTGATGTTGTTGCAGCCGTTCAGCACGCGGCTGAAAACGGCTTGAGCTATGGCGCGCCGACAGCACTTGAAACCCAGTTAGCCAATCTTGTGTGTGCAGCCGTGCCGTCAATGGACCAGGTGCGGATGGTCAACTCAGGCACAGAAGCGACGATGAGCGCGATTCGACTGGCCCGTGGTTTTACGGGTAGGGATACGCTAATTAAGTTTGAGGGCTGTTATCACGGCGCCTCAGACAGTTTGTTGGTCAAGGCGGGGTCGGGCGCGCTAACGCTTGGAATACCGACATCACCGGGGGTGCCCGCGGATGCTGCACGTCACACGCTAACACTTGAGTACAACAATATAGAAGAGGTGAAGCAAATCTTTGCCGAGCAGGGCGATCAGATTGCTGCGGTAATCGTTGAGCCCGTGACCGGAAATATGAACTGCATTGCCCCCGCGCCAGGATTTCTTGAAGCCCTGCGCACGGCATGTGATCAAAGTGGTGCGGTGCTTATCTTTGATGAAGTCATGACCGGTTTTCGCGTTGGGCTGGGAGGGGTTCAGGGTCTTTACGGTATTCGACCCGATCTCACGACTCTTGGTAAGGTGCTGGGCGGTGGCCTGCCGGTTGGTGCTTTTGGCGGAAAAGCCGAAATCATGGCTGAACTTGCGCCGCTAGGGCCCGTTTATCAGGCGGGTACGCTTTCCGGCAACCCGCTCGCGATGACCGCTGGAATCGCAACGTTGAAGAAAATCTCCAAAGACGGTTTTTTCGAAGAGTTGACTGAAAAAACGGAGAGACTCGTTAAAGGCTTATCTGACGCCGCAATTCAGGCGGGGGTGCCTATGGCAACTGAATCGGTGGGTGGGATGTTTGGTTTGTTCTTTACCGAGGCCGATAAGGTCACATCGTTTAGCGACGTGATGAATTGTGATACGGAAAAATTCTCAAGAATTTTTCATGGCATGTTGCAAAAAGGAATTTACCTGGCGCCATCTGCATTTGAAGCAGGCTTTGTTTCGATTACGCATACCGATCGTGAGATCGACGAAACGATATCGGCTGCGAAGGACGTATTTGCTTCGATTTAACGCAGAAAATTAATTGACAGCGGATAACGGGCCGGCAGGTTGACTGAGGCCCGCCACGCATTTCGGACCAAGACCCAGATGTGAAACACCATCAGCAGGCCGAGCAAAATAAAGCCGATAAAAAAGAAAACCAAGATCAGGCAGCTGACGTAAAAAATACTAATCGTTAACGCGAAGTTAAGCGCGGCGCGTCCGTTGGTATCAAGCCAGGGCGCGTGGCGTCGCCAGATGAGCCAGGTGATCCAGGGCCCGAGTAAATGGCCGAGTGGAACCCCCAGATAGGTTGTTAGGCCGGAAAGATGCTGGATACTGGATCGCCAGTCGGGACTTGAAGGCGTTTCGTTCGTAAGATCCGGATTCTCGGGCACCGCCCGTGCGAGACCAATAATACCGATCATGCCGGCCAGCGAGGCGAAGGTCAGCGCTAATATGACGGCGGAGAAAGAAACAAGGGGAAGCCCTGAGCTGTTGAGCAGCACAGCAACGAGGCCGGTGCTTGCGATTAACGCAAGCCCGGCACCGAGGGCAAGAAAACTGATACAGAAAAACTTCAGCATAATGCTAACGAGCGAAGACGCTCATAAGTACGATGAGAAGTTTTGCGTTGTTGGCTGCAAACAAATACAGCCGGCAAGCACCAGATCAATCGACGGGAGTAACGTCTTCCGCAGCAGGACCCTTGTCACGGGTCGTAAGGGTGAACTCAACACGCTGACCTTCGTTCAGTGTTTTGAATCCATCGCCTCTAATCTCTCGATAGTGCACAAATACATCATCTCCACCTTCCTGCTCAATAAAGCCAAAGCCTTTTCTCTCATTGAACCATTTAACGGTTCCATTATGTCTTTCCGACATGAACTCCTCCACTAGGGTGACTACAAACAAAAACAAAAACAACCATAAACGGGCACACGATTATTCGATGTCCCTGTGCGCATTGTATCCGCAAGCGCAAGTTACGCAATACCCTTAAAAATCTGACGTGCCGGACTCATGGAGCAATGTTTTCAAGGGAACCGTAGCAGACTGATTAAACCAATCCTCGATCAACCGAAATGAGATCGATATCTTGGGGGGCGGAACGAATAATCCCTGACGTAAACGAGTGATTATCTCCTCACGAGACAGCCATTGGGCATCCTCAAGTTCTTGATCATTAAGCGATATTTGAGTTTTTGGTGCTGTCGCATGATAGCCAAGCATCAAAGAGCCGGGAAACGGCCAGGGCTGAGAGGAATGATAGTGGGCAGATAAAACGTTGATGTTAGTTTCTTCAGCGACTTCGCGAACCACGGCTTGTTCCGCACTCTCTCCAGGCTCAACAAAACCCGCGATGGTGGAGTATCGATGTTTAGGCCACT